>JANPIC010000061.1:0-2845 GCA_031424795.1 Polaromonas sp. | reverse complement strand
CTGAGGCGCTGGCTTGGATTGTGGATGTGCCGGCTTTGGAGGTGCAATTGCTGCAGGCTGTGAAGTACCAACCCCTGATTACGGTGCTTGAGCAGGTAGCGAGCACTCACTTACATGATGGTCAAAAAAGCATTCGACGCGATTTGACCGTTATTTGCGAAGGCAAAAACAGCGTGACGCGGGACGAACTGGGGGTTGAGTTTGACGTGACGCCTTACCACCAGCACGCCATTGCGGCGCGGTTGACGGGCACGCTGCCGCATGGCAACCGAGCGATGCAATGGTTCCAAAATGGAGAGATTTTGGCGTTTTTGCCGCTTTCTGAGCCGAATCAAACACATCCGGGGAACTCTGTGGCGCTGGTTTGGTCTGTAGCTGAAGAGCGGACCAAAGCGCTGATGGCGCTGAATGGTGACGAGTTTGCCAAAGAAGTGGCTGCGCACAGCGAGCATGCTTTGGGCGAGATGACCTTGTACAGCGAACGCGCTGTTTGGCCGCTGCAGCTGGCGCGGGCGGAAAAATGGGTAGGTAAAGGGGTCGGAAAACACGCCGAATTGGGCTCTTGGGCGCTGGCGGGGGACGCGGCGCACACGGTGCACCCGCTGTCTGGCCAGGGTTTGAACTTGGGGCTGGCGGATGTGGCGGAGCTGGCACATGTGCTGGCTGCCGTGAAAGGCAAGGAATATTGGCGGTCTGTCGGCGATTTGAAGCTGCTGCGGCGGTACGAGAGGGCGCGCAAGCTGGACGCACTGGCGCTGGGAACGGTGACGGACGGGCTGCAGCAGTTGTTTGCCAGACCCGAGTCGCCCTTGCAGGCGCTGCGCAACTGGGGCATGCAGGGCTTTGAGCGCAGTGGTGGCCTGAAGCAGTGGGTCACAAAACGAGCCATGGGTTTGTAAAGTTATTTTTAGTTTAAGTTAAGTTTATTTAGTTGGGATTCACACATGTTGGCATTTAAAAAGTTTTCGGTTCACTTATTGACGTATTTAGTCGCTGGCTTGCTGTTCAGCGTCAGCGCTATTGCGGCCACACCGCAAGATGCCGCGATTCGTAAAAACCTCACCGAGCGTTTGCCCAACTTGCCGGCGATTGACGAGATCAGCAAAACGCCTATGGATGGTTTGTTTGAAGTGCGTGTGAACGGCACGGACATTTTTTATACCGATGCTGAAGGCAACTTTCTGATTCAAGGCAGCGTGTTTGACACCAAAGCGCGTAGCAATTTGACCGAAATCAGAACCAACAAATTAAGCGCGATTGACTTTGCGGCATTGCCAATCAAAGACGCCTTCACCATCGTGCGTGGCAATGGCAAGCGCAAGATTGCGGTGTTTGAAGACCCGAACTGCGGCTACTGCAAACGTTATGAGAAGGAAATGCAAAAAGTGGACAATGCCACTTTTTACATGTTTTTGTACCCCATCTTGGGTGCAGATTCCGTGACCAAATCTAACAATCTGTGGTGCGCCAAAGACAAAGCCAAAGCATGGCAAGACTGGATGGTGCGCGACCAACCGATTGCAACAGCCACGTGCGACACCACAGCGCTGACGCGCAACGTCGAGTTCGGCAAAAAACACAAAATCACTGGTACACCGACCATGTTTTTCATAGACGGCACGCGCGTGCCGGGTGCGATTGACGCGGCGCAGGTAGAGAAGATGCTGACCGCAGCCAAATAAGCTGCCGGCATTTTCGAAATAGTTTTAATCCGTCCAAAGCACCTGCAAGCGCGCCAGCACCTCTGGCGTCATATCGGCGGGTTGTGTCACCAGAGATGTGGCTAGCGCGGTGTGCGCTGCAGATACCGGTTTTTCAGCCCCCAGCAAACGCACTGCTGCTGCTGCAATCAGCTGCGCATAACCCGCATTTTTCATCAAATTGGCAATGGCGGTATTGGCGGTGACATGCGCTTCGCGCGGGTGCCAGCAATCAAAATCTGTCACCATCGCCAAGCTGGCATAAGCCATTTGCGCTTCTTTGGCGAGCTTGGCTTCGGGCATGTTGGTCATGCCAATCACTTTTGCACCCATGCTGCGGTACCAGTGCGATTCGGCCATGGTCGAGAATTGCGGGCCTTCAATGCACACATAAGCACCGCCGCGATGCAGGGCAAAATCTGCGCCCATGTTGACTTCTTTGTGCGTTTGAGCAACGGCTCTGGCCAGCACATCAGCCAAACTGGGGCACACTGGCTCGGCCAAAGAGGTGTGCGCAACCGCGCCGTTGCCAAAAAAGGTGCTGTCGCGCCGCTTGGTGAGGTCGATAAATTGGTCGGGCAAAACCATATCCAGCGGTTTCATCTCGCCGCTCAGGGAACCAACAGCAGACAACGAGACCAAATACTTCGCGCCCAACTGTTTGAGGACATAGACGTTGGCGCGGTAGGGGACTTCAGAGGGGATCAAGCGATGACCGCGCCCATGCCGTGCGATAAATGCGACGCCTACGCCATCTATGCTGCCCGTGACGACAACATCTGAGGGTTTGCCAAAAGGTGTGTCCATATGGTGCTCAGTCGCGTTTTGAAGCGAATCCATGTTGTACAAGCCACTACCGCCTATGACGCCTACCAACGTTTTTTGCATGATGAATGTATCCCTAAAGTCTTTGCGACTATGTAACGTTAAATGCCAGACACTGTAATATAGGTGCAATCAACGCGACTAAGTTCAGAAGTATCTAAAGAAGTCTTAAGAAAACATAGGAAATACATGCACGCCACCTTGCCGCTGCTTCAAACCAGCAACTTCCCAGCACTGACGCGCAAACGTCTGAGCACACTTCAGGTCAACCTGGGCTATTTGTGCAACCAGTCGTGCGTGCACTGCCATGTTGACGCAGG
>JANPIC010000060.1:0-44165 GCA_031424795.1 Polaromonas sp. | reverse complement strand
TGTTAGAGCGTGCGGCTGAACATAAAGTTGCAGATCTAAGCTTGTTGGTGGCAGACGATTCACCTGCTTCATTGGCGCAAACCATCTTGTCTGGCGGCAAACCACCTATCAAGATTGAGGGCGATGTTCAGCTCGCTGCTGAGATGAACTGGCTGGTCGACCACGTGCGCTGGGATGTTGAAGAGGATTTATCACGCATATTGGGTGATGCTCCCGCTCATGCTGTGGCAAGCGTGGTCAAACAGATCATTGCAGGTCTGAAATCATTTTTAGTCACCAAAGTCGCTGACACTGACGCAGGAAATCAATCTGCAGCAAATCAACCACATAAGGCTTCCTCATGAGACGGCTTTTTCGGGGTGTCTTCATTGTTTGGATTGCGTTGCGTTTTGGCTTAGACCAACTGGTGTTGACGAGTTTCCAAAAACCGTGGCTGACTGCTATAGCCCGTGTTGCGTCGCTTGGGCGTAATCTGAATGCACCACGCGGACAGCGTTTGCGGGAAGCTTTGGAGAGTTTGGGACCAATTTTCGTTAAGTTCGGGCAAGTGTTGTCAACAAGACGCGATCTTTTGCCATTGGATATCGCCGACGAGTTAGCACGCTTGCAAGACCGCGTGCCGCCGTTTGATTCGCGCATTGCTGTGGAGAGCATTGAGCGTGCCTTCAAAAAACCACTGTCAGAGATTTTCACCTCGTTTGACCACACGCCGGTTGCCAGTGCTTCAGTAGCACAAGTTCATTTTGCGACTATCACAGACAAGCAAGGCATCAGCCGAGACGTCGCTGTTAAAGTGCTGCGTCCTAACATGCTGCCGGTGATCGACAAAGATTTAAGCTTGATGCACATGTTGGCTGGTTGGGTAGAAAAACTCAGCGCAGACGGCAAACGCCTCAAGCCGCGCGAGGTGGTCAACGAGTTTGACAAATACTTGCATGATGAGCTTGATCTGATTCGCGAAGCCTCCAGCGCCGCGCAGCTCAAGCGCAATATGTCGCTACACAAAGCAGAAAAAGACTTGGTGATGATTCCCGATATGTATTGGGACTACTGTCACCCCGAGGTGATGGTGATGCAGCGTATGAAGGGCGTGCCCATCAACCAAACGCAAGTTCTTCGTGCTGCAGGGGTTGATTTCAAAAAACTCGCCCGCGACGGTGTCACCATTTTCTTTACTCAAGTTTTCAGAGATGGCTTTTTTCATGCCGATATGCATCCAGGCAACATCCAAGTCAGCCTTGAGCCAGAGACGTTTGGGCGCTACATCTTGCTTGATTTTGGCATCATTGGTAGCTTGACCGAGGTAGACAAAGAGTATTTGGCGCAAAACTTTACTGCATTTTTCAGGCGCGACTACAAGCGGGTGGCTGAATTGCACATTGAATCTGGCTGGGTGCCTAAAGAGACTAGGGTAGACGAGCTGGAATCTGCTATTCGTGCCGTGTGCGAACCTTATTTTGATCGTCCGCTGAAAGAAATCTCTCTCGGCTTGGTATTAATGCGTTTATTCCAAACCTCGCGCCGTTTCCATGTGGAAATTCAGCCGCAACTGGTTTTGTTGCAAAAAACCCTGCTAAATATTGAAGGCTTAGGTCGCGATTTGGACCCTGATTTGGATCTATGGAATACAGCAAAGCCATTTTTAGAAAAATGGATGTTGGAGCAGATTGGCCCACAAAAACTGCTTGAAGAGTTGAAAAACCAAGCACCGCAGTACGCTAAGTTGTTGCCTGACCTGCCAGCGTTGTTGGCAAACTATCTGAAGCATAAGTCTGCTGATACGTATCAAGAGTCGCAGATTCTCAAAGATTTATTGCGTGAGCAGCAGCGAACGAACAAGCTTTTACAGCGGTTGATGTACGCTGGTTTTGGCTTTATCGTGGGTTTGATCGTCATGCAATTGGTATCTCGCATGCATATGTTTGTGTTTTAGTTGGGCACATTTCCTTTAAATTTGGCTAAAATTGATCTAATTATGAGCCTAGCCGGTGTATTTATTGCTTTATATGCTATAAAAAATATAGCAATTTTGAGTGATTTGCTGCTGCTAGCTTAAACAGACGTAAAAAAGGCTAAACGCATCTTGGCCCGCGATAGGGTGTAGCCTAAGACACTTATAATGATAGGTTGCGCAAAAGCGGCGATTTCAGTGCTTTTGCGTCTTTATGACGCTTTAACCCCCTCTTTTTTATGCCTATTTACGCTTACAAATGCGACGCTTGCGGGCATGCCAAGGACGTTTTGCAAAAAATGTCGGATCCGCAACTCACCGATTGTCCTTCTTGTGGCCAAGCTGCTTTTAAGAAGCAGCTCACTGCGGCTGGTTTTCAGCTCAAAGGTACGGGTTGGTACGTGACTGATTTCCGTGAAGGCGGCGGTAAAAACAGCGCCCCTGCGGTTGAGACCAAATCTGGTGATGCGCCAGCACCATCAGGTGACAGCACCGCTAGCGTTTCTGAGAGTAAATCAGTAGCAGCCAGCCCTGCCACACCTGCTCCAGCGCCTGTTGCCCCCATATCCACGCCAGCAGCCTCACCAGCTTCTAGCGTTTAACATTCAAATCCCCAAGGAAGTCCATGGCTAAGCTGCGTAAATGGTTGTTCGCTGGTTTGCTTGTTATCGTACCACTTGCGATCACGATTTGGCTGCTCGAATGGATGCTCAGCACGCTGGATAAAACATTGCTGATTTTGCCGGCTGCTTGGCACCCAGACAAGTTGATTGGCTTTCATATTCCCGGTTTTGGCGTTTTGCTGGCGTTGGCTATTTTGTTGTTAGTGGGCGCTGCTGCCAGTAATTTCTTGGGTCGTCAATTGATGATTTGGGGCGATGCATTTTTGAATCGCATTCCTGTTGTTCGCTCCATTTATTCAAGTGTCAAGCAAGTGTCAGACACCCTGTTTGCTGATGGGGGCAGTGCTTTTCGTACCGCTGTCTTGGTGCAGTGGCCGCGTGCGGACGTTTGGACCATTGCTTTTGTGACCGGCACGCCAGGCGGCGATGTGACGAATCACCTCAAAGGTGACTATCTCAGCGTCTATGTACCGACCACACCCAATCCAACAGGCGGTTATTTTGTGATGCTGAAAAAATCGGATTGCATAGAGCTGAACATGAGTGTTGATGATGCGTTGAAATACATCGTGTCCATGGGGGTGGTTTCTCCCACCATGCTTGCACCATTGCTTCCTAAATAACTAGAAATCATCTTCCGGTATTAACGAATTTATTAACGAATAGAGTAGAGAAAATTATGGCAATGCGTACCCAATATTGTGGCTTGGTGACTGAGGCTTTGCTCGGCGAAACAGTGAGTTTGTGTGGCTGGGTCAACCGTCGACGTGACCATGGTGGTGTGATTTTTATTGACCTGCGCGACCGTGAAGGCTATGTGCAAGTGGTGTGCGACCCAGACCGTGCAGACATGTTCAAGCTGGCTGAAGGTGTGCGCAATGAGTTTTGTATTCAAATCAAAGGCTTGGTTCGCGCACGACCTGCAGGCACGGTGAATGACGGTTTGAAAAGTGGAAAAATTGAAGTGCTTTGTCATGAGTTGATCGTGCTCAATGCATCAGTCACACCACCTTTCCAGCTGGATGATGAGAACTTGTCTGAGACAACGCGTTTGACGCACCGCGTGCTGGATTTGCGTCGTCCGTACATGCAAAACAATTTGATGTTGCGCTACAAAGTTTCCATGGAAGTGCGCAAGTTTTTAGATGCGAACGGCTTCATCGACATTGAAACACCCATGTTGACGAAGAGCACACCCGAAGGAGCGCGCGATTATCTGGTGCCAAGCCGAGTGCACGATGGGCACTTTTTTGCTTTGCCACAATCCCCCCAGTTGTTCAAACAGTTGCTCATGGTGGCAGGCTATGACCGCTATTACCAAATTGTGAAGTGTTTCCGCGACGAAGACTTGCGCGCTGACCGTCAGCCAGAATTCACGCAGATCGATATTGAAACTTCTTTCTTGGACGAGCAAGAAATCCGTGACATGTTCCAGGGCATGATCACTACCGTTTTCAAAAATACGATGAATGTGGATTTAGGTGAATTCCCAGTCATGACCTACCAAGACGCCATGCATGTGTACGGCTCTGACAAGCCCGATTTGCGCGTGAATCTTAAATTTACCGAAGTGACTGACGTGATGGCGGATGTTGACTTCAAAGTCTTCTCTGGCGCAGCGACCATGAAGAATGGACGCGTGGTTGCTTTGCGCGTGCCTGGCGGCGCTCGTGAAGTCGGTGGTTTGAGCCGTGGCGAAATTGATGGTTACACCGAGTTTGTCAAAATCTATGGCGCTAAAGGCTTGGCTTACATCAAAGTCAACGAGCTGGCTAAAGGTCGTGACGGTCTGCAAAGTCCGATTGTTAAAAATATCCACGACAAAGCGATCGCAGAAGTCTTGGCTCGTACGGGTGCGCAGGATGGCGATTTGATTTTCTTTGGTGCAGACAAAGAAAAAGTTGTGAACGACGCAATTGGCGCTTTGCGCATCAAAATTGGTCATAGCGAGTTCGGGAAAAAGAATGGGTTGTTTGAAAAAGCTTGGCGACCGATGTGGGTGGTTGACTTCCCGATGTTTGAATACGACGAGGAAGCACAACGCTACACAGCGACACATCACCCCTTCACCGCGCCAAAAGACGGTCACGAAGACTGGATGGTTTCCGCCCCTGAGAAATGTATCTCTAAGGGCTATGACATGGTCTTGAATGGCTGGGAGATGGGCGGCGGTTCAGTGCGTATCCACCGTGCTGATGTGCAGCAGAAAGTCTTTGATGCACTCAAAATCACACCTGAAGAAGCGCAAATCAAATTTGGTTTCTTGCTAGACGCTCTGCAATATGGTGCACCGCCTCACGGTGGCTTGGCTTTCGGTTTGGATCGTATCGTGACGCTCATGACAGGCGCAGAGTCTATTCGTGATGTGATCGCTTTCCCGAAAACCCAGCGTGCGCAATGTTTGTTGACGCAAGCGCCTTCACTGGTTGACGAAAAGCAACTCAAAGAATTGCATATTCGTTTGCGCAATGCAGATGTTGCTAAAACGGCCACATAGGAATTTTGCCGGGAAACACATTTAACAACAATGTTGTTATGAGTAAATAGCGAAGAAATTTCCCTATAGCCATGTACATCAAGCATGGCCAAAAGGGGAGTTTTAGCCAACCAGCAACGGCGCACAAAGGGTCGCCCACAGCAGGTAGCCACGCCAATAGGCATGCTTTTGGTCCTAAGCTTTCTAGCCATTGCAGCGCTTTAGCATGGCTGCGAGAGCCTGTGTACTTATCCATAACTCGGTGGGCACCGTAACCCATCCACCAATCAATCGCGCCACCGACGGTATTGCCCGCCGTTGCTACCAATATAGTTGGCCAAAAAAGTTCTGGATTGAGCTTGATGAGTCCAAACACAACAGGTTCAGAGCCAAGAGGAACCAGTGTCGCGCTGATGAGCGATACGACAAACACAGTCGATAAGCCAAACTTGGGTAAAGTTAGCATGATTAACAGTTGTTCTAACCAAATTTCCATGTAAACCCAAGTGTGAAAGTTAACCAATGAGATAAAAAAAGAAGTCAAAAAAAGACCAGTTAAGCCTAGTATAGAGCGGTACAATTGTGCTTCATTTTTAAGCAACTCACGCCATCTTCCCTAGCCCTATTCTGCATGAACATTGGTCAATACGCTTTGCCAAATAATTTGTTCGTCGCGCCCATGGCCGGCGTGACAGACAGACCATTTCGCATGCTTTGCAAAAAGCTAGGTGCAGGTTATGCCGTGAGTGAAATGGTGACTTCAAAACGCGAATTGTGGAGCACGCTCAAAACATCGCGCCGAGCCAACCACGACGGTGAAAGTGCGCCTATTGCCGTACAAATCGCCGGAACATCTGCCGAGATGATGGCAGAAGCGGCGTTGTACAACATTGACAATGGTGCACAAATCATTGATATCAATATGGGTTGCCCTGCCAAAAAAGTTTGCAACAAATGGGCAGGTTCTGCTTTGATGCAAGACGAAGGTTTGGCCTTGTCCATTGTGGACGCAGTCGTCTCAGTTTGCGCTCTTCGTAATGTGCCAGTGACTTTGAAAATGCGCACGGGCTGGTGTCAAACTCATAAAAATGCAGTGGTTTTAGCGCGTGCTTTTGAGCAAGCAGGTGTTCAAATGATTGCAGTACATGGCCGCACGCGTGAGCAGGGCTACAAAGGTGTGGCGGAATATGAAACGATTGCCACAGTGAAATCTTTCCTTCATATTCCTGTCGTTGCAAATGGCGACATCACAACACCTGAAAAAGCGCGTGATGTATTAGCATTCACAGGTGCTGATGCCATCATGATTGGCCGTGCCGCCCAAGGCAAGCCATGGATATTTAGAGAAATTGCATATTTCATGACCACAGGTGAGCACTTGGCACAGCCTTTGGTTGCTGAGGTGAAGCGCTTGCTGTGCGATCATTTGTTAGACCACTACGATTTGTATGGTGAATTTGCGGGTGTGCGAACGGCGCGTAAACACATTGGCTGGTATGTGCGCTCCTTGCCAGGTGGTGAAGCGTTTCGGGATGGCATGAATGCCCTAGAAACCTGTGAATCACAGCACGCTGCTGTTGCGCAGTTTTTTGATGAGTTGGCAGAGCAATGCGAACGTTTACCGCAATCAATGGCACATGCTCAAGATGAAGAAGCTGAGGCATTAATGTAAGTGCTGGTTGAACTACAAATAAATTCCAATAACAAAAACGAGCAGTAACGAGAATGCGATGAGTAAAAAACAAATAGACGAATGTGTACGTGAAAGTTTAGAGGCCTACTTCAAAGATTTGGGTGGTGAGCAACCGCATGCTATGTATGACATGCTTGTTAAAGCAGTCGAAAAGCCATTGCTTGAAGTTGTCATGAAGCAAGCAGATAACAACCAGTCGCGAGCCGCTGAATGGTTGAATCTCAATCGCAATACGTTGCGCAAAAAACTCTTAGATCACAATTTAATTTAATTTAATTAAAGTTAATTAAATTAAATTTTAAAAACACTTATTCCTTTAACTTATTTCTTTAATTTCCCTCAAAACTACAAACAATGAATGCACTAATTTCAGTTTCAGACAAAACCGGTGTCGTAGATTTCGCCAGCGAATTGCATGCTTTGGGTATCAAACTCCTGTCTACCGGAGGCACCGCAAAACTCTTGGCCGAGCAAGGTTTGCCGGTAACTGAGGTTGCTGAACTCACAGGTTTCCCGGAAATGCTCGATGGCCGCGTCAAAACCTTACATCCTAAGGTTCACGGCGGCTTGTTGGCGCGACGTGACTTGCCGGAGCACATGGCGGCATTGGCCGCGCACAATAACGACACCATAGACTTGTTGGTGGTTAATCTTTACCCATTTGAAGCGACAGTTGCCAAGGCAGGTTGCACCTTAGAAGACGCGATTGAAAATATCGACATTGGTGGCCCAGCGATGGTGCGTTCTGCGGCTAAGAACTGGAAAGACGTTGGTGTCTTAACCGACTCGTCACAATATGCCGTCGTGCTCGCTGAACTTAAAGGCGGTGGTAAGTTAACGGATAAAACTAAATTCGCGTTATCGGTTGCCGCATTCAACCGCATCAGCCAGTACGACGGCGCCATCAGCGACTACCTGTCTCGTATTCAAGAAGACGGCAGCCATGCCTTGTTTCCCGCGCAATCAAATGGCCGTTTCATCAAATTACAAGACTTGCGCTATGGGGAAAATCCACATCAGCAAGCTGCTTTTTATCGCGACTTGTATCCTGCACCTGGCTCGTTAGTCACTGCCAAGCAATTACAGGGTAAAGAACTTAGTTATAACAATATAGCTGACGCAGACGCAGCTTGGGAGTGCGTCAAAAGCTTCGATGTGCCAGCTTGCGTCATCGTCAAGCATGCCAATCCATGCGGCGTTGCAATAGGCGATGATGCGTTGCAATCTTACGAAAAAGCTTTTAAGACTGATCCTACTTCTGCATTCGGTGGCATCATTGCCTTCAACCGAACGGTTGATGTACCTGCAGCGCTACAAATATCGAAGCAATTTGTTGAGGTATTGATGGCTCCTAGTTACACGCCAGAAGCCTTGGAGCTCTTTAAAGCCAAGGCGAATGTGCGTGTCTTGCAAATTGAATTGCCCGAGGGGGTAGGCAAGGCTGGTAATTCCGACTGGGACAATGGGCGTAATGCCGTCGACGTCAAACGTATTGGTTCAGGCTTGTTGATGCAAACAGCTGACAACCACGAGTTGACCTTGGCTGATCTCAAGGTCGTCTCCAAAGCGCAACCCACCCAGCAGCAGCTGGAAGATTTGTTGTTTGCCTGGAAAGTTGCGAAATATGTCAAATCCAACGCTATCGTATTCTGCGCTGGTGGCATGACCATGGGGGTAGGTGCGGGTCAAATGAGTCGCTTAGATTCTGCGCGCATTGCCAGCATCAAGGCCCAGCATGCCAATCTGTCACTGCTAGGCACTGCTGTTGCCAGTGATGCGTTTTTCCCGTTCCGTGACGGTTTAGACGTTGTGGTGGATGCAGGTGCGACCTGCGTCATTCAACCTGGTGGCAGCATGCGCGACCCCGAGGTGATTGCTGCGGCTGACGAGCGTGGTGTGGTGATGGTGTTCACAGGCGTGCGCCACTTCAGGCACTAAGGGCATTTTCATGGCTGTACCAGACCCCGTAGAACAACCGCGTGAGTTTTTAACCCATCTGTTTCAAACAGCCGTTAAGCGCGCATTGCCGCTGCACAACACGGCAGCATATTTGCCTCTTCCACCATTAAATGGCGGTCGGACGATTGTGCTAGGGGCAGGTAAAGCGGGTGCCGCTATGGCGCAAGCTGTGGAAGCACATTGGCCGGTTGATGTACCTTTGTCGGGTTTGGTGGTTACGCGTTATCACCATACTCCAGCAAGACCAGCTGAACTGGATGGTAAACCTCCACGTATAGAAATCGTAGAAGCTTCGCACCCTGTACCTGATGCAGCTGGATTGCAAGCTGCACAACGTATCTTAGACATGACGCAAGGTCTTACCGCTGATGATGTCGTTTTGTGTCTTATTTCCGGTGGCGGTTCTGCCTTATTATCGTTGCCTGTTGGGGGCTTGGACTTCGCGGATAAGCAGCGTATCAACCAAGCTTTACTCAACTCAGGTGCACCGATCTCGGAAATGAATTGCGTGCGTAAACACCTCTCGCGTATCAAAGGTGGTCGCTTGGCTGCGGCTTGCTTCCCTGCCAAGGTTGTGACCTTGACCATCAGCGATGTGCCTGGCGATGACCCCAGCATCATCGCCAGCGGCCCTACTGTGCCTGACGACACCACCTGTGCTCAAGCCTTGGCTATTTTGAAGCGTTACAACATTGATTTGCCTGCCTCGATCGCTGAACAATTGGCCTCTGGCGCGCTTGAAACACCCAAGTCGAACGACTCGATTTTTAAGGGGCACGTCGTTCACATGACCGCCACGCCACAGCAAAGCCTAGAAGCCGCTGCCGAAGTGGTTCGTAGCGCAGGTCTGCGCGCCTACATTTTGAGTGATGACATGGAAGGAGAGTCACGCGAAGTGGGCACTGTTCATGCTGCTTTGGCTAGAACGGCATTGAAAAGCGTAGCGAATGGTACTGATTCAGCGTTGATGCAAACCTTTGTTCGTCCTTGCGTCATTCTGTCTGGCGGTGAAACCACAGTGACGGTTCGCCCACGCTTGCCTGGGGTGGCCAAAGGGCGCGGCGGACGGGCGGGCGAGTTTTGTCTTGGTTTGGCACAGTCTTTGCATGGTTTGAAGCATGTATATGCATTGGCGGCAGACACTGACGGCATTGATGGCGTGCAAGACAACGCGGGTGCGTATATTGACCCTACAACGCTGGCACGTGCCGAGGCATTGGGCATGAAAATTCATGACTACCTTGATCGCAATGATGCTTATGGCTACTTTGAGCCTTTGGGCGATTTGGTCATCACCGGCCCAACATTCACCAATGTGAACGATTTCAGGGCAATTTTGGTGCTGTAGCCAAGCTGGGTCATAATTTCGCAAAATCAATAATAAACGCGGATGACAAATTTCAGCCCACCATCGCACACTACAAGCCCTTTGCATGTTGCGCCCAGACTGCATCTGAGTGCCATCACCAAGCGTTATGCCTCTCTGGTTGCGAACAGTGAGGTGTCGCTAACCGTGCTACCTGGCGAGATTCATGCACTTTTAGGTGAAAACGGTGCGGGTAAATCGACTTTGGTGAAAATCATCTATGGTTCTGTGAAGCCTGATGAGGGCGCAGTTAGCTTCAACGGCAGCCCCGCACATATCCGCAACCCCCAAGAAGCCAGAGCCTTGGGCATCAGCATGGTCTTCCAGCATTTCAGTTTGTTTGAGACTTTGAGCGTGGCTGAAAATGTGTGGCTCGGGTTGGATAAACACCTGACGCTGGCCGAGGTGACCCAGCGTATTTCAGCCAAAGCCAGCGAATATGGTTTGGACATTGACCCAAGCCGTCCGGTTCATACCTTGAGTGTTGGGGAGATGCAGCGCGTTGAAATCATTCGCGCACTGCTCACCAACCCTCAATTGCTGATTTTGGATGAACCCACTTCTGTGCTGACACCGCAAGCCGTTGAAAAGTTGTTCGTGGTGCTTAAAAAACTGTCGTCAGAGGGTTGCAGCATCCTCTACATCAGTCACAAACTGCACGAAATTCGTGAGCTGTGCACTGCATGTACAGTTCTACGTGCAGGCAAAGTCACAGGGCATTGCAACCCGCAAGAAGAAAGCAATGCCTCACTCAGTCGCATGATGATTGGTGCTGAGCCACCAGCCTTAGAGCATCGCGCGGTAAAAGTGGGTGATGTTGTTCTTGACGTCCACCACTTAACTTTGCCACGTATCGATCAATTTGGTATGAATCTCAGCGCGGTTTCTCTGAGTGTGCGCGCTGGTGAAGTGGTCGGTATTGCGGGTGTTTCTGGCAACGGACAGCGTGAGTTGATGTATGCCTTGTCAGGGGAAGATACCCGAGCTGATGCTGCTATGGTGAAGTTGTTCGGCAATGATGTTGGACATCTCAATCCTGCGGAGCGCCGCACTTTGGGTGTGCAGTTTGTACCCGAAGAGCGTCTTGGCCGCGGTGCTGTGCCGAGCATGAGCTTGGCACATAACTTGATGCTGACTCGCGATAACGCTATTTCAAAAATGGGCTGGATTCGCGTTAAACATTTGGTGAAGCAAGCGGATGGCATCATCGCCCGTTTCAAAGTTAAAGCCAGCGGCGCACAGGCAACGGCAAAATCATTGTCTGGCGGTAATTTGCAAAAATTTATTGTGGGCAGAGAAATTGACGCAGAGCCCAAGCTGTTCATTGTTTCGCAACCCACTTGGGGTGTCGATGTTGGCGCTGCAGCACAAATTCGCGGTGCGATATTGGCTTTGCGCGATGCTGGCTGTGCGGTACTTGTGGTGAGCGAGGAACTGGATGAGCTGTTTGAAATCAGTGATCGGCTTCACGTCATGGCCAAAGGGCAGCTGTCACCCTCTTTGAGGCGCGAGGACGCAACGGTTCCGCTGGTCGGCGAATGGATGAGTGGTTTGTGGCCTGCGACGGAGTCGATGAATAAGATGAATAAGGAAGAGGCATGATGCGTTTAAAGCTAGAACCGCGTGCGCAAAATTCCGTATTTTGGAGCTATGGCTCACCCGTTTTAGCCTTGCTGTTGACCGTGGTGATTGGGGTTTTGCTGTTCATGGCTTTGGGCAAAGACCCCGCTCGCGGTTTACAAATGTTTTTTTGGGAGCCGATTCGCTCTGGCTACGCCTGGGGCGAGTTGATGGTGAAAGCCACGCCGCTTTTAATCATTGCATTAGGTTTGGCCGTTTGTTTTCGTTCTAACGTGTGGAATATTGGCGCAGAAGGCCAGTTTGTCGTTGGCGCACTGGCTGCAGGTGGCGTGGCACTTTTAGCGACCAAGGAAACCAGCCGCTGGATTGTGTTGGCGATTTTGATGGCTGGTATGTTTGGTGGCATGGCTTGGGCAAGCGTGACCGCCTTTTTGCGGGATAAATTCAACGCCAATGAAATTTTGGTAAGTTTGATGTTGGTCTATGTGGCTGACTTACTCTTGGGTTACATGGTTTATGGCCCGTGGAAAGACCCGAATGGTTTTAATTTCCCACAAACTAAAACCTTCGAAGCTGTGACCAGCATTCCCAGACTCATGCAAGGCTCGCGCATGTCGATTGGCTTGCTTATCGCCATGGCTGCTGCTGCTGGGTTATGGGTATTTTTGTTTCGCACGCGCGCGGGGTTTTCGCAGCAAGTCGGCGGCTTGGCACCTGCTGCAGCGCGTTATGCGGGGTTTTCTAGCCGTAGGGCATTGTGGGTGGCGATGCTGTGCTCAGGTGCCGCTGCAGGTTTGGCCGGTGCACTCGAGGTCGCAGGCCCGATTGGGCAACTCACACCTTACGTGCCTGCTGGCTACGGTTTTGCCGCCATCATTGTGGCATTTGTGGGGCGCTTGCATCCCGTTGGCATGGTTTTTTCAGCCGTGTTGATGAGCATGTTTTACATTGGTGGCGAGCTGGCGCAGTCTCGTTTGGGCCTGCCAAAATCGATCACTGGCGTGTTTCAAGGCTTGTTGCTCTTTAGTTTATTGGCTTGCGACACCTTGCTTGCCTACAAGTTGGTTGTTAAATTTGACTCCAAATCTGCCGTGGGAGGTGCTGCGTAATGGAAGCCTATGCACTCTTGATTGCAGCTACGCTTAACGCCGGTACAGTTTTAGCTATTGCGGCACTGGGTTTGTTGATCAATGAAAAAGCCGGGGTTGTTAACCTAGGCGCTGAAGGCATGATGCTGTGCGCCGCGATTGCGGGCTTTGCCACGGTCGTCCATACGGGCAACGTATGGCTGGGTTTTTTGGCAGGCATGGCGGCTGGCGCGTTTTTAGCAGCACTATTTGGTGCTTTGGTGATTTGGCTGGGCACCAACCAATACGCCACGGGTTTGGCCTTGACGCTGTTCGGCACTGGTTTTTCAGCCTTTGCCGGCATCAAATATGTGCAAGAAAAGCTGCCTGAGCAAACGCAGTACAGCATCCCGGTTTTGGGTGATATTCCCCTCATGGGGCAAGCTTTGTTCCGCCATCACCCCATGGTTTACATCACGATTGGGCTGATGTTTGGTTTGATCTGGTTTTTGTACCGCACACGGGCGGGTTTGGTGCTGCGCTCGGTGGGGGAATCGCCGGAGTCCGCCCACGCACTGGGCTATCCCGTACGACGTATTCGGCTGTGGGCGGTCATGGCTGGCGGTGCTCTGTGCGGCTTGGCTGGGGCTTATTTGGCGACCATTTATACACCGCTGTGGGTAGAGGGCATGGTTTCGGGTAAGGGTTGGATAGCCTTGGCGTTGACCACTTTTGCCACTTGGCGGCCTGCTCGCGTACTCTTGGGCGCGTACTTGTTTGGTGGATTTACCCTGTTGCAGCTGCATTTGCAAGGTGCGGGGGTGGAAATACCTAGTCAATTCCTCAGCATGATGCCTTATATTGTTACGATTGTGGTTTTGGTGCTGATTTCACGAAATTCAGCATTTATTCGGATCAATATGCCGGCGTCTTTGGGTAAACCTTTTTCGACTTAGGTGTTCAAGGGGTGTTTTTGGCGTACTTCTTGCGTAAATATTTTTGTATTGATATTTTGTATTGTGATTTTTCTCTTTCTCAACCGTTACCTTAATTTTACTTTAAAAAGGACTATTTGAAATGACAGATTTTCAAAAACGCACACTCTTAAAAGTTGCTGCTATGACCACAATCGCCGTAGCCGCGTTGGTCGGTTGCGGTAAAAAAGAAGAAACCAAGCCTGCTGCCGCTGCGCCAGCAGCACCTGTCGCTGCCGCCCCAGCCAAGGCTGAGCCACTCAAAGTGGCTTTCGCCTACGTAGGCCCTGTGGGTGACGGTGGCTGGACGTTTGCGCATGACAACGCCCGTAAAGCGGTTGAAAAAGAGTTTGGCGACAAGATCGTCACCAGCTTCGTTGAAAAAGTGCCTGAGTCAGCCGACGCAGAGCGCGTTTTCCGTGACTTGGTCGGCCAAGGCAACAAGCTGATTTTTGGTACCACCTTCGGCTACATGGAGCCCATGCTCAAAGTCGCGGCAGACACCAAAGGTGTGAGCTTCGAACACGCCACCGGCTACAAACAAGCCGATAACCTGCGCAGCTACGACAGCCGCACCTACGAAGGCGCGTACATGGCTGGCGTGATTGCCGGCAAGATGACCAAAACCAACACGCTGGGCGTCGTCGGATCCATCCCAATTCCAGAAGTGATCCGCAACATCAACAGCTTCACCCTGGGCGCGCAATCCAGCAATCCGAAGATCAAAACCAAAGTGGTTTGGGTCAACGAATGGTTCAATCCAGGCAAAGAAACTGAAGCGGCGACCACGTTGATCAACGGCGGCGCTGATGTGTTGATGCAAAACACCGACTCATCCGCCGTGCTGCAAACCGCTGAAAAGCTCGGCAAACGCGCTTTTGGCTGGGATTCCGACATGACCGCCTACGGCCCGAAAGCCCATTTGGGTTCAGCCGTCATCAACTGGGCACCGTACTACATCAAAGCAACGGGCGAAGCCTTGGCCGGTACATGGAAGGGCGGCACGGGCGCTTGGTGGGGCGTGAAAGAGGGCGCGATTGACATGGTTTCCGTCGCGGCAGACGTGCCAGCAGAAACCAAAACCAAGCTAGACGAAGTCAAAGCTGGCCTGAAAGCAGGTACTTTTGCCATCTGGAAAGGCCCCATCATGGGCAACGATGGCAAAGAAGTGCTGGCTAAAGACGCGGTGGCTGATGACAAGTTCATGGGCGGCATCAACTTCTACGTCAAAGGCGTGGAAGGCAAGGTTCCGGGCGGCGACAAGAAATAAGTTCGGCTTACCTAAAGAAAGGCTGCTCTAAGGCAGCCTTTTTTATTGCAAAATAAGCATATGTATCAAGTCAAAAACATCCCCACAGACCGTCTGCCCGACCTGCTGCGCGCTATGCCCAAAGCCGAGCTGCACATCCACATCGAAGGCTCGTTAGAGCCTGAGATGATCTTCAGCCTAGCCAAACGCAACGGCCTGACTTTGCCCTACGCCAGCGTGGACGAGCTGCGCCGTGCTTATGCGTTTACCAACTTGCAGAGCTTTTTGGATATTTACTACGCTGGTGCTAGCGTCTTGCTCGCGGAACAAGACTTTTACGATCTAGCCAGCGCATATATTGCCAAGGCTGCTATGGATAATGTAGCGATTTGTGAGATTTTCT
Source organism: Polaromonas sp. (assembly GCA_031424795.1). GTDB lineage: Bacteria > Pseudomonadota > Gammaproteobacteria > Burkholderiales > Burkholderiaceae_C > Aalborgiella. The sequence continues at coordinate 28,823 of JANPIC010000060.1, read as the reverse complement.
TTGACCCCCAAACCCACACTGACCGTGGCGTGAGCATGGCAACCGTCATCAATGGCCTGCACCGCGCTTGCGTTGAAGCGCAGGTCAAGCACGGCATCAGCGCCAGTTTGATCATGTGCTTCTTGCGCCATTTGAGCGAAGAGGTCGCCTTTGAAACGCTGGAAGCCGCCATGCCTTTCCGCGACAAGTTTATCGGCATTGGTCTAGATTCCGGCGAAGTGGGCAACCCGCCCGAGAAGTTTGCCAAAGTGTTTGCCAAATGCCGCGAGCTGGGTTTGCACCTGGTCGCTCACGCAGGGGAGGAAGGGCCGCCAGCGTATGTGTGGACCGCACTGGATTTGCTCAAAGTTGAGCGTATAGACCACGGCGTTCAATCCAGCAAAGACGCTTTGCTGATGGCACGGTTGAAAAAAGACCGCATTCCGCTCACCGTTTGCCCGTTGTCCAACTTAAAACTCTGTGTTTTTAAAGACTTACGCGATCACAACCTGCCACAATTGCTCGATGCAGGCCTGTGCGCCATGGTCAATTCAGACGACCCCAGCTACTTTGGCGGCTACATGAATGATAACTTTCTGCAAACCTTCGCCGCCACCGGCATGACCGCCCAGCATGCCTACCAATTGGCGCGCAACAGTTTTGAGGCGAGTTTTCTGGACGCATCGGTCAAAAAGCGCCACATAGACGTTTTGAATGAGGTGTTTGAAACGTTTTAGATACCTTAAATACGGATTTGTAACTTAAATCCAGCATAAACTCGGCATCACCTCCGCTACAAGTTCCCCGCCATGAATGCTGCAAAAGTAATCAAAGCCTACCGCGCTCGTATTTTGAGCTTCGATGTGCAGGCAGAGCCGTCAAACGCGGCACGGCTGGATGAAGACGGCTTGCTCGTCATAGGCCCCAATGCACAGGGCAGGCAAGTCGTGCAGATGGTGGGGGACTACCACTTGCTGGCGGATGACTTTAAAGCCCGCCACCCGGATGTGACTGTGCAGCACCTGCCAAACCGCATCATCGCGCCCGGCTTCGTCGACACCCACGTGCATTACCCGCAAACTGACGTGATTGGCTCCCCCGCTGAGGGCTTGCTGCCGTGGCTGGATGGCTACACTTTTCCAGAGGAAAAACGCTTTGTAGCCGACGATTATGCTGCCCAAGCAGCTACTTTTTTTATAGCAGAATTGCTGCGAAACGGTGTCACTACCGCGCTCACCTTTGCCACGTCGCACGTTGCGTCTGTTGATGCCTTGTTTGCTGAAGCTCAAAAAAACAGCCTGCGCCTCATCACCGGCAAATGCATGCAAGACCGTAACAGCCCAGATGGCGTGAGAGATGAGACGGAACAAAGCTTGATCGACACCGAGCTGCTCATGCACAAATGGCATGACGTGGACAGACTAGGCTACGCCTTCACGCCACGTTTCGCCCCCAGCTGCAGCGATGCCCAGCTGCGCGGTTTGGGCGAGCTGGCCGCCAAGTACCCCGATGTGTGGATTCAGTCCCACGTCGCTGAAAACGTCGAAGAAATCACCTGGGCGCTGTCGCTTTTCCCCCAAGCGCGCTCGTATTTGCAGATTTACGACGACTTCGGCTTGATGCGTAAGCGTTCGGTTTACGCCCACTGCATCCACCTAGACGCCACAGACCGCGCTTTGATGCACACCACGGGCGCAGCAGCGGCTGTATGCCCAACCAGCAATTTATTTTTAGGCAGCGGCTATTTTGACTACCGCGCTGCGGACGACGCCGGCATGGCCTATGCCCTAGCCAGCGACGTAGGCGGTGGCACCAGCTTCAGCCCCTTCCACACCATGCTAGCCGCCTATTACGTAGGCCGCGCCACCGTCAAAACCGCGTTGTTCCAAGGCGGCCAACCCAAGCTGGGCATGAGCCTGTCGCCGCAAAACCTCTGGTGGCAGCACACCGCAGGCGCGGCGAAAGCCTTGGGGTTAGAAGGCGTCATCGGCAACTTGGCAGTCGGCTGCGAGGCAGATTTCATCATCCTCAACCCCGAGACCATGCCGCTTTTGGCCCGCCGCACCGCCCGCGCCGAGAGCCTAGACGAGCTCCTCTTCGCCATGATTGTCTTGGGCGATGACCGCTTGATTGAGAAAACCGTGATTTCGCAGCAGTTGACCTAGAAAAGCGGGTATTTTTCACGTTGTAGCTAGGGTAGCAACGGCGTAGACTGTAAGTCTATTGACCTAGCTACAAAGGGGAAATATCATGTCAACAGAAGACGACGTTCGTAAGGCATCAACGCAGTTTTACGCCAGCTTGAACCGTATGGTCGCAGGGGATAGCGCCTCCATGACCGACATCTGGTCGCACAGCGCGGCGGCGACGGCTTTACACCCGATCGGCGGCAGGGATCTCGGTTGGGATACTGTCAAGGCATCATTTGAGAAAGTAGCTCAGCTTGCATCAGGCGGCAAGGTTGAACTGAAAGAGCAACTCATTCGGGCGGCGGGGGAGATGGCTTACGAAGTGGGTGTAGAGCATGGGCAGATCACGCTGGCTGGGCAGCTGGCCAGCATCGAGCATCGCGTTACGAACATTTATCAGCGCGAAGCCGGAGTTTGGAAGATCGTCCATCACCATACCGATACATCTGCCGCGATGTTGGATATTCTCAGCCGTTTGCAAGCGCCTGCAAGTTAAACCGGGAGCCCCACAAAGCGCGCAACCATTGGCAGCGCTAGCACGAGCATTCCATTGTTGGTCACTGGTCAGCGGCAAATTCGCGGCTTCAGTACGGCTTCTTACGATGCGTTCTGCAGTGCGAAGCAGTAGCTTAGAGGTCTGTTTGATTGAACAAAAAGTGGTTTCGCAGCAGCAAAAGCCGTAAAACTCGCTGAAATAGCGAGTTTTACCCATAAATACGCCTCTAGCCGGCGTATTTATTGTCTAAAACGCTATTAAAAACATAGCAAAATACGTATTCCAAAATTTCCACCACAATACGGCACAATATCAACCTATTCTCATAGTTCTGATATTTTTTACTGGAGTTTCCCTTGTCCATCCTAGCTGACCACCAAATCCGCGAACTCGCACAGAAGCACGGCATGATTGAGCCGTTTGAGCCGGGGCAGGTGCGGGAGAAGGATGGGAAGAAGATCATCAGTTATGGCACCAGCAGCTATGGCTACGACATTCGCTGTGCGCCTGAGTTCAAGGTGTTTACCAACATCCACAGTACCGTTGTCGACCCGAAGAATTTTGACGAAAAGAGCTTTGTGGACTTTGAGGGCGACAGCTGCATCATCCCGCCCAACAGCTTTGCGCTGGCGCGGACCATGGAGTATTTCCGCATTCCGCGCAATTTGTTGACGGTTTGCTTGGGTAAAAGCACCTATGCGCGCTGCGGCATCATCGTCAACGTGACGCCGTTTGAGCCGGAATGGGAAGGCTATGTGACGCTGGAATTCAGCAACACCACGCCGCTGCCCGCCAAAATCTACGCTGGCGAGGGCTGTGCGCAGGTGCTGTTCTTCAAAGCGGATGAAGTTTGCACGACGAGCTACAAAGACCGAGGGGGCAAATACCAAGGTCAAACAGGTGTGACGTTGCCGAAGGCGTAAACTTCAGCAGAATCGCACAAAATCGTATACAGGGAGTGAGATTATGAAATGGGAAGGCAACCGGGAATCTGACAACGTCGAAGACCGCCGTGATGGCGGGGGTGGAGGCGGCGGTTTTGGCGGGAAAATTGGCATCGGTACGATTGTCATTGCCTTAGCTGCTTGGGGGGTGTTTGGAATCAATCCTTTGACAACGCTCGAGGTTTTAAGCGGTGGCAATGCGCCTACAGCCCAGATGCAGCAAGGTCCGGCGCACAAACCACCGGTCAACGACCAGCAGGCCAAGTTTGTGTCCGTCGTCCTGGCGGACACGGAAGATGTCTGGAAAGATGTGTTCACCAAGGGCGGCGCGACTTACACGCCGCCCAAGCTCGTGCTTTTTCGGGGTTCAACACCTACACCTTGCGGCGCAGGGCAGTCCGCTATGGGGCCGTTTTACTGTCCCGGTGACCAAAAAGTCTATATCGATCTGGCGTTTTACGACACACTGAGCCGCGAACTGGGCGCACCGGGCGAGTTTGCCAAAGCGTACGTGATCGCCCATGAAATCGGCCACCACGTGCAAAACCTGCTGGGTGTGGATGCCAAGGTGTCGCAAGCCCGCCAGCGCCTGAGCGAGAAGGACAGCAATGCTTTGAGCGTGCGCGTCGAGCTGCAGGCAGACTGCTACGCTGGCTTGTGGGCTAAAAAGGCCAATGAATCGCGCCAGATCCTGCAAAACGGCGATATTGAGTCGGCGATGAACGCGGCCGCCAAGATCGGCGACGACGCGCTGCAGCGCCAATCAACGGGCCGCGTGCGCCCGGACAGCTTCACCCACGGCACCAGCGAGCAGCGCGCCCGATGGTTCAATACCGGCCTGCAAACCGGCAGCGTGAAGAGCTGCGATACGTTTAGCACGCGGCAGTTGTAAGGCGTAAAAACATCTTCAAAAGGCTTAAAAATCATTTTTGTGACGTTATTTAAGGGGTTGAAGCTACGAGATTCAGCCCCTTTTTGCATAGCCCGTCGCTAAATGCGACAATAGAGGGCTAAATGACCTCATCTTTTTCACAACTATCGCTAGCCCCGTCGCTGGCACGCGCCGTAGCCGACATGGGCTACGAAACCATGACACCCATCCAAGAGCAGGCGATTCCTGTGGTTTTGGAAGGCCGAGACGTGATGGGCGCTGCCCAAACCGGTACGGGCAAGACCGCAGCCTTCTCGCTGCCGCTGATCCAGCGCATGCTCAAACACGAGAACGCCTCCACCTCGCCCGCCCGCCACCCGGTGCGCGCCTTGGTGCTGCTGCCGACCCGTGAGCTGGCAGATCAAGTGGCCCAACAAGTCAAAGCCTACGCCAAGTACACCCAAATCCGCAGCGCGGTGGTGTTCGGCGGCATGGACATGAAGCCGCAAACCATCGAACTGAAAGCCGGCGTCGAGATTTTGGTGGCCACCCCTGGCCGCCTGCTGGACCACATCGAAGCCAAAAACTGCGTGCTCAACCAGGTTGAATACGTGGTGCTGGACGAAGCCGACCGCATGCTGGATATCGGCTTTTTGCCCGATTTAGAGCGGATTTTGAGCTTTTTGCCCAAGCAACGCACGACTTTGCTGTTCTCAGCGACGTTTTCGCCGGAAATCAGACGCCTGTCCAGCAGCTATTTGCAAAACCCCGTCACCATCGAGGTGGCGCGGCCAAATCAAACGGCGTCAACGGTGAAGCAGCATTTTTTCAACACACCGACGGATGAAAAGTTGCACGCTTTGGTCACGCTGCTCAAGCAAAAAGAAATCAAACAATCTTTTGTGTTTGTGAACAGCAAACTGGGCTGCGCGCGTTTGGCGCGATCTTTAGAAAAGTTTGGTTTGAAAGCCACCGCCTTGCATGGCGACAAGAGCCAAGACGAGCGTCTCAAAGCGCTGGAAGCCTTCAAATCAGGCGCTGTTGATTTGCTGGTTGCGACTGACGTGGCCGCACGCGGTTTGGACATCAAAGACGTGCCAGCCGTGTTTAACTTTGACTTGCCGTTCAATGCCGAAGACTATGTGCACCGCATTGGTCGCACAGGCCGTGCGGGTGCGTCAGGTGTTGCTATCAGTTTTGTGGCGCCTAGCGATGGCCGTTTGGTGGTTGATTTAGAAAAACTGCTCAAAACCAAAATCGAACTCGAAGGCATTGAGTACCCAGAGAACCTGCCAGACATCCGCAAGCAAGGCCGCATCAACGATGGCCGTCGCATGTATTCAGAGGATGGCGATGGCAATGGCGAAGGCAGCAGCCGATCAAACCGCAACAGCAGCCGTGACCGCAACGCGCGAGACGACTCGCCAAATCAAGCTGAGCGTTATGCGTTCAAAGGCCCAAAATTAAAAGCGCATGACCCGTTTTTCGACAAGCCTTATGAATCGGCTCCGGCTGCCACAGCGGTTGAAGGTGCATCTGTTGCCACGACACCCGCATGGGAAGCTGCCGCCAAGGCCAGCCCAGCACGTCTAGGCAAGTCAGCCAATATTCGCTCTAAAAAGCGTGTGGCAGCTTTGTTTAAAGCGATTGCAGAGCCGGCTGCTACAGAAATAGTGCCGGCGCCAGCTGCACAGCCAGTGTTGCAAGCCGCATCGGAAGCCGCTGAAATCAACTAGTGTGATTGATGGGGTGAGCCAGGTTGCTGCGATTGTTCGCAATCAACGTGGATCAGCGCATGGTTTGATGGGTTGGAGTCATCAAGCCGCAGCGCATTCAAGCAACCGCCCCACACACAACCGCCATCTAGTGCGATCGCATCGCGGCGGTCTAACCACCCCAGTGTTGACCAATGCCCAAAAGCGACGGTCACGTCTTTTGTCGCACGGTTTGGCACATCAAACCACGGCATATAACCTGCGGGCGCAGCGTCTGCGCTGTCCTTGCTGGCAAACTCCATCTGCCCATCTGTCGTGCAAAATCGCAAACGGGTGAGGGCGTTGATGATGACGCGGTAGCGTGCTGTGCCGGTTAAATCGTCACGCCAAACGGCAGGTTCGTTGCCATACATGCCGCGTAAAAATTCGGCCAATTCCGTTTGAGATGAGGTGCGTAAAACGGTCTCCACTTCGTTGGCATATGCTATCGTATCAGTAGCGTTCCAGGCAGGTAATACACCGGCATGAACCATCAATAGACTTGAATTTTGCGTATTTCCATGTGATTTGTGCAGCATCGCCATGTTTTGATGTTTGAGCCAATGCATCAAGATGGGCAACTTGGGCGATTGCAAAATCTCAGTCAGCGTGTCTTTGCGGTGCGGTTGCCGCACGCCGTGCGTGATGGCGAGTAAGTTCAAGTCGTGGTTGCCAAGCAAGCATCGGGCGGCATCGCCATAACGCATCAAGCGTTCCAAAACCGCCAAAGATTCAGGTCCACGGTTCACCAAATCGCCCAAAACGAACAACACATCGCGGCTGGGAGAGAAATCAATTTTTGCGAGCAAGCGCCCCAGGGCGCTGTCGCAGCCTTGCAAGTCGCCAATCAAGTAGTTTGCCATCAGTTATTATCTCGTCTATGGATGGAGTGTTATGGATTTAATCTTGATTTTAGTGTTGACGCTGTTCAACGCTGTGTTTGCCATGTCAGAAATGGCATTGACCGCCAGTAAAAAAGCACGTCTTGCGGCCATGGCCGAAGCGGGCGATAAAGGCGCTGAGAAGGCGCTGGCGTTGATGGATCAACCCACGCATTTTCTATCGACCGTGCAAGTCGGCATCACCTCTATCGGCATGCTCAACGGTATCGTGGGTGAAGCGGCGTTCTCTGAAGGCGTGTCTTTGTTTCTTCAAAGCTTTGGTACGTCTCCCAAAATTGCCGGTGTGGCTGCAACCACCCTTGTCGTTGTCGTCATCACGTTCATCACCTTGATATTTGGTGAGTTGGTTCCCAAGCGTATTGGTCAGCTGCACCCTGAAGCGGTGGCAAGGCTTATTTCTCGTCCTATGAGTGCTATCGCAACAATAGCTGCACCGTTTGTAAAATTGCTGGCTTCCTGCACACAGGGCATTCTCAAATTGCTGCGTTTTGACGTGCATGCGGTGCGTAGTGTGACGGAAGAAGAAATCACCGCCAGCTTGGAAGAGGGCGTTGATGCGGGATTGATCGAAGAGCATGAGCACCAGATGGTGCGCAATGTGTTCCATTTGGACGACAGGCCGCTTACCTCGCTCATGATCCCGCGCATGGATATTGCGTGGCTGGGTGCGCAGCTCACCGTCGCGCAGGCGCTGCAGCAAATCGGCGAGCATGAAGCCCATGCCAACCATTCGTGGTACCCCGTGTGTCGCGGTGGTTTGGACCATGTGGTGGGCGTCATCAGCGTGGCGAAGTTGCTGGCCACTAAAGAACCGGAGAAAGCCATTGAGTTGTTAGCGCTCCCCGCATCGTTTGTGCCAGAAACTCTGACGGGCATGGAAGTTTTAGAACAGTTCCGCCAGCGTTCAGAACGCATCGTCATGGTGGTGGACGAGTATGGCGAAGTGCAGGGCTTGATGACGCCACGCGACATGCTCGAAGCCATCACCGGTGAATTACGACCGAATGCTCAAGTAGACGCGTGGGCGACGCACAGCGAAGACGGCACTTGGCTGCTGGATGGTTTGATGCCTTTGGCTGAGCTGCGGTCTAGACTAGATATCAAACAGCTTCCCGATGAAGACAAAGGCCGCTACAACACTGTGGGCGGTTTGCTGATGTCTGTCTCTGGCCGTCTACCCGTTGTCGGCGAACGCATTGCCTGCGAAGGCTGGGAATTTGAAGTGCTGGCGCTAGAAGGCCGCAGGATAGATAAATTGCAGGCTAGGCAATTGATAGAGAGTTAGCTGGAGTGTTAGCACGCTTCATCGCGGCAGCGGCGATATCGAGTGAACGCAGTCGTAAAGCAGGGTCAAAAACGTCACATACCAGCATAAATTCATCCGCTTGTGTCGCTTCTGCCATGGCGTTTAAACCCGCTTTCACGGTTTCTGGTCCACCTACCACCGCGCAAGCCAAGAAGTCGTCAATGGCGGCACGTTCTTGTGGATGGCGCAGTGCCATGTAGTTTTCAACTGGTGGAAGAAGCCGACGGCGATCTCCCGTCAAAATGCCCAAAACACGCTGGTAAGTGCTGCTGGCTAAGTATTGCGCTTCGTCATCTGTGGGTGCGGCTATCAAAGGTAAGCCGACGACGACATATGGTTTGGCAAGCGTTTCAGAGGGGCGAAAATTCGAGCGATACACGTCCAAAGCCTGCAAGAGCAAGCGCGGCGCAAAGTGCGAGGCAAAAGCGTAGGGCAAACCACGTTCAGCCGCTAATTTTGCAGAGAATAAGCTGGAGCCCAGCAGCCAAATCGGGACATTTGTACCCGCACCTGGCATGGCAATCAAACGTTGACCAGCTTGCGGCGCAGACAGCAAGTGCTGGAGTTCTGCCACATCACGCGGAAAGTCGCCTTCAGTTTCCGCACGGTCACGGCGCAGTGCCCGCATGGTGGCTTGGTCAGTGCCTGGTGCACGGCCTAAGCCAAGGTCAATACGGTTTGGGTACAGCTCAGCCAAAGTACCAAACGCTTCAGCAACCACCAAAGGCGCATGGTTGGGCAGCATGATGCCACCAGAGCCCACACGAATCGTCTTGGTGCCACCTGCCAAATGCCCCACCAACACCGCAGTGGCCGAGCTGGCAATGCCCGCCATGTTGTGGTGTTCCGCCACCCAATAGCGCTTGAAACCGAGTGATTCCGCATGCTGCGCCGTGCGAAGCGCAATTTTTAACGCCTCAGCCACCGTGCCGCCTTCGCGCACGGCGACCAAATCGAGCATGGATAAGGTGATGTCGTATAGTTTTTTCATGACAAGTTCTGCGGTGTGCTCTGTGCTGATTTAATCCGCCAGAGCGCGCGTAATCACTTCACGCGTATCGTTACTCAAATCTGTTTTGGCTGCAACGCGGGCAATCGCTTCGCGGGCGGCGCTGCGGTAGGGTTGATCCAGTTTTTTCCAGCGGTCTAAGGCACGCGCCAAGCGGGCGGCAACTTGGGGGTTGAAGCTGTCCAGCTCCATCACACGATCGCTCCAAAACACGTAGCCTGCTGCATCTGCACGGTGGAAAGCGCCTGGGTTGGCGCTGCAGTAGCTGAAGATGACGCTACGGGCGCGGTTCGGGTTTTTCAGGTTGAAATCGGGCAAAGTCATCAATTGACGAACGATAGGCAAGATATTGCCATCTTGGTCTGGCGCACCGGCTTGCAAGGCAAACCATTTGTCCAACACCAAGGGCTCATTTTTGAACATCGCATGGAATTGCGCCAATGCAGGTGCTGCCAAGGCGTGACCCGTATTGACCAAGGCGCTGAGCGCGTTGAAACGATCCGTCATATTGCCAGCGTCTTTGAAATACTGCAAAGCTTTACTCGGCCAAACTGAATCGCCCGATGCTTTAGACGCAAGGCACAGATTCGCCAAGGCCATGCCAGCCAAGGCACGGCGACCGCTGGAATAAGCATCTGGCGTGTACGCACCGTTGTTGTGATGCGCATCAAACGCCCATTGCCAGTCAGTCTGCAAAGCGGCGGCGATCTGCAACCTAAGCTCTTGGCGAACCGTGTGGATGCGCTGCGGGTCAACCACGTCAAGCTGCTCGGCGATATAGCTTTCGGATGGCAAGGTCAGCACCAGTTCTTTGAAAGCTGCGTCCAACGCTGGGTCGCGCAATACCTGACGCATCGCTTCAATATAGCTGTTTAATGTCGTATTTTCGGTGCTATTTTCGATATTAGCCGTTGTATTTATTGCCTGAATAGCTATTAAATTTATAGCAATTTTTAAACCCAAACGTTGCCCGGCTTCCCAGCGGCTGAAGGGGTCCGTATCATGTGCCAACAGTGTCAATAACTCGGTCTCGGTGTAGGCATACTCCAAAATAATCGGCGCGCTGAAACCACGCAGCAGTGATGGCACGGGCTGCACATCAACATTAATAAAACTGACCGTTTGGCTGCTTTGTGTCAATACAATGGTGCGGCTGCCAGCTGTTGATACTGATTCGTCGCTCAGCTGCAAAGGCAATTCAACGCCTTCATCGGCATCAGTGCTCAGCAAACCCAGCGTGAGCGGAATCACAAATGGCTCGTTTGATCCGTTTAAGTGTTGGGTGAACGTGACGCTGTAGCTGCGTGCCGCCGCGTCATACACGCCGCTGGCTTGCACACGCGGCGTGCCAGACTGGCTGTACCAGCGTTTGAACTGCAGCAAGTGTCGGTCGAGCTCAGAGTTGGGGTTGGCTGATGCTATTGCCAAAGCAAAGTCATCACACGTGACCGCTTGGCCGTCAAAGCGTTCAAAATAACGCTTCATGCCCTTAGCAAAACCTGTTTGTCCATTGGGAGAGTCTGGCGAGCTGACCAAAGTTTGCATCATGCGCACCACTTCTGCGCCTTTTTCGTAGATGGTAGCTGTGTAGAAGTTGCTGATTTCAACGTACTGGTCAGGCCGCACGGGGTGCGACATCGGGCCGGCGTCTTCCACAAACTGCGCTGCACGCAAGCCACGCACGTCTTCAATGCGTTTCACGGCTCGGGCTGAAGCCACGCCTGCCATGTCTTGTGAAAACTCTTGGTCGCGGAAGACCGTCAAACCCTCTTTGAGAGAGAGCTGAAACCAATCGCGGCAGGTGATGCGGTTGCCCGTCCAGTTGTGGAAATACTCGTGACCGACGACGGATTCGATGTTGGCAAAATCAACATCTGTTGCCGTGGCCTGGCTGGCCAGCACGTACTTGGTGTTGAAAATGTTGAGGCCTTTGTTTTCCATCGCGCCCATGTTGAAGTCACTGGTCGCCACGATCATGAAGCGCTCTAAATCCAGGCTCAAGCCAAAGCGTGCTTCGTCCCACGCCACGCTGGCCATGAGCGAGTTCATCGCATGCTCGGTTTTCTCCAAATCGCCCGGTCGTACATAGACTTGCAGTAAATGCTGGTTGCCCGCACGCGAGGTGATGCTTTGCTCACGGCACACCAGTTGCCCGGCGACCAAGGCGAACAAATACGCCGGTTTTTTATGTGGATCTACCCATTTGGCGAAATGTCGGCCGTCTTCTAGGTTACCTTGCTCCACCAAATTACCGTTGGACAGCAGCACGGGGTAAGTCGCTTTGTTCGCCCGTAACGTAACGGTAAAGCTGGCCATCACATCAGGACGGTCCAGGTAGTAGGTGATGCGTCTAAAGCCTTCTGCTTCGCACTGCGTGAAAAACGAGTCGTTGCTGACATACAAACCCATCAACTTGGTGTTTTTAGCGGGTGCGCAAGTGGTGAAAATCTCTAAATCAAACTCGTCAGGCAAGTTGTCCAGCACCAAACGGCTGCCTTCCATTTTGAAGCTGCAACCTTGGCCATTGACCAAAACGCGCGACAGATTCAACTCATCACCATCCAGCTTGAGTGGTTGCGTATCCACATTCGCATTGCGGCGAACGTGCATTTTGTTCAGCACACGGGTTTTTGCAGGGTCGAGGTCAAACGTCAAATCGACGGTGTCAATCCAATACGCAGGCGCTGTGTAATCCAGTCGGTTGATGGCAATGGCTTGGCCAGCACTCTCATCGTTTTTATGCTGCAACATGCAGATTCTCCAAAAAGTTTGCGTCTAATAATTCATCATAATTGGCAACACTGGCAATCACGTGTGGCCCAGCCAGCTCTGCCGCTGTGTGTCCTGTGCAAATCGCCACGGCGCGCATGCCGGCGCGGCGCGCCGCTTCAATGCCAAAGGGCGCATCTTCAAAGACAATGCAATGCTCAGCAGGCGTATTTATTCGTTTAGCCGCTTCTAAAAATATAGCGGGTGTGGGTTTTCCAGCCAAGCCTTCGTCGCCCCGTGCAATCGCGTCTGGAGCAGGGTGCATTTGCAAATGCTTCAAGACAAATTCAACGTTATGAATATCACCTGCGGTGCCCACGCCGATTTTTAAACCACGCGCCCGCGCTTGCGTGGCGAAGGTTTTGAATCCCGCAACTTCTTTGAAAATAGGTCCAAAAACCTCTCGGTACAGCGCTTCTTTTTCATGCACCATAGACCAGGCGTGTGCTTCGTCCAGATCCGGTTGATCTAGCAAGAGTCTCACACATTCCAACCCCGTGCGCCCCGTGGTGCGGCGCATCATTTCTTCTATGCTGAGGTTGACATTGTGTTTTTTTGCAAACACCAACCAAGTCGCTGCATGGTGCGGCATCGAGTCGACCATGGTACCGTCCATGTCAAAAATCAAAGCCTTAGTCAAAACATTTGTAATTGGCTTTGTCATCACAATCAAACGCCTTGCTTTAACGATGCTTCAATAAACAAGTCCAAATCCCCATCCAACACCTTCTGCGTTGCTGACGTTTCCACATTGGTGCGCAGGTCTTTGATGCGGCTGTTGTCCAGCACGTAGCTGCGAATTTGGTGGCCCCAGCCCACGTCAGTTTTGGTGTCTTCCAGCTTTTGCTGTTCTTCCAGTTGTTTGCGCATCTCCAAGTCATACAACTTGGAGCGCAGGCGCTTCCACGCCACCTCGCGGTTGCCGTGCTGGCTGCGTCCATCTTGGCATTGCACAACCGTATTGGTTGGAATGTGGGTTAAACGTACCGCAGAGTCTGTTTTGTTGATATGTTGACCACCCGCACCACTGGCGCGGTAGGTGTCCACACGTACATCGGCAGGGTTGATGTTGATTTCAATCGAATCATCAATTTCTGGATAGACAAACACCGATGCAAACGAGGTGTGACGACCGCCGGACGAGTCAAATGGCGACTTGCGCACCAGGCGGTGCACGCCGGTTTCGGTTCGCAGCAGGCCAAACGCATATTCGCCTTCGATCTTGATGGTCGCGCCCTTGATGCCTGCCGTGTCGCCCGGGGTTTCGTCTTCAATGGTGGTTTTGAAGCCTTTGCGCTCCGCGTACTTGAGGTACTGGCGCAGCAACATGCTGGCCCAGTCGCAGGCTTCGGTGCCGCCGGCGCCTGATTGGATGTCCAAAAAGCAATTCAGCGGGTCGGCCGGGTTGTTGAACATGCGGCGGAATTCCATCTGCGCCACTTGTTCTTCCAGCTTGCTGGCCTCGGTTTCGATGTGTTCCAGGCTGTCAAAATCGCCTTCTTCCTTGGCCATGTTGTACAACTCGGTATTGTCAGCCAGCTCGGTGTCCAGGGTTTGAATCGTCAACACCACGCCGTCCAGCGCTTTTTTCTCACGCCCGAGTTCCTGGGCTTTCTTCGGGTCGTTCCAGACAGTGGGGTCTTCTAGGGATGCATTGACCGTGCGCAGACGCTCAGATTTGGCATCGTAGTCAAAGATACCCCCGTAAATCCAGCGTCCGTGCGGTCAAATCGACCAAGTGGCTGCCAATGCTGTTGATTTGTTCTGCGTCCATGAGATTTACCCTTGCGAAATTTTTGTAGTTGAATCGAGACAAAACATCTCGTTAACTGCGCATTTTCGCATGTTTGGTTGAATTTTGGCGTTTGTTGGCCTTGCAAGACCTTCTGTTCAGGCTTTCACAAATTCTGCAATCATTTCAGCCAGTACCTGCGGCTGGTCGTGGTGCATCATGTGGCCGGCGTCTTGCACGACTTTGACGGTGCAATCGGGTACGTTTTTGAGCCTTTCGTGGAACTCCGCCAATGTGTATTTGCCATTCCACCAGCCGCTGAGTGAGTCATCACTCGCTTCGACCACCAGCACGGGCGCAGTGATGCTTTTGTACAGCGCCAGCGCTTCTGCAACATTGTTCAGGTTGGCGTTGATGATTTTGTGCGCTGGGTCGCCCAAAATTTCCCATTTGCCTTGTGCGTTTTCAGCTGCCCATTGCCGCGCCAGCCAGTCGGCCTTGGCTTTGCCGGCGTCATCGCGACCCAAGCGTGGGTTGGTTTTCATCAAGCGGCGTGCCACGCCATCGGCTTTGTCGTAGGCGGTTAAATCCAGCTCGCCACGGTGCAGTTTCTTCAGTTCATCCATCCACTGCGCGTAGCGGGACGGGGCTTTTTCTGATGCAAACACGGGCATGCCAAAGCCTTCTAAATTGATGAGTCGGCGCACGCGCTCAGGGCGGCTGCCGGCGTACATCATCACCACGTTGCCACCCATGCTGTGGCCGACCAAATCGACCGCTTGGTTAGGCGCGTAATGATCCAGCAAAAAGTCCAAATCCGCCAAATAATCCGGGAACCAGTAGTTGTCCACGGGTGCGCCAGTGGTTTTGCCGTAGCCGCGCCAGTCGGCCGCGATGATGAGGCGATTTGCAAAAAACGCCTCACTCAGCACATCGACGACGAACTGGTACGACGCCGCCACGTCCATCCAACCGTGCATCAGCACCAGCGGCGGTAAAGTAGATGCTGTGTCGCCCCAAACGAGAACGTGGTAATTCATCTTGCGAATGGGGATAAATTCGCTACGTGGTGTTCGCTTTACACTGTACATTGGATCTGAAGGAATATTGTGCATTGCAACATCATAAAGAAATTATTGAGGGAATCACGCGCATGAGTCAACTACAAGACAGCTACGCCCAATTGCACAGCCAATTCGGCTGGCATGTACCCGAAGATTTCAATATCGCTCAAGCTTGCTGCGCGCGCTGGGCGAAGCAAACACCCAATGCGGTGGCAATTCGTGAACACATTTCTGGTCAATCTTTAGTAAAATCAAAGACTTACACGTATCTTCAGCTGCAGCAGGCGGCAAACTTCTTATCTGTAAAACTTGCGGATCAAGGCGTGAAACGCGGTGACCGCGTCGCCATCGTGCTGCCGCAGCGCTTTGAAACAGCGGTCGCCTACATGGCGGTGTTGCAAATGGGGGCGATCGCCGTGCCACTGTCCATGCTGTTTGGCCCGGATGCGCTGGAATACCGCATCAACGACTCAGACGCCATTGTCGCCATTGTGGATGAGGTTTCAGAGCCCGCTTTGCGTCAAATCCAGTCAAGTTGCCCTAAATTGGCATCAATCATGCCTATAGCCGGCGTGTTTATTGCCTATTCAGCTATTAAAAGTAGAGTGAAAAGCAAGTTTCACGTTGCGACAAAAGCTGACGATGGCGCGATTTTGATCTACACCAGCGGCACGACGGGCCCGCCAAAGGGCGCTTTGATTCCGCACCGCGCATTGATTGGCAACTTGACCGGCTTCGTTTGCAGCCAAAATTGGTTTGGCTTTGACGGAAAGACCAACAAATCCTCCAACGCGGTCTTTTGGAGCCCCGCCGATTGGGCGTGGACAGGCGGGCTGATGGACGCGCTCTTGCCCACGCTGTACTTTGGCCGCGAAATCGTTGCATTCAACGGCAGATTCAGCCCTGAAGCTACCTTCGAGCTGCTGCAAACCCAGCGCGTGACGCACACCTTCCTCTTCCCCACGGCGCTCAAAGCCATGATGAAAGCCTTTCCCGAGCCGAAAAAGCAGTTCAAATTACGCCTCGCAGCCATCATGAGCGCGGGTGAGGCCGTGGGCGATGCGGTTTACGACTATTGTCGCGATAAATTGGACGTGGTGGTGAATGAGATGTTTGGCCAGACCGAAATTAACTACATTGTGGGAAATTGTGCCGTCAAATACCCCTCAAAAGCCAACAGCATGGGAAAGCCCTACCCAGGCCACAACGTCGCCGTGATTGACGACGACGGCAATATCTGTCCCGACGGCGTGCCGGGTGACGTGGCGGTGAACCGTTTTGACATCCACGGCCAGCCAGACCCGATTTTCTTCCTCGGCTACTGGAAAAACGAAGCCGCGACACGCAGTAAATTCACAGGCGATTGGTGCAGAACGGGCGATTTGGCCACGCGAGACGCTGACGGCTACCTCTGGTATAGCGGCCGCGCCGACGACGTCTTCAAAGCCGCCGGCTACCGCATAGGGCCGAGTGAAATCGAAAACTGCCTCGTCAAACATCCCGCAGTCGCCAACGCCGCTGTTGTGCCCAAGCCCGACGCTGAGCGCGGCGCAGTGGTGAAAGCGTACGTGGTTTTGGCAGCTGGTTATAAAGAAAAATACGCTATAAATTTAATAGCTATTGAGGCAATAAATACGCCGGCTAGAGGCATAAATAACACTATAAATGAGGTGTTTACAGAAAAAACGCTGATTTCAGAGCTGCAAGCCCACGTCAAAGCCCTGTTAGCGCCCTACGAATACCCCAAAGAGATTGAATTTATAGATGCGCTGCCGATGACGACCACTGGCAAAGTGCAGCGGCGGGTGCTGCGGCTGCAGGAGGAGGAGAGGGCGAAAGGGAAGACCAAAAGGTAGGCCAAAAAGGGGGCTAGCCGCTCAGTGAAATAGCTATCAATGAATGGTATCAACGACGAGCACTAGGCGAGATTCGCTTTCCTGCATCGCCAAGGCCATGATTTTGGCATCCGTGATCTCGGACAGTACCATGCGCTGCACCATGTTTCCACTTCTGTCTTTCGCAGAGACCATGGATAAATTCACCCATAAAGCGGCGCTTTCGCCCACATAGCTTTGACCGCCTTCTTCAACTTTCACCATGCGCAACTTGCAGTGCTGCTGTGCACCTGTGGCGAGTAAACGTTTGCGGCACAAATAGTAGACATCTTGGAATTCTTTGTGGATATAGCTGCTGATGCGCTGCCCAACCAGGTTGCTTCGTAACTCGGTCAGCAGCTCGGAGGTCGCTAGATTGGCTTCCAAAATGACCCCCTGCTCATCGACAGTACAGTAGCTGATGGGTGCGAGGTCATACAGGTCAAAGTAGTTCGTCCGCATCTCCTCAAGTACCAATTGCGTCTGCCTGAGCGTTTCATTTTGCATTTCAAGTTCGATTTGATAAACTAGTAGCTCCTGCACCAAGGCGCGTACGGCGGATGGTGACATTTCTTTGAGGGTTTGCTTTGACAAAGCCATTTTTCCGCGAACAACATCCTCCGCCTGTTGGCGCAGAAACTGTTTTGTTTTTGATGCCAACTCGTGGATACGAGGAATTTTGTCCATATACCCACTGTGCGCTTAATCCATTCGCTGTTGTTGCCACAGCATTAACACTTTCAATTGTTGCAACTGTATACACATAACCTACTTCATAAAAAAAAACGGTTGATTTTAAGAGTGATAAGTGTAATAATTGCTATATATTTAATAGCTGTCAAGGCATTAACTACAATGGCTATGGGCATAATAGGCGCTATAAATAAGGCTTTTCTGAAAAGCCGTTGATTTCAGAGCTGCAAGCCCACGTCAAAGCACTTTTGACACCCTATGAGTACCCCAAAGAGATTGAATTTATAGATGCGCTGCCGATGACGACCACTGGCCAAGTGCAGCGGCGGGTGCTGCGGCTGCAGGAGGAGGAGGAGCGGGCAGCTAGCCTTGGGCTTCAACGATAGCGCGCAGGCGCGACTCGCTCTCTTCTATAGCCAATGCCAAGACTTTGGTGCTGGTGATGTCGGTCAACACCATGCGCACCAAGGTGTCGCCATTGCTGCCTTGGGCTGAGGTGATAGCGGCGTTGACCCAAAAATCGGAGTCATCGATTCTTAACATGTGCAATTCGCAGTTTTGTCTCTCACCTGTAGATAACAAAAGCTTTCTGCACATATAGTAAGCATCTTGGAAATCTTTGCGGATATAGCGGCTAATGCGTTGTCCAACCAAGCTGCTGCGTGCCTCGCCCAGCATCTCAGCGGTCGCCAAATTGGCTTCTAAAATGATGCCAAGCTCATTTACAGTACAGTAGCTGACAGGTGCGAGGTCATACAGGTCAAAATACCTAGCCTGCATCGCCACAAGTTGCAATTGCGTACGCCTAAGCGTTTCATTCTGCATTTCAAGTTCGATTTGGTGCACTTGCAGTTCATGCACCAGCGCGCACACGGCTGATGACGGCATGGCGTCCAAGCTTTCTGTGGATAAAGTCACTTGGCCGTGAACAATGTCCTCAGCTTGTTCGCGTAAAGATTTTTTAGTTTCCGTTCCCAATTCGTATTTAGGCGTTATTTTGTCCATAGCCTATTGTGCGCTTAATTAAATAGGTGTGGCAACTATCTCTTTGGCACGTTCGGTGGTTGCAATGGCATACATATGCCCCGATTCGTTGACCAAAGCGGTCGATGTCAACGACACATCCACCACAGAGCCATCTTTGGTAAGCCGCTGGGTTTGGTAGGGACGCAGTGTTTTTGCTTGGCTCAGTTGATGCACTTTGGCCAAGGCTGACTCTTGCAGCGCTTTGGGAATGCGGTCACGCACGTTCATGGCTAGTGCCTCCACCTCCGTCCAGCCGTACATCCTGACCGCACCGGGGTTCCAGGCAATGATGCGTCCAGCCAAGTCTTGCACGGTGATGGCGTCATGCGCGTCGCGCACCACCACGGCCAAGCGCAGTAGCTCATTG
This sequence comes from Polaromonas sp., assembly GCA_031424795.1. GTDB lineage: Bacteria > Pseudomonadota > Gammaproteobacteria > Burkholderiales > Burkholderiaceae_C > Aalborgiella. The sequence continues at coordinate 9,848 of JANPIC010000060.1, read as the reverse complement.
GCTTTGTGCAAGGCCTCGCGGGTGCGCACCATGTCGGTGATGTCTACAAAAGTAATCACCGCGCCCTCAATCACGTTGTCCAGTGTGCGGTAGGGCAAGATATGCATGGTGTAGTTTTTAAGCTCCAGCGTTTGCACATCAATTTCTTTGGGTATCAAGGTTTGCAGCACCTCTTGCACGTCCGCCACCAAGCTGTCATACCCCTTCAAATTAGAAACAATATGGCCGATAGGGCGGCCCACATCGCTGAGAATCAGGTTGATGATACGCATCGCCGCTGGGGTGAAGCGCAAAATGCGCAGGTTGTGGTCCACAAAAATAGTGCCAATGCCGGTGCCCGCCAGCAGGTTGTTCATGTCGTTGTTGGCGCGTGACAGATCGGTCACTTTGGTTTGCAATTCGGTGTTGACGGTGGCCAGCTCTTCGTTGATGGACTGCATTTCCTCTTTAGAGGTTTCCAGCTCCTCGTTGGTGGACTGCAGCTCTTCGTTGACGGACTGCATCTCTTCGTTGGACGATTTGAGCTCTTCGTTGGAGGTTTCCAGCATCTCATTGGCGGCATGCAGGCTTTCTTCTTTGGCTAGCAGCTCTTCGTTGAGCTCGGCGATTTTCGCGTTGACATTTACGTTAGTGTCACCGGCCTGGCTGTCCCTAGAGGAGCCGGCCGGCAAAGCCGCGGCTGCACCGGGCTGAACGTGCGGGACGGGTACGATTTCCAGCGTGACCAAAAACAGCGGTGATTCAAGCGCCCCAGCAGAGCCCGCCACCACAGGGCAAATGCTGAGGTTGACCAGCGAATAGTGGCCGTTGGTTTTGACACGCATACCCAGGCACTGGGTGCGCTCTTTGGTGTTTGCGGCTTTGTGCAGCGCCGTCGTCAAATCGCGGCGCAAGCCTTCGCGCGCCATTTTTAAGATGTTGTTGATGCCCGCATCCCCCGGAGACGGCTCTAAAAACATGCCCGCACGGCCATGCAGGTAAAGCATATCGCCTTGGGCATTGACCAACGCCGCCACCGGTGCCAGCTGCTGCAAGAGCGACTGTTCGGTCAACTCGCGCAACGACAGCTTTGCCGGATGCTGCATTTTCCCAGAGGGCAGGGGTTGATCAGCATCTTTCAGCATCTGCGGCGGCAAAAAACGACCCAAGGCAGCGCGCCGTGACCCTTGGAAGTCTTCATTGCGCTGGTACACCTTGCTTTTGCGGTCCATCACCGTGAAGAGGCTGCCCAACTCGCCGGTGGTCTCCGACGTGCCCAGAAACAACATGCCACGCGCTTGCAGCGCATAGTGAAAGAGCGTGATGAGCTTCTTTTGCAGGTCTGAATCGAAATAAATCAGCAAATTGCGGCAGCAGATCAGGTCTAACTTTGAAAACGGTGGGTCTTTGATCACATCATGCTCAGAAAAGACCAGCAAATCGCGGATATTTTTATGGATGCGGTAGGCGCTGCCATCCGGCTCAGCCGTAAAAAAGCGTGCCAATCGCTCGGGTGAAATATTCGCAGCAATACTGGCTGGGTACACACCTGTACGCGCCACGGCGATGGCGCGGCTGTCGATGTCTGAGGCGAAAACCTGAAGTTTGTAGGTCTGCTTTAATTTTTCAGATTGCTCATGCAACAAAATAGCGAGTGAATAGGCCTCTTCCCCCGTCGAGCAGCCGGTAGACCAAGCGCGGATGACGGCACCGGGCGGCTTGCCCTCGAAAAGTTTGGGGACAACGAGCGACTCCAAAGCTTCAAAAGCCTCCGGATCGCGGAAAAAGTTGGTCACACCAATTAAGAGATCTCGAAACAGCGCCTCTATCTCTACCGGCGTTTGTTGCAGGTATTTGACATACGCATCGGTCGAATCTATCTGGTGCACAGCCATGCGCCGCTCAATACGCCGGCAAATGGTGCTGGGTTTGTATTGTGAGAAATCGTGGCTGGTCTGTGCCCGTAGCAAGATGAAAATCTTTTTCAACGCATTTTCATTGAGCGGTGTTGACTGCGTCGCCGAGCGCGGTGGTCGGCCAAAAGCATGCTTCACATAGGCCATCAGCTGGATGGGCATGTCGGCGGGAGAGAGCTCGTAATCCACCATGCCGGTGGCGATGGCGCTGCGCGGCATGCCATCAAACTCGCAAGATTCGGGGATTTGCGCCACCACCATGCCGCCTTCAGCCTTGATGGCACGCACGCCCAAGGTGCCGTCGCTGCCCGTGCCAGACAAGACGATGCCTATCGCGCGTTCGTGCTGGTCTTGCGCCAGCGAGCGAAACAAAATGTCAATCGGCAGGCGGTGGCCCCGTGGCTCAGAAGGTTCCATGAGCTGCAGCGTGCCGTTCAAAAACGCCATATCGCGGTTAGGCGGAATGATGTAGGCACAGTTGATTTGCACCGTCATGCCATCTTCCACTTCATACACTTTCATGCGGGTGTAGCGCTGCATCAGCGCGGTCAAAATGCTGGCGTGGTCGGGTGCCAAGTGCTGCACCAACACAAACGCCATGTCAGGGGTCGCATGGTCAGGCATACCAGAAAAAAAGGCTTCAAAGGCGGCGAGTCCGCCCGCTGAAGCGCCAATCCCGACAATCGGAAAACTAACTTCAAAGTTGGGGCTGGGTTTGACCAAGCTTGACGCTTCGGGCGCTACGCTGTCCGTAGGCGCAGCTGCTGGTGCATCTTTGCTTTTGCTTTTATCCTTGGCTGCCATGGTCGTTTCCTGTTCCTGTGAAAGGTGTCGCAAACGTTTTGGAGCGTTTTGGTGCGTTTCGCTATTTATTCACGCAGTATAGGTTCAATAGCTTGAATGACCTAAGTTTCACATTCCCTGTCAAGCGTTCACGCGCTGCCAGTAGTCGCTAGAATAAACAGGATCACTGAACCCAGACCCGCCCAGCACATCAATAAATATCAATAAACATGAAAAACCTACCTCTCGTCCAACTCGGCTCAAGCGACCTCAACGTCACCCCCATCTGCCTAGGCACCATGATTTTTGGTGAGCAGGTGGATGAACCTACAGCGTTCGCCATCATGGACAGGGCTTTGGAGCATGGCATCAACTTCTTCGACACAGCTGAAATGTACGCCGTGCCACCGCGCCCAGGTACTTACAACTTGACGGAAACGATTATTGGCAACTGGTTTGCCAAGCGCCCTGATGCGCGCAAAAAGCTGGTACTCGCTACCAAAGTTGCCGGTCCTGCGCGTGGTATGGATTGGGTGCGCAATGGCGACCCTGATTTGACAGAGCAGATGATGATTGACGCCTGCGACGCCAGCTTGAAGCGCCTGAAGACGGATGTGATTGACCTGTACCAAATCCACTGGCCATCGCGCGTGGTGCCTGCTTTTGGCGCTGTGTATTTCACGCCGAACAAAGACGCGCACACCACGCCGATTTTGGGGCAGTTGCAGGCGATGGACAAGTTGATCAAAGCGGGCAAAATCCGCGCGTTTGGTTTGTCCAACGAAACGCCGTATGGCGTGCACGAGTTTGTGCGCTTGGCCGAGCAACACGGTCTGGCTAAAGTTGCCACGGTGCAAAACCCATATTGTTTGCTGAACCGCACGCTAGAAAACGGCTTGGACGAAACCATGCACCGCTTGGGTGTCTCGCAAATTCCGTATTCGCCGTTGGCGTTTGGCTTGCTCACCGGCAAGTTCGACAAGAGTGGTTTGAGTGGCGATGGTGCGCCTGCAGATGCTCGTTTGACCATGTTTGAATCCACCCGTAAACAGCGCTGGGGCCGCCCAGATGCGCTGGTAGCGGCGAGACGCTATAACGCTTTGGCGATTGCCAACGGCATGACGCCGACCCAAATGGCCTTGGCTTTTTGCTACACCAAATGGCAAATCGCCAGCACCATCATCGGTGTGCGTACGGTGGCGCAGTTGGACGAGTGTGTGGCGGCTTATGGCACGACGTTGTCCAAGGAGCTGCTGGCTGAGATTGACAAAATTCGCTGGGAAATCAGAGATCCGTGTCAGTAAACGGGTCGTTTTAAAGCAGGTTTTGGATGCATGCAGTGATCAAAAAGTTTTTCACCGATTTTTTTGCAGCACCTTTACCTGTTGATAACAAAGAACGCTGGCGAGCATTCTTGGGGGTGAGCTTTGGGCTTTTGGTGACCGCTGTGGTGAGTCGCTGGTTATTGGCGGGCAATCTAGGTGGCTTGGGTGACTTAGGTCAGGTAACAGCGGCATGGCTCGTCGCACCTATTGGTGCCAGCGCCATCATTGTTTTTGCGCTTCCAGCCAGTCCCATGGCACAACCTTGGGCTGTCTTGGGGGGCAACACCTTGTCAGCATGGGTAGGGGTGGCTTGCGTCAATACGATTGCAGACCCAGCCTTGGCCGCTTCGGTAGCAGTTGGCGTTGCTGTGGCGTTGATGTTTCTTTTGCGATGCTTGCATCCACCCGGTGGCGCGGTTGCTTTGTTAGTCGTTATTTTGCATGTAACCAGCTACAAATTTGCACTATTTCCCGTACTTTTGAATGCAGTTGTTTTGGTGATGGCAGCTGTTTTTTACAATAATTTGACTGGGCGCAGCTACCCTCACCGTCAAAGCACGGCCGCTACAACGGCCGCCAGCCGATTCAGTGACGCTGATTTGGATCTTGCGTTGGCCAGATACAACCAAATCATGGATGTCAGCCCTGATGATTTGAAAGCGTTGTTGCACCATGCAGAGCTTGCCGCGTACCAGCGCAATTTGGGTGATTTGCGATGTGCTGACATCATGTCGCCCAACCCTCTGACCGTACAATTTGGCACATCCTTGGGCGAAGCTTGGCAGCTCATGCGTGAACGACGTGTTAAAGCTTTACCCGTCATAGACAAATCTAGGCGTATTGTTGGTATTGTCACCGTGGCAGACTTTATGCGACAAATCGATTTGGACAGCCACCATGGTTTGGGTGTGCGATTGAAGACATTTTTGCAACGCAGTGGCGCCAGTCACTCCGACAAAACAGAGGTGGTGGGGCAAATCATGACCAGACGGGTTCAAGTGACCAATTTGACCAAACATGCCATCGAGCTTGTGCCGTTGTTTACAAAGGCTGGGCATCGTCATATTCCCGTGATTGATCACGAGAACAGGTTGGTTGGCATCATCACGCCATCAGATTTGATGCGAGCTTTGTACCGTGCCGTATCTCCTTAGGTCTCTTAACCTAGCAGTCGGTTAACATATTCTCTACAGTTTTGGAGTTTTATTTTGGACAAGTTCTCTTCTTTTTATCCTGTTTTAGCCGCCATCGCCGCGTATTTGGTCGGCTCTTTGTCTTTCGCCGTCATCGTCAGCAAGCTGATGGGGCTGAACGACCCGCGCACCTTTGGCAGCAAAAACCCAGGCGCTACCAACGTATTGCGTTCGGGTAACAAGTCTGCAGCGATTCTCACCTTGGTGTTAGACGCGCTCAAAGGCTACATCCCAGTCGCCTTGGTGCAGTGGTTTGGGAAAGACTACGGGCTGAGCGACGGCACCGTCGCCATGGTCGGCATTGCGGCATTTTTGGGGCATCTGTACCCGGTGTTCTTTAAATTTGTGGGCGGTAAAGGCGTAGCCACGGCGGTGGGCGTGGTGTTTGGCGTGCATTGGGCACTAGGTTTGCTGTGCGTGGCCAGCTTCGCCATCATCGTGTGCTTTTTCCGTTACGTGTCATTAGCATCTCTGGTCGCCGCCGCATTCGCGCCCGTTGCCTACCTGTTTGGCGACCGCGTGCTATGGTCGGCAGACAAATACATCACCTTGATGCTCTTCGTCATGGCCATGTTTTTAACGTATCGCCACGGCGCTAACCTGACGCGCTTGATCAAAGGTACTGAGCCCAAATTAGGCGATAAAAAGCTCGCGGCAGCTACTGATGTTAAGGTCAAAGCCAAAAAACATTAAAACATGCTTTTTGAGACTTAAATATGCATCTAGCCGGCGTATTTATTGTCTAATTAGCTATTAAAATTATAGCAAAAATCATCTAAATTCATATCCATGACCGACATCCAAACAGCCGACTTCTGCAATCCTGTCCACGCCAGTGCCATCGTTTACCTGCTCAACGAATACGCCAAAGACGACATGGGCGGCGGCGAGCCACTGTCCACCTTCACCCAAGCTAATTTGGTCAACGAAATGGCCAAACGCCCCACATTCCACGCCGCCATCGCCTTTGTAGACGGTAAACCTGCAGGATTGATCAACTGCGTAGAGGGCTTCTCCACCTTCGCCTGCAAGCCGTTGTTGAACATTCATGATGTCGTCGTTTTGGCCGAATTTCGTGGCCAAGGCATCAGCAGCCTGCTTCTTAAAAAAGCTGAAACAATCGCCAATAGTTTGGGTTGCTGCAAACTCACCCTGGAAGTCCTAGAAGGCAATAAACTCGCCCAAGCCGCCTACCTTGCCAACGGTTTTGCAGGCTACCAACTAGACCCGGAAATGGGTCGGGCGATGTTTTGGCAGAAGAAGCTTTGAGTATTGATGGTAAAGGTGCACAATCGCGTCGATACCTCAAACTTGGAGAAATTAGAAATGAATGCAATCAAACTCACCGCCATGGTGTTAATCGTAGGCGGCGTCTTAGGGCTGTTGTACGGTAGTTTCAGTTACACCAAAGATACACACGACCTGAAGATTGGGCCTATAGCGTTGTCGGTTGAGGAAAAGAAAACGGTCAATATACCTATTTGGCTGGGGGTTGGGGCCGTCGTGATGGGTGGACTGCTGCTGGTGTTTGGCAGCAAAAAAGGCTAATTTTTCAAAACCGCCGCTCCAACACCATCTGGTCATTGTCCCGTCGCATGGAAAAACGGGTTAAAAAGCTGTTACCCAAGAGCACGTAGGGCATGGCTTGTTGGGCGACGATGGCTTCTACGTTTTGTACTTCTACGTCGCCAATGCGCACTGAGTTTAAGGTGAGCAGGTAGCCTATAGCTTGACCGTTGGCGGTGTTCATGCGCACGGGTTTGCCGGCGGTGTAGTCAATGCCCATGCGTTTTGCCTCTGCTGAGCCCATGGCCACGGCAGTCGCACCGGTGTCCACCATGAACTGCACGGATTTGCCGTTGACGCTGCCTTGTGCCAAGAAATGCCCACCATCGCCGGCTGTCAGTACGATTTTGCTTCCGCTGCTTTTGCTGCCCGCTTGCTCGCCCACGCTGGCTGGTGCATCGCCCACGCGCAGGTTCAGGCGCTTGCCGCCCACCATCAGCACGGCGCTATCGCCTTGGGTAGAGACGACTTTGACGCCGTTGAACGATTCACCAGCAGCTACGATCTTTGGAGCGCTGCCGTCAACAATCACAAGGGCTTTGCTACCCACCATGCCGGTAAGGGTGACGGATTGGGATTGTGCAAGCGTGGCTGCGAGCAATAGCAAAAGTGGTGAAAAACGCATGGTGATTAATTTTTAAGATCAATCACGGAAGTTATCAAAACTCACGGGCATATCGGTGATCTCAGACCGAATCAACGCCATCGCGCCCTGCAAATCATCGCGTTTCGCTCCGGTCACGCGGATGGCATCGCCTTGAATGGCTGCTTGCACTTTGAGTTTGCTTTCTTTGAGCAGCTTGGTGATTTTCTTGGCGGCGTCGGCTTCGATGCCGTTTTTTACTTTGATGTGGACTTTCACCTTGTCGCCGCCAATTTTTTGCATGTCGCCTTTGTCCAAAAAGCGAATATCGACATTGCGCTTGGTCAGCTTGTTGCGCAGCACGTCTTCCACTTGGTCAAGCTGAAAGGCGGCGTCGCCGTACATGATGATTTCTTTGTCTTTTTCCTTCAACTCCACGGCGGCGGAGGTGCCTTTGAAGTCAAAACGGGTGGTGATTTCTTTGCTGGTGTTGTCGATGGCGTTCTTGATTTCGACGAAATTGGCTTCGCAAACGGTGTCAAATGAGGGCATGGGTAAGCTTCTTTGGTGAGTTTTTAAGTAATTTGAGCGTATCGGCTACAAAGTTAGAGATTTTGATACAGCTTTGAATGCGACAATTGTCCCATGTTCATAGCGAAAAATGTAGCCCTAGAAGCGCTAAATACCTTCCATATCGTCGCCAAAGCGCAAACTTTGGTGCGAATTGGCGCCGTTAACGACGTTTTAGCGGTTTTGGCCAACCCAGAGCTGGCCGATCAGCCGAAATTTGTCTTGGGCGGTGGCAGCAACATCGTCATCACGGGCGATATCAAACCCTTGGTCTTGAAGGTGGAAATCACCGGCAAACACCTTGTCTCAGAAACCGACAAACACTGGATTATTGAGGCTGGCGCGGGTGAAAGCTGGCACGATTTTGTGACCTGGTGCGTTTACAGCGGCTACCCAGGCTTGGAAAACATGGCGCTGATTCCCGGCTCCGTGGGCGCAAGCCCCGTGCAAAACATTGGCGCATACGGCGTGGAACTGCAAGACCGTTTTCACGAACTGGACGCCATCAACCTTGAAACCGGCGAGACTTTTACCTTGAACGCCGCGCAATGCGCCTTTGGCTACCGCGACTCGGTGTTCAAGCACGTCGCGGCACGAGAAGGCGATTTTGGCCTAGGCGGCAAAGCGCTGATCACGCATGTGCGCTTTGCGCTGCCTAAAGATTGGAAGCCGGTTTTGGGTTATGCTGATATTGAAAAAAAAATGATAGAAATTGGCCTTGAGCCGGCGATTTACATGCCTACATCGCTACAAATTTATGAGTGGATTTGCAGCATCAGAAGCGCTAAATTGCCCGACCCGAAAGTCATAGGCAACGCCGGCAGCTTCTTCAAAAACCCCACCGTCAGCGCCGAGCAATGCGCAGACATCATCCAACGCGAACCCAAAATTGTGCATTACCACCTTGATGACGGCACAGTGAAGCTGGCCGCGGGCTGGTTGATAGACGCTTGCGGCTGGAAAGGCAAAAGCGTGGGCAACGCTGCGGTTTACGAAAAACAGGCGCTGGTGATTGTGAACCGTGGGCAAGCCACAGGCGGGCAAGTCATGACGTTGGCCAAGGCGATTCAAACCAGCGTTTATGAGCGCTTTGGCATCCGGCTGGAGCCGGAGCCAGTGGTGGTTTAAGGCTTAAATCCCCATTTACGCCCCTTTGTCCCCCTTTTTTCGAAGTGGGAAGCAAGAGGAATAGACTTATTTTTTCTCGCCCAACTGCGGCAGCGCCGTGCTGTCACCCATCGTCAACAACCCAGTTTTGACGTAAATTCCCAGCTTGTCGCGGGTGTCGACGATGTCCAGGTTGCGCATGGTCAGCTGGCCGATGCGGTCTGCGGGGGAGAACGGGGCGTCTTCTACTTTTTCCATGCTCAGGCGCTCTGGCTTGTAGGTCAGGTTGGCGCTTTCGGTGTTCAAGAGCGAGTAATCGTTGCCACGGCGCAGTTCAAGAGTCACTTCGCCAGTGATGGCGCGGGCAATCCAGCGCTGTGCCGTCTCGCGCAGCATGATGCTTTGCGGGTCAAACCAGCGGCCTTGGTACAGCAGGCGGCCGAGTTTCAGGCCGTTCATGCGGTATTGCTCAATCGTGTCTTCGTTGTGAATACCGGTGACCAAGCGCTCGTAGGCGATATGCAGCAGCGCCAAGCCTGGGGCTTCGTAAATGCCACGGCTTTTTGCTTCGATGATGCGGTTTTCGATCTGGTCGCTCATGCCCAAGCCGTGACGGCCACCGATGCGGTTGGCTTCCATGATCAAGTCAACAGAATTAGCAAACGTCTTGCCGTTCAGGGCAACTGGCTGGCCTTCTTCAAAGCGCACGCTGACAGTTTCGGCTTTGACAACGACGTCGTCCTTCCAAAATGCCACGCCCATGATGGGGTTGACGATTTTGATACCGCTGTTCAAAAATTCCAAGTCCTTGGCTTCGTGCGTCGCG
>JANPIC010000059.1:0-27091 GCA_031424795.1 Polaromonas sp. | reverse complement strand
GCGAGAGTTTGTCGGTGAGAGCGGATGCCATAGGTAATTAATTCTGTAGGTCGTATAAACTGTAGGGATGATTTTAGCCGCTGGCACTTTTTTTGACGCAATATCGGCAACAAGCTTGTTTTTGGGCTTGGGCGCGGTATTGGCTTACGCGATACCAGCGCTTGTGGGTGCGCGACTAAGTGTGGCGGCAACACGGCTATTGCTGTGGTGTGCATGGGGTTTGCATGGTTTGGCGGTGTTGTGGAGTTTGTTTGGTGAATTGCCGCGCTTCGGTTTTGCACCTGCGTTGTCCGTCACCGCTTGGCTGGGGCTGACGGTGTATGCCATAGAGAGTTATATGTATCCCAAACTGCAGGCAGTTTGGGTGTTTGCGGTCATCGGCGCTGCTGCGGTGATGTTGGCGATGTTGTTTCCTGGTCAAGCTTTGCACAGCGCTGCCTCCAAATGGTTGCCCGTGCATTGGGCTTTGGGGCTGGCGTCGTATGGTTTGTTTGCCGCAGCGGTGGCGCATGCTTGGCTGATGATGCGGGCAGAGTCGCAAATGCGTTTGTCACCTAGCACCATGTCTGCCACGTCCAGCGGTTTGCCATTGCTGACGCTGGAACGGCTGACGTTCCGATTCGTTAATGCGGGGTTTGTGCTGTTGACGGCGACGTTGTTGGCGGGCTGGCTGTTCAGTGAATCGCTGTATGGTGCTGGCAAACTTTGGAAGTGGGATCACAAAACGATTTTCTCGGTGCTGTCGTGGCTGGCTTTTGCGGTGTTGATCGTCGGCAGAGCGCAATTTGGCTGGCGTGGGCGCACAGCAGTGCGGGTGTTGTACGTCGGTTCGGGGCTGTTGTTACTTGCCTACGTGGGCTCGCGTTTTGTGCTTGAAATGGTTTTGGGGCGTGCGGTATGAAGTATTTGGTGGTTCTGTTGGTGGTTTTTGTCGGCGTGTGGTTGTGGCGCAGCAACCGCATCGCTATTCATAAAGACAAGCAAGAAAATTTCGAGCGCGAAGCTGAACGCCAAAACGCTAAAAAAACCATGGTGGCATGTGCGCATTGCGGCGTTCATTTGCCGCAAATCGAGGCTTTGGCAGCGCCAAGTGCTGATTTACGGTCGCAACTGTGGTTTTGCAGTACAGAGCATAGACAATTTGGCGCTAAAAGCAGCTGAATAGCAGTTGGTACATGCATCACGTCGAACAAGCCAACGATTTGCCTGTAACTTTGTTTGACAAAGGCTGGTACAGGTTTGCGCGGCATGTGGCGTCACCTAACTTTGGCGCTAGACCGGCAGATACGCAGATTAGCCTCATCGTTATTCACTCCATCAGTTTGCCGCCGGGTCAATACGGCGGCGACGAGGTACAGCAGCTGTTTACAAACACCCTGGATTGGAATGCGCATCCGTATTTCGAGAAAATCCGCGATACCCAAGTGTCTGCGCACTTTTATATCCGCAGAAATGGCGAGTTGTGGCAGTTTGTCAGCTGTGATGACCGTGCTTGGCATGCGGGGCAGTCCAGCTATTTGGGTAAAGACAACTGCAATGATTACTCGGTAGGCATCGAACTTGAGGGCTTGGAGGGTGATTCTTTTGAAGCCGCGCAATACGACAGCTTGGCCAGTGTGTGCGCTGCGTTGCAACAAAACTACCCAATTGCGCATATGACTGGCCACGAACACATCGCACCAGGTCGAAAAGCCGATCCGGGCGCGCAGTTCGACTGGGCGCAAGTGCGCAGAGCGTTGTGAAATATTGGTCCGTTGCTATCAATTAAAACTCTTTAAAAAGAGTGTAAAAGCAATGCATTTTTATTGAAATTGATGTAAACTGAAATCTTGAAACAACACTATAGGTAGTGTGTAAAGTGGCAGCAACCACTACATATAGTGCTTCAAGATTTTTGTCAATGCTGTTAACTCCTTACTTTTTTGTGGGTAATTTAACAGCATTAACTACGTATGCATCACTAAAATAATAGTCACAATGACAAGAGGGCCATCATCCATGCAGCAAGCATCCGCATTTCCAGCCGCAGACTCAGCGCGCACAACATTCACACCACAATCATTCTTGCAAACCAATCCATCGCAAGGCCTTGACCGTGCGGATGACGGTGTTAGCCAAACCTTAGACCATTACCAAATCATTCGCCGTAATGGTGCTGTAGTGCCTTTTGAGCCTAGCAAAATTGCTGTGGCGGTGATGAAGGCGTTTTTGGCTGTGCACGGCACACAAGGCGCGGCATCGGCCAGCGTGCGCGACACGGTGGATGGTTTGACGCAAGCTGTTATTCGCGCTTTGATGCGTTCACGCCCAGGTGGCGGCACCTTTCATATTGAAGACGTGCAAGACCAAGTTGAGCTGGGTTTGATGCGCGGTGGTCACCATGAAGTAGCGCGTGCTTATGTGCTGTACCGTGAAAAGCGTACGCAAGAGCGCGCCAAAGTGGTTGCAGAAGAAGCGCCACCAGCACCAGTTTTGCATGTCATGGATGGCGGCCAGCGTGTCGCTTTGGACATGGGCCGTTTGACGGGTTTGATCGAATCTGCCTGTGCTGGCTTGGGCAAAGATGTGCAAATGGCGCCGATTTTGGCTGAAACATTGCGCAACTTGTACGACGGTGTGCCGATTGACGAGGTCTACAAAGCCTCCATCATGGCGACCCGTACTTTGATCGAGAGCGAGCCTGATTACACCTATGTCACCGCACGTTTGCTGTTGCATACCATCCGCCGTGAAGTGCTGGGTGGCGAAGTTGCTCAAGAAGAAATGGGCGTTCGTTACGCAGAATACTTCCCGCAATTCATCAAAAAGGGCGTAGAGAACGAACTCCTAGATGAAAAGATGATGGAGTTTGACTTGGCGCGTTTGGGTGCAGCCCTCAAGCCTGAGCAAGACTTGAAGTTTGACTACCTGGGCTTGCAAACCTTGTATGACCGCTACTTTTTGCACGTCCGCAAAACCCGCATCGAGCTGCCGCAAGCCTTCTTCATGCGCGTGGCCATGGGCTTGGCGCTGCAAGAGGCAGACCGTGAAGCGCGTGCGATTGAGTTCTACGAAGTGCTGTCGTCGTTTGATTTCATGTCCAGCACACCGACGCTGTTCAACAGCGGCACACGCCGCTCACAGTTGTCGTCTTGCTATTTGTCTACCGTGCCTGATGACTTGGACGGTATTTACGAGCTGATCAAAGAAAACGCCTTGCTGTCCAAGTTTGCCGGCGGTTTGGGCAACGACTGGACGCGTGTGCGTGCTTTGGGTGCGCATATCAAGGGCACCAATGGCGAATCACAGGGCGTGGTGCCGTTCCTGAAAGTGGTGAACGACACGGCAGTCGCCGTGAACCAAGGCGGTAAGCGCAAAGGCGCGGTCTGCACTTACTTGGAAACATGGCATTTGGATATGGAAGAGTTCTTGGAGTTGCGTAAAAACACCGGTGACGATCGCCGTCGTACGCACGACATGAACACTGCCAACTGGATTCCCGACTTGTTCATGCGCCGCGTGATGGAAAAAGGCGAGTGGACCTTGTTCTCGCCTAACAATGTACCGGACTTGCACGACAAATTTGGCCGCGACTTCGAAAAAGCCTATGTGGCCTACGAAGCCAAAGCGGCGCGTGGAGAAATCTCCCCATCCAAAACCGTTCAGGCCGCTGATTTGTGGCGCAAGATGCTCACGATGCTGTTCGAAACAGGGCATCCATGGATCACGTTCAAAGACCCTTGCAACATTCGTTCGCCGCAACAGCATGTTGGCGTGGTGCATTCCAGCAATTTGTGTACTGAAATCACCTTGAACACCAGCGACACCGAAACAGCGGTGTGCAACTTGGGTTCTGTGAACTTGATGCAGCATTTGAAAGACGGTCAGTTGGACCACGTCAAACTGAAGAAAACCATCACGACCGCGATGCGCATGCTGGACAACGTGATTGACATCAACTACTACGCGGTTAAAAAAGCACGCGACTCCAATTTGAAGCACCGCCCCGTGGGCATGGGGCTGATGGCGTTCCAGGATTGCTTGTACGAGCTGCGCATCCCCTACGCCAGCCAAGCAGCAGTGGAGTTTGCTGATACGTCTATGGAAGCCATTTGCTACTACGCCTACTGGGCATCCAGCGATTTGGCCAAAGAGCGCGGCAAATATGCCAGCTACAAGGGTTCATTGTGGGACAAAGGTATTTTGCCGCTGGACACGCTGGACATGTTGGCCGAAGAGCGCGGTGGTTACGTTGAAGTTGATCGTTCCTCAACAATGGACTGGAACGCTCTGCGCAACAAGATCGCACAAGACGGCATGCGCAACTCCAACTGCGTGGCGATTGCACCAACGGCGACCATCTCCAACATCATCGGTGTGGATGCCTGTATCGAGCCTTGCTTCGGTAACTTGTCGGTCAAATCCAATTTGTCTGGTGAATTCACTGTGATCAATGGTCGGTTGGTGCATGACCTCAAACGTCTCGGTTTGTGGGACGACGTGATGGTGGTTGACTTGAAACACTATGACGGTTCATTGCGCCCGATTGACCGTGTGCCGCAAGACATCAAAGCGTTGTATTCCACCGCGTTTGAAGTGGAAACCTCTTGGATTGTGGAGGCTGCTGCCCGTCGTCAAAAGTGGATTGACCAAGCGCAGTCGCTCAACATCTATATGGCTGGCGTGTCGGGTAAAAAATTGGATGACACCTACAAATTGGCGTGGTTGCGTGGTTTGAAGACGACCTACTATTTGCGCACCGTGGGAGCGACACACGCTGAGAAATCAACGGTGATGAACGGCCGCATGAATGCGGTGTCCTCCGGTGGTCAATCAAGCGTGGAAAGCTCTGCACCAAAGGCGATGAGTGCCTTGGAGGCTGCAGCTGCTGCTGCGCAAATGCAGCTGAGCAGCATGCCCGCGACAGACATTAAATTTTGTGGTGTTGATGATCCGACGTGCGAGTCGTGCCAATAAATATCGATGCTAAAGCGCAACACAATGCTATAGAAATTGAATGAACGCTTTCATTTTTTTTCTATAGCTTTCATAATCCACACATTGGAACAAATATGCTAACCTGGGACGACGAAGTTAAGCCCTTACTGCCGACAACACAAAGCCGTGGTTTATCAACAAACCACATGGATGAACGTCCTCTTTTTTCGGCCACCATTCCTGCACAAACTGGTACGCCACAATTGGCTGTACCTGTACAAACACCGGTAACGAACCAAGCTGGCGCTCAAACTGGTTCACCCAGCACCGCTTCCGTTTCGGACTCTTCGGCAGTGCCTGCTGTTCACAAGCGCATCAATGCGGCAGACAAGCGCATCATCAATGGCCAAACCGATGTCAACCAATTGGTGCCCTTCAAATACAAATGGGCTTGGGAAAAGTATTTAGCCACTTGCGCCAACCACTGGATGCCGCAAGAAGTGAACATGACGCGCGACATTGCTTTGTGGAAAAGCCCAAATGGTTTGACGGAAGACGAGCGTCGTTTGGTAAAACGCAATTTAGGTTTCTTTGTAACGGCTGATTCTTTGGCTGCCAACAACATTGTGTTGGGCACATATCGCCACATTACCGCGCCAGAATGCCGCCAGTTTTTGCTGCGCCAAGCGTTTGAGGAGGCGATTCACACCCACGCTTACCAATACATCACCGAGTCTTTGGGTTTGGATGAAGCTGAGATTTTCAACGCCTACAACGAAGTTCAGTCGATTCGTGACAAAGACCAGTTTCTGATTCCTTTCATCGAGGCTATCAGCGACCCGTTGTTCAAGACCGGTACGCATGAGACCGATCAAACCTTGTTGAAATCGTTGATCGTGTTTGCTTGTTTGATGGAAGGCTTGTTCTTCTACGTGGGTTTCACACAAATTTTGGCTTTGGGTCGCCAAAACAAAATGACGGGTGCGGCTGAGCAGTACCAATACATCTTGCGTGATGAATCCATGCACTGCAACTTCGGTATTGATTTGATCAACCAGTTGAAACTGGAAAATCCAGGCTTGTGGACGCCAGAGTTCAAAGCCGAAATCAAAGCCCTGTTTTTGAAAGCTGTTGAACTGGAATACCGTTATGCCGAAGACACCATGCCGCGTGGCGTGCTGGGCATGAATGCTTCCATGTTCAAAGGCTACTTACGCTACATTGCCAACCGCCGCGCGGTACAGATTGGTTTAGAGACCTTGTTCCCGAACGAAGAAAATCCGTTTCCTTGGATGAGCGAAATGATTGACTTGAAGAAAGAGCGTAACTTTTTTGAAACTCGCGTGATTGAGTACCAATCAGGCGGTGCGCTTTCTTGGGACTAAGTGATGTGTAGATTTGGAATTTGAGGTATTTGTAGAAACTTGCATGCATGATTGATTTGACCAAAGAGTTGAACTGTCTTGTGTGCTTACCCTGTTCATGCTGCTGCAGCACACGAAGGTGTGATGCAACAACATGAATCGCTTTGTGTATAAAAATACAAACACGAAGTGCTCTTTGACATGTAAACAAGGAGAAAATAATGGCAACTGCGAAAAAACCGGCCGCAAAAAAGGCCCCTGCGAAGAAAGCTCCTGCTAAAAAAGTAGCAGCTAAGAAAGCCGCTCCAGCGAAAAAAGCTGTAGCAAAGAAAGCACCGGCTAAAAAAGTCGTCGCTAAAAAAGCGCCTGCTAAGAAAGCCGCTCCAGCGAAAAAAGCTGTAGCAAAGAAAGCACCGGCTAAAAAAGTCGTCGCTAAAAAAGCACCAGCGAAAAAAGCTGTAGCAAAGAAAGCCCCGGCCAAAAAAGCCGTCGCTAAAAAAGCACCAGCGAAAAAAGCTGCTGCTAAAAAGCCTGCTGCCAAAAAAGCCAAGGCGCCAGCCAAGAAAGCCGCGAAAACACCCGCTGCCGCCAAGCCTGCCCCTGCACCTGCCTCTGCGGCTCAAACAACCTTGAACCCGCAAGCAGCTTGGCCTTTTCCAACCGCGAAAAAGCCTTGATGCAGACAAGTCAACTGACTTAGAGCTTTGCTTTAAGTCGTTGTACTTTCAACCCGCTGTCGCAAGACATCGGGTTTTTTGTTGCCTGGAAATTTACATGAAAATACAAAATACGCTATAAATTTAATAGCATTTAAGTTAATAAATATTGTGGCTAAATGCCTAAATTGTTTAAATCTAGGTGGTAATTTTGACCGCCGCGTTGTGCAATCTTGATGGCACCCAATTGGTTTCCCAGCTTGGCGCATTGAGCCAATGGCCAGCCTTTTTCCAAACCAAATAACAGCGCACCACGGAAAGCATCGCCACAACCCGTGGGATCAACCACGCTGCTCGCAACCACTGGGGCGACGATGGTTTTCTCGCCATCCACCCAAACTTCGCAGCCATGTTCGCCTAAAGTGACGATCAAGCCCTTCACCTTTTTAGAAATCTCAGCGCTGCTGAGGCCAGTTCGCTCGCTGAGCATCTTGCCTTCGTAATCGTTCACGGTGACCCAAGTCGCCAAATCGATGAAGTGTGCCAAATCTGTGCCGTCGAACATGGGCAAACCTTGGCCTGGGTCAAACACAAAAGGAATGCCCGCTGCATTGAATTGCTCTGCGTGTTCTAACATTGCATCGCGACCATCCGGTGACACGATACCGATTTTGACATCTGCGCGCGGCATCACTTTGGTGATGTGCGCTTGCATCATCGCGCCTGGGTGGAACGCAGTGATTTGGTTGTTGTTGGTGTCTGTCATGATCATGGCTTGCGCGGTGTAGGTGTCGCTTACCTCGCGGACAAACTCGGTGCTCATGCCCAAAGCGGTGATGCGTTTGGCGTAATCTGCACCATCGCTGCCTACAGTCGCCATGATCAAAGGTGTGCCGCCCAACTGCTTCAAGGCATAGGCAATGTTACCCGCACAGCCGCCAAATTCACGGCGCAACGTCGGTACAAAAAAGGACACATTCAAGTTGTGTATCTGATCGGGAAGAATTTGATCGGCAAACTTGCCTTCAAAATTCATGATGCTGTCGAAGGCTAAAGAGCCACAAATAATTGCTGCCATATGCGTTAAGGTCTCAAGTTACGTTAAAAATAGGTGTGCAGGACGCTGTTTGGGCAAACTCTGTTATGGATAAAAAAGCAAAACCCGGTAGCCAGAAACGGGTGCCGTGGCTGGATTAGAGGTCACCGCCAATGTCATCTCGCCCATCCAATCACCATTGGCAGCAAGCGTAGTGCCATTAAAACCGAGGTCTTTTGCTAGCAATACACGTCGTAAAATGGGTTTATCACCCGCTTCTGTCAGTGTTAATTCAACAGCTGGTATGGCCACGGGGATATCCGAGCTGTTTTTCAAGGTGAGTTTGAGGGCGTAAACATGAGCTTGTGCAGCATCGCTCGCAGTATTTCCAGCGATAACGGGTACTTTTTGAAAGCTTGAACTGTCGATTTTGAAAGCGTCAATATTTTTGAAAGGTTCCATCTTGCAGCCCACGGCTTGGCAAAGAGATTCAAAACCTGTTGCGAGCGCTGGGTTGGCTGCCGCTAGGTGGTTGCGCTGGCTAAATACCACTTGAAAAAACAGCAAGCCAATTAAACCAAGACATGCGGCACGCAGGCTAGTGACAACGGTTTTTTGCTGCCAAAAAGCTTTGTTTTTTGCCACCTTGACGAATGAGAGATCCGCTTCAGCTTGTTCTTTAGAGGGGGTTAAATCGGGTCTAGCCGGCGTATTTGTTGCCTCAATAGCTATATTTTTAGGGGTAAAAGCGGTATTTGTAGCAGAATCAATAGCCGTCGTCGGGTTTGCGGCATTTGCCGCACTAGTTACACTTGATGCGGCAACCGTACTTTGGGTGACAGTTTCAGGCGGGCTGGTTTGTGGCCACGGATTCGCTTTATCTGACGCTGCTGCATGCGCAGCTGCATCAAAAACCTCCGCACAGCGACCACAACGCACCCAACCTTTTGATACCTTGAGTTGGTCTGGGACGATTTTAAAAACCGTGTCACAGGCGGGGCAGCGTGTTTTGAGGCTCATGAAAACGCAATAAAACGCATGAAGACGGATTCAGGCGCCGCTAGAGCGTGGCGGTCATCAATATCCAGCCATCTTCCGTGTCTGAAACGGTCAGTTTGCAATAGGGTGCGTAGGCTAGTTTGAGCTCTTCTTCTTGGCGCGCCAAGATACCAGCCAAAACCAGAGAGCCACCTTTTTCAACACGTGAACACAGCAGTGGCGCTAAAACTTTCAGCGGTGTTGCCAAAATATTAGCCAGAACGGTTTGGTAGTGACCACTCACTTTATCTGGAAGGCCTGATTTCAATGACACATGATTTGCTTCGGCATTCAAAAGCGTGGACTCAACCGCTGCGGGGTCAATGTCCACTGCATCAATGTCTACCGCGCCAAACTTAGCCGCACCAATGGCCAAAATGCCAGAGCCACAACCGTAATCAAGCACGCGCTTGAACTGGTTAGCCGCATCTTGCTGTTTGGCAAGCCACTTCAAGCACATGCGTGTTGTCGGATGGGTGCCTGTGCCGAAGGCCAAACCCGGATCGAGCCGAATCACTTGTTTCGCAGCCGCTGGCGGCTCATGCCAGGTTGGCACAATCCAAAATTCGGGTGTGATTTCAACCGGTTCAAACTGCGATTGCGTTAAACGCACCCAATCTTGGTCAGCCACAGCAACAACACCCAAAAGCGTGCAAGCAGCAAAAAAGTCTTGTGCCGCTAGTAAAGTTGACGCTTCCCGTGCCTGTTCTTCCGTGCTGAACAACGCGGTCACACGGCTCCTCTGCCAGCCACCTTTAGGCGGTGGCATATCGGGCTCGCCAAACAAGGCTTGCTCGGCATCGGTTGCTGCATCGGCATCTTCTACCGACACGCTGAGCGCATCCAATGTCTCAAGCGCTTCGCTCAGCTCGTCGATATGTGCCTCAGGGCACATGATTTTCAGTTCAAACATGAATGTTGGCTAGTGATGAAAGGGCTAAGCGGCGTAGGCTCAACGCTTATGCTGCAACAACCACTCTTCTAGATAGTGAATATTGGTGCCGCCCGCCATGAACTTGGCATCCACCATCAAATCTCGGTGAAGTGCGATATTGGTGTTGATGCCTTCCACCAGTGTTTCAGCCAAAGCGGTACGCATGCGTGCAATCGCTTGCTCGCGTGTATCGCCGTGGGTGATGATTTTGCCGATCATGCTGTCGTAGTTTGGCGGCACAAAATAGTTGGTGTAAACGTGCGAATCCACCCGTACACCCGGCCCACCAGGTGCATGCCACATGGTGATGCGGCCCGGGGAGGGAATAAATTTGTATGGGTCTTCAGCGTTGATGCGGCACTCAATCGCATGACCACGCATTTCGACTTGCTTTTGCGTGAAGGGCAATTTTTCGCCCGCGGCCACCATGATTTGCGTTTTCACAATATCAATGCCGGTCACCATTTCGGTGATCGTGTGTTCGACTTGCACACGGGTGTTCATTTCAATGAAATAAAACTCACCGTTTTCAAATAAAAATTCAAATGTTCCCGCACCGCGATAGCCAATTTTTTTACAAGCAGCGACACAGCGTTCACCAATGCGGTCAATCGATTTGCGCGGAATGCCGGGTGCTGGCGCTTCTTCGATGATTTTTTGGTGGCGGCGTTGCATCGAGCAATCGCGATCGCCCAAATACACGGCATTTTTGTGTTTATCCGTCAAAATTTGGATTTCAACGTGGCGCGGGTTTTGCAGGAATTTCTCCATGTAAACCGCAGGGTTGTTGAACGCGGCACCCGCTTCGGCTTTGGTCATTTGCACTGCGTTGATTAACGCAGCTTCGGTATGCACCACGCGCATACCACGCCCGCCGCCGCCGCCAGCGGCTTTGATGATGACAGGGTAGCCCACAGATTTTGCAATGCGGCGCACCATGGCTGGGTCGTCTGGCAATTCACCTTCTGAGCCCGGTACGCAAGGCACGCCCGCTTTGATCATGGCTTGCTTGGCAGAGACCTTGTCGCCCATGATGCGGATAGATTCAGCGGTTGGACCAATGAATTGGAAGCCGCTTTTTTCAACGCGTTCTGCAAAGTTGGCGTTTTCGCTCAAAAACCCGTAACCAGGGTGAATCGCTTCAGAATCGGTGACCTCTGCTGCTGAAATAATCGCCGGCATGTTGAGGTAGCTCAATGCGGACGCAGCAGGGCCAATGCAAACGGCTTCATCTGCCAGTTTGACGTATTTGGCGTCTCTGTCGGCTTCGGAATAAACCATCACGGCCTTGACGCCCAGTTCACGGCAGGCGCGCTGAATGCGCAGCGCAATTTCGCCTCGATTAGCAATCAGGATTTTTTTGAACATATCAGGCAATCACGATCATGGGCTGACCATACTCAATGGCTTGGCCGTTTTCGCACAAAATTTGTGTCACTGTGCCCGACATATCGGCTTCAATCTCATTCAAAATTTTCATCGCTTCAATGATGCAAACGGTGTCGCCTACTTTAACGACATCGCCAATTTCCACGAACGACTTGGCGCCTGGGCTAGCCGCACGGTAAAACGTGCCAACCATAGGCGATTTAACGCTGTGACCAACTGAAACTGGCTCTGCCGCTGGAATCGGCGCAGCTTCAATGGCAGAAGAGCTCACAGGCGCTACAGCATATTGCATGGGCATAGATTGCTGCTGTGGATTGTGCGTCATGACATTTTGCACATAAGGTGGGCCGCCACCGCCTTTGACGATACGTACCGTACCTTCAGCTTCCGTGATTTCTAATTCTGTGACGTTGGAATCTGATACCAAGTCGATCAAAGTTTTGAGTTTGCGTAAGTCCATGCCAGTATGCCTCGTGTTTTTCTTGAAAACTGCAATTTAACCTAAAAATGACTTAAATATCATCATTGGCGGTTAATTTTCTTTAATTGGAATCAATTAACGTTTATTTTATAAATGCAGACGAATGATTTTTGGGTGCTTACTGTGCTGCAGCCTGCCAAACTTTCAAGTCATCCTCATTTAGTTTGCCCATTTTACGCTGCAACACACGCCCATCAGCTGCCAGCATGACAGAAAACGGTAAGCCACCAGCAAGATTTCCCCAAGATTTACTCAGCGCAATGCCTGATAAATCGATGAGGCCAATAGGGAAAGTAAGCGGCAGCTTCTTTAGAAATGTGCGCACAGCCTCTGGCTTGTCAGCCGCTAAGCCAACAATTTGCACGCTTTTAGCTTTGTTTTGGCTGTAGAAGCGTTCTAATAGCGGTAGTTCCTCCACACAAGGTGGACACCATGTTGCCCAAAAATTGATAAGCAGCGGTTTGCCTTTCAACGTCTGCATGGCGAGTTTGCCGCCATCAGGTGTGTCAAATTGCATTTGCCAGAGCTCGTCCAAGCCGCCAGTTATCGGTTTTGGTGATGTTTCAAGTTGCTCTTGCATACCCTGCCAATAGGCCGCACCAGCGCCTGCGATCGCGGCAACTGCCGCAACGCCCACTGTCAAGGCATGCCTACGTTGCAAGGGTGTTTTAAGTGAGTCGTTCATAAAAGTTTAGCCACATCGGTTACGTCCCCGCGCGGCTTGCGCCCTTGGCTGTCTAGCTTAAGCGCGCCACGCAATCCATCATAGTCATAAACCATCAAATGCACACCAATCTCGGTATTCAAGGCTTTGCAGGGGGCATGGATGCTCAGCGCTTCCACCATAGAGCCGTCAAACCCTTTGATGGATCTTGTCATGTAGTCCACGCGGTGGTCGATCAAGGCTATTTCAGCAGATTTTGAGTCATCACAAAACAGCGCGATGTAGATGTCAGACAGCTTGGTCGCCGTGCCATGCCAGACCGAACCGCCCAAGTAGGGTCTGAACTCAGCCATGCGCTGCATCCACAAGTAAGCTAGTTCACGCAGCGCTTGAAGTTCGGCGGGCTGCGTATTTGCACAAAATAAGGCGATGTAGTCACGTACTTCGACTTCTACATCGTCATGGCTTGGCAATTGGGTACGCGCGGGCAAACCGAGCTGCTTGACGGCTCGCAGTTTGGCCGCGCCGTAGTCCAAACCTTCTTCAACGACCAGCCTGGCTGCGGTTAGTGAGATTTCGGAGCTTATATTGGAAGCGATAATAGCGTCATGCATATTCATATTTTAGGCATTTGCGGCACTTTCATGGGCGGCGTTGCGGCATTGGCCCGCGAAGCCGGGCACAAAGTCACCGGTTGCGATGCAGGCGTTTACCCACCGATGAGCGATCAATTGCGCGCTTTGGGCATTGATTTGATTGAAGGTTTTGGGGCCGACCAGTTGGCTCTCAAACCCGATGTTTTCGTGATTGGTAACGTCGTGAGTAGGGTGCGCAATGCGGATGGCACGCCCAAGTTTCCGCTGATGGAGGCGATTTTGGACGCCGGCTTGCCCTACATCAGCGGCCCGCAGTGGTTGGCGGAAAACGTCTTGCAAGGTCGCCACGTGCTGGCGGTTGCGGGCACACACGGCAAAACGACGACGACCTCCATGCTGGCGTGGATATTAGAGTGCGCTGGCATGAAGCCTGGCTTTTTAGTGGGTGGCGTGCCGCTGAACTTTGGTGTTTCAGCTCGGTTGGGTCAAAATTCGGGGCAAAGGTATTTCGTGATTGAGGCAGACGAATACGACACCGCATTTTTCGACAAGCGCAGCAAATTTGTTCATTACCGCCCTAAAACAGCTGTGTTGAACAATTTAGAGTTCGACCATGCTGACATTTTTGACAACTTGGCCGCGATTGAGCGCCAATTTCACCACTTGGTACGCACTGTTCCCGCGTCTGGGCGCGTTGTTTACAACGGCTACGATGCCAGTTTGCAGCGCGTTTTAGACATGGGTTGCTGGAGTGAGCAAGTCGGTTTTGGTGACAGTTCTGCAATGGGATCACATTGGCGTGCCGTTGGCAGTCCCGATGATTTCGATGTGCTATTCAATAAAGAGCTGCTGGGGCATGTTTCATGGCGGCTGCAGGGCATTCATAATCAAAACAATGCCTTGGCTGCGATAGCAGCGGCACAGCATGTTGGCGTTGCGCCAAACGTAGCCGCAAATGCCTTAGCCAGCTTTGAAAACGTGAAACGCCGTATGGAAGTGCGCGGCATAGTGGCTGGTGTGACGGTTTATGACGATTTTGCGCACCATCCAAGCGCCATCGCCACAACCTTGGATGGTCTGAAACGTCAGCTAGCGAAGGCCTCAACAAAAAGTCGCATCGTGGCTGTCCTAGAACCCCGCAGCAACACCATGAAGCTGGGCACGATGAAGGCGCAATTGGCAGACAGCCTGAAAGACGCAGACTTGGTGTTTTGTCACAGTGGCGGCCTGGGCTGGGATCCGCGTGAACCTTTGGCTGTAATGGGTAAGCGTGCGCAAGTGGCGGATTCTATTGATGAATTGTTAAGTCAAATCATGCAAGCCGTGCAGCCTAGCGACACCATTGTGTGCATGAGCAATGGCGGTTTTGGTGGCATTCATGGCAAGCTGCTAGCAGCATTGCAACTGAAATTTAACTAAAACGCAGTTAATTTAGAGCAATGAAGCACCTCATCCTCAATGCAGACGATTTCGCCTTCAATGCCGCCGTGTCGCGCGGCATCGTCACTTTGGCGCAGCAAGGACGACTCACTGCGACCAGCGCCATGACGCTGTCGCCACGTTGGGCGACTGATGCGCCGGCTTTGGCGGAGCTACGCGGTCAGGTGGATGTGGGTTTGCACCTGGACTGGACCAGCCCGTTTGCCGTTCATGCGGGTCATGGGCGCGGTTTAAAGCGTGCCATGCTGGTCGCTGTTCTGGGGGGCTACAGCCAAGCAAAAGCGCGGGAAGTGATCGAAAAGCAGCTTGATGCCTTTGAACAAGTCTGGCAAGCACCGCCCAGCCATATCGATGGGCATCAGCATGTGCATCAATTCAAAGGCATTCGTGATGCTTTGGTAGGCATCATGGCCAAGCGTTATAACGACGTGTCCAGTGAACAAAGACCGTATTTGCGTATCTCAAAAGGCGCTTCTAGCTGGCTGAATGTGAAAGCCCATGTGATTGCAGCATTAAACTCAAATGCTATTAAAAATATAGCTATTAGGCAAGGAATTACGCCGGCTAAAGGCTTATTTGGCATCTATAATTTCAAGGGTTCTGAAGCTGATTTCGGTGGGCTGATGGCGCAGTGGTTAATCTCAGCACCTGATCACACCATCATCATGTGCCACCCCGCCCAAGGTGCTTTAGATGCATCAGATACACACGATGGCATCGCGCAGGCACGGCAACAGGAGTTTAATTATTTGACGAGTGATGCTTTTGCTCAGGCCTTGGCGCATGCCAGCGTTGAGCTGAAAAAATCAATTCCGATGGAATGCCCAGAAACGGCTCAATAAGTAAGTTTGCCCACCTGCAACGGCAAATCCAGACAGCAACGCCAGCCAAGATGGCCAGCTCAGCAGGCGCAAAGCAAGGCTGAAAATGATCTCATTGCAGACAAAACCCGCCACGGAAACCACCACAAATCGTCGTAAGCTTTGCTGTACTGAACTGGTGGTGTCGCTGAAGCTGAGGTTTCTATGCCCCATAAAACTGACAGAAAAAGCCACGCAAAAGGCTAAAAAATTGGCTATTTCTGGCAGAACCGAAGGCAAAAAATGTTCAATCAAAAAGAAAACAGCCAAATGTGTCAGTCCCGCAGCCGCAGCAACACCGAAAAACCACAATCCTGAACTCATTGAATGTCTAAACCCTTGCCGATTTTTGAGCGCAACAAATAAGTGGGCCGCTGTTTGACTTCTTCGTAAATACGCCCGACGTACTCGGCCAAAATGCCAATGGACAAGAGCTGAATGCCACTTAAAAACATCATCCCAACCACGATGGTGGCGTAGCCTGGCGTGTCTGCGCCAAACCAAAAGTAGTCAAAAACCACCCATGCGCCGTAGCCGAGCGCAGCCATCGACAAGAAGAGTCCAAAATAGCTCACAAGTCGCAGTGGAGCGACCGAAAACGCCAGTAATCCCGTTACCGCCAAAGACAAAGCGCCTCGGAATCCGTAGTTAGATTGCCCATCTTCGCGCGGCAGTGGTTCATAGTCAATGGCCGTGCTGTTGAATCCCACCCAAGCGTATAAGCCCTTCATGAAGCGGTTGCGCTCAGGCAGTTGTTGCAGCGCTTGTACAACATTCCTGCCCATCAGTCGGAAATCTCCTGCGTTGGCAGGAATTTTCACGCGGCTGCGCCAGTTGATGAGTTTGTAAAACACGCTGGTAAAGGCAATGTGAAGCTTAGATTGGTCGTGCCGTGTCTTGCGAACGGCATAAACCACATCAGCACCTTGCTCCCATTTCCGTAGCATTTCAGGCAGTAAATCAACGGGGTGCTGGCCATCTGCATCCAAAATGAAAACGACTTCGCCACTAGAGGCTTCTAAGCCAGCAGTTAAAGCGGGTTCTTTGCCGAAATTACGCGACAAATTCAACGCAACGACTTGTGGGTGTTTTGAGCACAAATCCGCCATGACTTGTTCGGTCGCGTCATGACTACCATCGTTAACAATGATCAATTCAACCTGTTGCGACAATTGCGCCAAAGCAGAGAGAACACGGGGTGCGACAAGACCTAAATTGCCCGCTTCGTTGTAAGCGGGCATCACACAAGAAATTGTTGCCGCAGTTCTCTGGCTGGCGAAGGTTGGGTCAGTCATGCTTGTATTATGTGGGAAGATAATTGTGTTTCGGGTTGATTTGGAGGTTTCACGGCATTTTTTGCAGCGAACTGTTGACGATCTGCAAGTCACCTTTTGCCAGGTAAAAGGTTCTGATTTCAAACGGCTTGCCCGCATCTTGCGTCTCGATATCAAAAGTGCCTTCTATGCGTTGAGTTTTTCCTTCAGTACCCACGAGTTTTCCAGACTTTAATATTTTTTCGTTTTCTAAGACTATTTCCCAATTGCCGGTATGAGTTTCAGAGGAAATATGACTCGAGTAAGCTATTGAATAACTGTACTTGCCCGTTGGCAAAGAAAGAAAAGGCCCGAAGCTCAGCCAGCCAGCTTCAGATGCTGATCGAGGCACCAGACGCTGGTCTAGACCTTTGCCGATCGGTTTGCCAATCACGGTGCTGTATTCCGTCACCCCCCATTGACGCCCATTGCCAATCATCGAAATCGGACTGGCAATCGGTGCAAGCTTGTTCCAAAACTCTGCCGTGCTACCTGGTAGGCAAATCATGTCGTCAATACGCCGCACACATTCGCCGCGTTTCATGGCTTGCTCAAAAGGTGCGGGTAGTTCAAACCCGGGTGTAAACGGTGCATTGGCATAAACGGCACTTGAGAGCACGTACAAGTGGCGCGGCAAAAAAGGCTGGCCAATGGCTAATTTGTCCGCGCTACAGTTCAAATTGCTACGAGCTACGTATCCTGAGTTGAGAAGTTTGCCGTAATATCCCGCCATTTGCATCACCCAAATGTAGTGTTGGTAGTGGGGATGCGCGCATTGGTAAGTGGGGTACATGACCAGTTTGTCAACCTGCGCCATCACAGGTGCCCAGTCGGCAAAATTGAAACTACTGGGTTTTGATGCCTGAACTTTAATGCGGTCTAGCCAAGGTTTAACGTCTTTGACTTGAAGCACTAGGGCGGTAGTCAATATGAAGGTGACAAACAGAGTGGGTAGGAAGGCTCGCTTTTTTAACAAACTAGCGAGTGTCACAAACAAAACCAGCAAACTGACCAGCCAAAAAAACCGTCCTGAGGCTCGGAAAGTTCCTGTAAGAAAATTTAGCCAACTCGGTAGGGGGTAAGTGAAAATTTCAACGCCCGCATACCGCACACGATTCGACAAGGCGTACAAGAAAAATCCCAACACCAAGAGCAGTAGCGCTGGGTATTTTTTAGGGAGTGTAGCCAAGGCTTTGCCGTTGAAAAACAAGGCAAATGGCATCAAAAGAAGCAATCCCGCACCTAGGTAATTGAATCCTTCGTGATAAGGAAACTCATAGACAGGGCCTATGCCGCACTTGATGAGCTTGCCGCCACCGCAAAAGGGGTGTTTTAAGTCCAAGAAAAAGAAATCGCCAAAGCCCCCAAGAGGCGCTTTGCGGTCCAAGTACCCCAGAACCCACATCGTGAGCCCCAAAGCGATGGCAAAAGTCACCAGGCGTTTCAGTTGCGGTAGCCAAGATTCACCTTTTACGATTTGGTCAAGCATGAAAGCCACAAACAGGCCTGAGACGAAGGGTAAAAAATAGGGGTGAACGGTCAAAGCCACCAAACTCAAAGCGATAAATGCAAAGCTTGTTTTGTTGCTAGACCATGTTTTATCGCTACCCAAAAAATAGAATGCCAACGCAAAAATAATGATACTTTGCATCATCAAGGCCGCGTGGTGATAGCGTGCATGAAGCACGGGCCAAGTCAGTGCAAAGCCTATCGAAATCACAAGTGCAAACAGACTTTTTGCGCCCAACGCTCGCATCAGCATCACTGCAGAGACAGCTTGAGCGACAAAGACCAAGCCCATCCACCAGCCAAAGTAGTGGAAATGCTCAGGAAACCAGCTGGGGAAGAGTGTCAGTAGCGTTTTGAAAATAAGTGCCATCAGCGGAATGCTGTCCGTCAACGCTATGGTTACGCCTTCAGGATGGTTAAGCCGAGCTGTGTGAAGCAGCGGAAAGTGCCAGCTGTCACGGGCGTAGTACCACCAGCCTGAAACGTGCTGCGCAATGTCTCCATGATCAAAAACGACACTGTTCCCAGTTAAAAAAGTCCACGGAAATAGATAGACGACAAAGCTACAGCCAATGACAATCGCCAATAAATAGCTACCCAACCTCGGCATACCACGCCAGAAAGCGTTGGTTATAAGTGATGGAAAAGTTGAGCGAGGCATCGTCATCTGGCTTACGGTCTTTTCTGCACCGAGCTGCTGATGACTTGCAGATCACCTTGGGCTAAAAAGAACGTTCTCAACTCAAAAGACTTGCCCACGTCTTGTGGCTCGATAACGAAAACACCTTCAATACGACTGGTTTTGCCTTGTGATCCCATGAGTTTTCCGTTGCCTAATTTTTTCTCATTATCTAAAACAACATCCCAGTTTCCGACGTGAACATTGGGCGATGATTTACTCAGGTAGTCGATTTCAAACCGGTATTGACCCACTGGTAGAGAAATTCCAAGGCCAAAGCTTAACCAGCCAGCCTTAACGCTGTCTATGGGTATCAATCGTCGTTCATGCCCTAGGTTGACGATTTGACCAATCTGCGTATTCAATTCGGCCGCGCCCCATTGCCGACCTCCCGGGATGAGTTTGATCGGACTGGTTTCTAAGGATATTTTTTGCCAAAAATCCGGTGTACTGCCCGGCAGGCAAACCATTTCTTCTAAGCGCCGAACGCATTCACCTTTGCTCATCGCTTGCAGAAATGGCGCTGGGAACGTGAACTCAGGTGTGAACGGCGCATTTGCATAAGGACCGTTCGACATGATGTACAGATGTCGATCCTGGAAAGGCTGCTGTATCGCAATATTGTCATCTTCGCAGCTCTTATTGCCCCGCGCCGTGTAGCCGGAATTGATCAGTTTCCCATAATAGCCCGCTAATT
Organism: Polaromonas sp.; assembly: GCA_031424795.1. Classification (GTDB taxonomy): domain Bacteria; phylum Pseudomonadota; class Gammaproteobacteria; order Burkholderiales; family Burkholderiaceae_C; genus Aalborgiella. The sequence continues at coordinate 7,518 of JANPIC010000059.1, read as the reverse complement.
GCATGACCCAAATATTGTGCAAATAATGGAGTGGAGGGCATTCGTGAATCGGGTAACTGATGATTTTGTCCGTTTTCGCCATCACGGGTGCCCAATCCGTAAAATTTAACTGGCTGGGTTTTCTGGCTTCATCGTGTATGCGACTCAGCCAAGGCTTGACGTCTCTAATTTGTAGCACCAAGGCGGTCGTTAACAGCGAAGTAACTAGCCAAGTCCTTTTCTTTAGCAAACTAGCTAAAGTAACAAACAAGATAAACGTGCTGACTGGCCAGAAAAATCGGCCGGCTGCGCGAAATGTACCTGTCAATCCTTCTGACCAAGCCGGAAGACTAAAGGAAAACAAAACAGCATCATTGAAATGCACGTGATTGGTAACCGCATACAACAAAAAACCAACCAAAAGCAGGCTAAACGCGGCGTATGTTTTTGAGAACGACAAGACAGAACGCCAATTCCAAACCGCTGCAAATGGAATGAGCAGCAGCAAACCAGCGCCTAGATAGTTGAAGCCCTCGTGGTAGGGAAATGCATATACAGGCCCTGCACCGCAAGTAATTAGTTTTCCGCCTCCGCAGAATGGCGTCACGAGGTCTAGGTAGAAATTTGTACCGTAGCCATAGTTGGCAAACGACGCTCGGCCCGTATAACCTAACAATAAAATCGCACAAATTAAAAGGATGAGTAAAACCAACAAGCGCTTCAACTGCTTGAGCCAGGATTCCCCCTTGATCGCTTGATCAGCCAAAAAAGCTGTAAAAAAACCAGCTGTAAAAGGTAAAAAGTAAGGATGAACTGTCAATGCCACCAAATTCAACCCTACAAATGCAAAGCTGACCGCGCTGCTAGACCACCTTTTTTGGCTGCCTAAAAAATACAAAGCGATGGCGTAAATGATGATGCTTTGCATCATCAACGCGGGGTGGTGATAACGCGCATGAATGACGGGCCAAGTCAGTGCAAATCCAACAGAAATGAGTATGGCAAACAAGCTTTTCACACCCAAAGCCCGCATCAAAAACGTGGCAGCTACAGCTTGGCTCACAAACACCAAACCTATCCATAAGCCGACATAGTGAAAATGCTGAGGAAGCAAACTTGGAAACAACGTTATCAGCACCTTAAAAGGCAGCGCTAACAAGGGAATACTGTCTGTATAAGCAATGCTGACACCCGTGGGGTGGTCTAAGCGCGTGGTGTGCAGCAGCGGAAAATGCCAGCTATCTTTTGCGTAGTACCACCAGCCAGACACATGTTGTGCGATGTCACCATAGTCAAAAACGGTACTGTTTCCCATGAGAAACGACACAGGGAACTGGTAGGCCACAAAGGCGCAGCCAATTGCAATGGCGATGAAGTAAGCGGCAAAAGTCGGCAAAGACGATAAATACCGAGCATGCAAAGCCGCCATCCGCATAAAAATGGGGTGGGCGAGTGGGTGTTTGGCTTGCATGGTGTGGCGCTAGTTACCTGTATTAAAATAGTTTTCTTGATATTTTACGAAAAAGGCACAGCGCTTTGAAAAGCCTAGCAACCCATCCAGCACAGTCAACCGCGCTTCCGAGCGCCGGTTTTTGGTCTGGCAAGCGCGTGTTGTTGACAGGCCACACCGGTTTCAAAGGTGCTTGGCTCGCGCAGTGGCTGGTTTTTATGGGCGCGAAAGTGACAGCAGTCGCCTTAAAACCCAATACCGAGCCCAATGTGTTTACTTTGGCGAAAGTGAGCGACACCCTAGCCCACCATGAGCTGGATATTTGCGATGCGCCCCAAATTGCCGCCATTGTGCAACAAGCGCAACCAGAAATTGTCTTGCATCTGGCGGCACAAGCTTTGGTGCGTGAGTCTTACAGCGACCCATTGCGTACGTTTTCTGTCAATGTCATGGGTACAGCCAATGTTCTAGACGCGCTAAGAGCTTGCGACAGCGTACGCAGCGTCGTGGTGGTGACGACGGATAAAGTCTACGCCAACCAAGAATGGCCCTGGCCTTACCGTGAAACTGACCGCTTGGGCGGTCACGACCCCTACAGTGCCAGCAAAGCGGGCACTGAAATTGTGGTGGCGAGCTACCGCTCTTCGTATTTTGCGGCCAAGGGTGTGACTGTGGCTACAGCGCGCGCTGGCAACGTCATTGGTGGTGGTGATTGGAGTGCCGACCGCATCATCCCAGATGCGGTTCGCGCCTGGTCTGCCAACGAGACTTTGCAAGTGCGCCGCCCACAAGCTGTGCGCCCGTGGCAGCACGTGATTGAGCCCTTGTGCGCGTATTTGGTTTTGGCAGAGCGCGCTTGGAGTGACAAAGCTGCTGCTCAGGCATGGAATTTTGGCCCACAAACGCATGAAGCCGCTACCGTGCGCGAGGTCGTCGGCATGGCGCAAGCCGCCTTTGGCCAAGGCGACGTGCAATGGGGCGATGGCAAAGAGGGGCCGCATGAAGCGGGGCTGTTGATGTTGGACACCTCGTTAGCAAAATCACAGCTGGGCGTGCAATCGGTTTTTGCTTTGAAAGATGCGATTGGCATGACGATGCGTTGGTACCGTGACTTGCAAGCTGGACAGTCTGCCGCAGAGCTATGCGCACGCGATATCGCACATTTCATCAAGCTAGCCACTAAGAATGAGTGAGCGTTTTGTGGTGCAAGCCAGCAAACTCGCGGGTTTGCAAGTCATCACACGCCAGCCGATCGTCGATTCACGGGGCTGGTTTGAGCGTGCTTACTGCTTTGATGCCTTTGCGCAGTTGGGCATAAGCAAGACGATTTCCCAAATCAACCGCTCGTTTACAGTCCAAAAAGGCAGCGTGCGCGGCATGCATTTTCAGACCGCGCCTTTTGCTGAAACTAAATTGGTGAGTTGCCTCAAAGGCGAAGTGTTTGATGTTGCGGTGGATTTGCGTGCTGGTTCACCCACTTTTTTGCAGTGGCATGGCGAAGTTCTCTCTGCCGACAACCAGCGCAGCTTGCTGATACCTGAGGGCTTTGCGCACGGTTTTCAAACGCTCAGCGCCGATTGCGAAATGCTGTACTTGCATACGCAAAAATTTGACCCAGCGTCTTCAAGTGGCATCAACCCGTTGGATATAAAACTTGCCATTAACTGGCCGCTCCCTATTACAGAAATGTCAGACGGCGACAGAACTCGCCCTATGATGCTCCCCACTTTTGAAGGACTTTGAAGATGAAATGCCGCCACTGCGACGCCAATGTCACCCTGCCATTTGTTGATTTGGGCAGCTCGCCACCGTCAAACGCGTATTTGACCCCAGCGCAACTGCAAGCGCCTGAAAGCTATTACCCACTGCGCGTGTTGGTGTGCGAAAGCTGCTGGCTGGTGCAAACCGAAGACTTTGCCGGTTTCGATGACATGTTTTCGGCGGAATATGCCTATTTCAGCTCGTTTTCCAGCACCATGCTAGAGCACGTCAAACAGTACAGCCAAGAGATGACGGCGCGCTTTGGTTTGAATACAAGCAGTTGCGTGGTCGAAGTCGCCTCTAACGATGGCTATTTGTTGAAAAACTTCAAAGCGGCTGGCATTCCCTGCTACGGCGTTGAACCCACGGCCAGCACTGCCAAAGCCGCGCGTGAGATGGGTATTGAGTCGATTGAAGAATTTTTCGGCGAAAAATTGGCGACTCGTTTGGTGTCGGAAGGTCGCCAGGCCGATTTAACCGCTGCCAACAACGTGCTGGCGCATGTGCCCGACATCAACGACTTTGTCAGCGGCTTTGCCCTGCTGCTCAAAGACCAAGGCGTTTCCACCTTTGAGTTTCCACATCTGTTGAACTTGGTCGACAAAGCCCAGTTTGACACGATTTACCACGAGCATTTCTCCTACCTCTCGCTCACCGCCGTCAACACCATTTTCAAAGCCAACGGCTTGAGCGTGTTTGATGTGGAAGAAATCGCCACCCACGGCGGCAGCTTGCGTGTTTTTGCCCAAAAATCAAGCACCGGTAAACACGCCATGAGCCCGCGCGTGGCGACACTGCTGGCGCGTGAAGAAGCTTTGGGCATGAAAACTGCCGCTTATTACGGTCAAACACAAGCCGATGCCGTCAAAATCAAGCGCGATTTACTCCAATTTTTGCTCAAAGCGCAAGAAGAAGGCAAAACCGTGGCAGCTTATGGCGCTGCAGCCAAAGGCAACACCTTGCTTAATTACGCGGGTGTACGCGACGATTTGGTGAAGTTCGTCATCGACCTGAACCCCGCCAAGCAAAACAAATTCATGCCCGGCTCGCGCATTCCGATGGTGGGGGCTGATGTTTTAGACACCACCGCGCCAGATTACATGCTGATTTTGCCGTGGAACCTTGAAGCCGAGATCAAAGCGCAGCTGGCAGCCAAGCATCAAGTGACATGGCAATATGTGATTGCCGTGCCGGAGTTGAAAATCAGCTAAAAAGTGTTGCGGATTACCTCACGTTTACACAAAAACAATGGTGGTACAAGGCTAACCCTAGCTTACTCGCTTAAAATGCTTGTTGACCCTAAATCAACCTTAATTTTCTGGAGTTTTACGTGTTTAAAAGATTTGCTCAAATTTTGGCCTTGACTGTGCCTTTGCTGTTGGTTGCCTGTAATAGCGGCACCACAACTGCCACTGCATCCTCAGGCGATACAACGACAACCACTTCAGCTAGCTACGCTGGTACTTATACAGGTACATCTACAGGTGTGAACTCTGGCCCGTCCACCATGGTTATCGCTGCTGACAAGTCAGTCAAAGGCACGTTCACCATCAACAACCGCACCGACGACGCTGGCGTGCCAACCGTTTACGAAGCTACTTTCGAAGGTACGGTCAGCAGCACCGGCGCAGTTAACGTGAATTCCTTCTTAGAAGGCGCATTGGTCATGATTTTCACCGGCCAAATCGATGCCAACGGTCTCATGACCGGCAAATACATCGAAGCAGCGCACCCTGATGATCCATCTAAGCACGGTACTTTCAACTTGCAAGGCCCTAAAAACGGTTCAGCTACTACGACGACAACCACGACGGGCTCATCCGCTAGCTGCACAGGTTCATATGTTGGTACCTACGATATGCCTGATCATGACGAGCGCATCCGTCTGCGTAACATGTCGCTCATTAACAATGGCAAACAAGTAACGGGTAATGACGCTGTAGACAACGCTGAAGCTGGCGGCGGCGGCCCTGATGGCGGTATTTACATGCAAGGTTCTTACGCCTTTGAAACAGATGCGAACTGCAATGTTGTCAAAGGTAATACCATGGTGTTCTACGTTTACGAATATGGTATTTCTGGTACCGTGGTCAAAGGTGGCGAATCAACTTTGACTTGGTCAGGTCAAGGTTCTGCTAGCGAATTGAAAATCAAAGTCAGTTCAGGCAACGCTATCAGCGGTAGCTTCTACCACCCAGCGCCAGACAGCTTTGTTTACGGCGTGATCAGCGGTACATTCACCCCTAACGGCAAAATCTAAGCCAGCTTTAAAAGCTTAGGTTACAAATTAAAAGCCCTGCATGGTTCGCCATGCAGGGCTTTTTTAATGGGTTAAGTCGAATTTAAAGCAAGTATTTTGCAATCAAATTTGCTATTAAATATATAGCTAGTTAGGCAATAAATACGCCGGCTAGAGGCATTTTTAGACCTTAAAAATGCTTTTTAAGAATTTTTCAACAAATCACAGGCTTGCAGCGCCTTCGCAGCCTGCTTGATGGTCTCAAACGGCATGTTTGAGCGCTTCGCAATGTCCAGCAGGCTGTGCTGGCCGTCGGTCAAATTCAGCGTCCACAGCAGCGCCATTTCAAACGTTGGGCGGTGAATCGTCGCGCCCACGCTGCCATACAAGCCGCGTTTGCCCAGCCTTGGCTCGCATTTTGGGTTTTGGTTGACCAAAATTTGGTCATTCTCCAAAACGTCCAGCACCTTCATGTAGACCTCTAGCGACTCGGCTATCTGTGCCCCGCTGACAAACGACAGATCATCCGCCGAGCTGTGGTACTGCGGAAATTTGCCGTGGGTGGAGCGTGACAGGCTGCCGACTGCTAGATTGAAGCCAGGTGAACAGTATTGCCGCTCGTCGTAGCCGTAGGGGAAAAACTCAATCAGGTTGAACGCCTCTTTTTCTGAAGTGAGCACATGCTTCGCCGCACGGTCAATCAAGGCATCGCCTTGGCGGCTGGTTTTGTAGCTGAACTTGCCGGCATCGCCCACGCAAACCACCACCAAACCGTGCTTGATGTTCTTGGCTTTCGCCTCATTCAACGCCAGCCAGGTGATGGAGCCTATGGTGCCGGGAATGAATAAAAAGCGGTAGGTGTAATGGGTTTTTTTATCAAGTCCCGCAATATGCCGCGCCAAATACGTCGCCAAAGCAATGCCAGACAAATTATCGTTGCACAGTGACGGGTGGCAGGTGTGGCAAGAAATCAGCACCTCGTCGGTCGATTCGCCTTCAATCACGTATTCGCCGTAAGTGAGCGAGCCGTTTTGCAGCGTCGAATCAATCACGACTTCATATTCGCCGCCATTGTCAGCAGCTGCCAAAGCATTCAGCTGGTTCTGGCTCAGGCAAAAGCCCCATTTTTCTTGGTAATAGGTGGTGCGGTAGGGAATCCAGTCTGGCTGCTCGGGCAGGGTGGTCAGGTGCGGGCGCAGCTCGGCCAGTGTCATACGCTGGTTCACAGGGGTGCTGTAGTTCAGCACGTGCAGGTTGGAGGCTTTGAAGTCAATCACCCGCTCGTCAACCGCATTTTTCACATACCCATCGCGAATCGCCCATTCTTTGGGTACTTCCCAGTCAAACACGGCTGTACCGCTGGGCACTTCGTTGATGGTGATGGGCAGCAGTTTTTGAATGTGCGCCATCGTCTCCCGCACGCCTGGGCCGGTGATGCTGCGGCAAATCGGGTACAGCGTTTCAACCAGCTGGTACATCTGCTCACCAAGCGGGGCGAAATCTAGCTCGGGGTCGTAAATATTGATCATGTTATTTTTAATTATTTCTTCATAGGCCGGATGTGCAAATCCGTCATTTCCGCTGTTTTTGGCAGCGCCAAAGCACTCAGCACCATCTGCGCCACATCTTCTGGCTGCATCAGGCTGGCGGCGTCATACGGTTTGCCAGCCAATGTATGGGCGCGTTCTTGCATGATGGAAGCCGTTTTTCCGGGGTAAACGCTCATCACCCGCACGCCGCTGGGGTTGACCTCCATACGTAAACAATCTGCTACCAATTTAAGAGCTGCTTTGGTAGAAGAATAGCCGGCTAGAGCCGTATTTGGTGCTACAGCGGCAGAGGAGTTGATAAAGGTGATTTGCCCCTGGCTTTGTGTCAACTGTGGCAGCAAAAGCTGCGTCAGCAAAAACGGTGCACGCACGTTGACTTGGTACATCACGTCCAGCTGCGCGAGGGAGAATTCCGCAACCGTGCCCATTTCCAGCGCACCAGCGCAATGAATCAGCAAGTCCAGCGGTGCTTCAGAAGCTGAAACCTCGGCTGCAAGTCGTTTAACATCCGCCTCAACCGTGAAATCGGCGTTGTGCAG
>JANPIC010000058.1:0-52843 GCA_031424795.1 Polaromonas sp. | reverse complement strand
TTGGGACAGGCGTCGTTTGCTGGCGTTGTCCATGCTTTGGTACGCTGTCTTTCATGCCTTGTGCGCTGTGATGCCGGATTTTGCCAGCCTGCTCATCGTGCGGGTGGTTACGATGATTTCACCGGCCATCTTTACCCCGCAGGCAGCTGCTTGCATCAGCTTGCTCGTGCCAGAGCAACAGCGGGGTCGTGCGATTACTTTCGTTTTTCTGGGCTGGTCGGTTGCCTCTGTACTTGGCATGCCTATAGGTGCGTACTTAGGGGGCACATTGGGTTGGCGCAGCGCTTTTTGGCTGGTGGCGGCGCTTAGCATCGTCAGTGCGGTGTGGGTTTGGCGAGCTATGCCTAGCGGCGTGAGGCCCCCAGCTTTGTCGCGTGCAGCTTGGGCGGCAACGCTGCAATCGCCCGCTTTGATGACCTGTGTTTTAGTCACCATGCTGTATGCCGCTGGACAGTTTGTGTTGTTTGCGTATTTGGCACCTTATTACAAAGCAAGTTTGAATATTTCCGCCTTTCAACTGAGTGCGTTGTTCATGTGGTTTGGGGCGTTTGGTTTGCTTGGGAATATTTGGATGTCGCGTCATGTTGACCGCTTAGGTGCGCCGCGCATGGTTTGGATGGGGCTTGGCTGCATGATTTTCAGCTTGTTGGTTTGGCCGCTGGGGACGACTTTGTTGTTGGCAGCCCTTGTCGTTTTGCCGTGGGCCTTGGGCGGCTTTGCTACAAACTCTGCCCAACAAGCGCGCTTGGTGGGGCTGGCGCCAGCTTTGGCCAGTGGTTCGGTTTCTTTGAATACGTCGGCCATGTATGCTGGCCAAGCTATCGGTGCGGCACTGGGTGGCTTGCTCATCAGCGCCGGGCGCATGAATGATTTGCATTGGTATGGGCTGGCTGGTTTATTAATGGCTTTGGCGGCAAGCCATTGGGCGACGCATTTAGCAAGCAAGACGTCACCCGGACGGGCAGATCAAACTTACTAATCAAATCAAATCAAATCGATAGCGAGAACCTTTCACTGGGAGTTATTCATGACAAGCCAAACCTTCAACATGGACAGCCAATGGTTGCCCTTCACGCCTAACCGTACATTCAAGAACGACCCACGCGTGTTCACAGCGGCCAGCGGCATGTACTTCACTACGCACGATGGTCGCCAAGTGCTCGATGGTATTTCCAGCTTGTGGTGTGTAGGTGCAGGGCACAACGTCAAACCCATCAACGAGGCGATCAAAAAGCAACTAGACACACTAGATTACGCCACCGCTTTTCAGGCCAGCAACCCGAAAGCCTTTGAAGCCGCTGACATGCTTGCCGCCATGGCGCCGGGTGATTTGAACAAAGTGCTGTTTTGCAATTCAGGCTCTGAGGCGGCTGACACCTCACTCAAAGTAGCTCTTGCCTACCACCGTGCACGCGGTGAAGGCCATCGCAATGTGTTTATTGGCCGTGAACGCGGTTACCACGGCGTCGGATTTGGCGGCATGAGCGTGGGTGGCATTCCTGCAAATCGGAAAGCTTTTGGCTCGGCTTTGCTGCCACGTGTAGATCACATGCGATTTATTCATGATCCCGTGAACCACGCCTATATCAACGGTGTCGAGCCGCAATGGCAAGAGGATATTTTGACGGAGCTTGAAAATCGCATCCTACCCCTGCACGACCCTAGCAATATTGCGGCTGTGATTGTCGAACCTGTTGCGGGCTCCGCTGGCTGGTATGTACCGCCGCAAGGCTATTTGAAACGCCTGCGTGAAATTTGCGACAAGCACGGTATCTTGCTGATTTTTGACGAGGTCATCACTGGTTTCGGGCGTTTGGGTACCAACTTCGCATCAGATTATTACGACGTTGTGCCCGATATGTTGAACTTCGCCAAGGCAGTGACGAATGGTGTTATTCCACTGGGCGGTGTGATTTGCCGCGACCATGTGTACGACGCCATCATGCAAGCCCACGACAAATCGCCTGAGCATGCGATTGAGTTTTTCCATGGCTACACCTATTCAGGCCACCCCGTTGCATGCGCGGCGGCGATAGCTACTTTGACGCACTTCAAATCTGAAGACTTGTTTGCTCGCGCTGGCAGCATGGGCAAGGTGCTGGGAGACGCGATGCACAGCGCGCTCAAAGGCTTGCCAACGGTGATTGGTATTCGCACACTGGGATTAGCCGGTGCGGTAGAGCTGTCAAGCATCAGTGGCTTGCCCGGCAAACGTGCTTATGACATTTTCATGGAATGCTTCCATAAAGGCGTTTTAGTCCGCCCAGCGGGTGAAAACTTGGTGCTGGCGCCGCCCTATATTGTGGACAAAGCGCAGATTGATGTGATGGTCGGCGTTTTGGCAGACGCTATTAAAAAGCACGCTTAAAAGCAAAAAAGCACGTCAAACGTGCTTTTTGAGTGATAGATATGAATTTTTAGTGCATCAACACCGGGTTATGAGCCAATTCAGCATAGCCATCCAACGTGTCTTCCACTTCTTCTTGGGTCGGGGTTTTCATTTGCCAAGCAGTTATTTGTTGCTGAAACAATTCAGCCCATGAGCCGTCCAAATACACTTCTTTGCCAGAGCGCTTGTCCACAATCTCAAAACCATGGCGTGCAAGTGTCGGTTTTTTGACTTCAGTTGCATCAGGCACAGCGCCATCGCCATCCAACTGCATGTGGACGACCACAAACGACTCCGAGTCATACAGCATCTGCATGGACGAATTTTTGAGCAATTCTGAAAAAGCTGTTTGGATCAACATATGACTCCTATTGTCACCTTATCTGATAACGTTGGGGGCGACTTCAAGGCTGACACAGGATAAAAAAACAGGGAAAAATACCCAAAATGCGACAAAATAGTTGAAAACGGCACTTTCCCTCAACGTTGAAGGGTGTTAGGCAAGGTTTGTGTGCTCTGCCAAACCATGTCGTCATAATCGCCGCCAGTCTGGGTTTGTCGAAAACGTACGAGTAAATACCCCATGGCGGGTGCAAACCAGAGTTCAATTTTGCGATCAAACTCGCGCCTAGGGTTTCTAGTTAAACGCAATGCAACTTGAGAGCCGTTCTCCAAATTCAAGGTTTCAGGCTCATTAACGGTAAAAACCCAAGTCTGTGCTTCTCTGTCATCGGCGGTTTGTATCGATAAAGTCGTTCCGGGTGGATAACGCTCAGGTTCAGCCGCTAAAAGCCCCGCCAACTGCCAAATAATACTGACTCTGTCTTGTGCTCCCGCTTCTAGTTCGGCTTGTGGGGTGTTACTGCTAAAAACTATTTTGCTGGCATGTCGATCAAAATGTGCGGCTACTTCACTTTTTAATGTGCGTTTATCTGAAAACCTCTCTGGCATAAAACCCTGTGGCGACAGCAAACCAGTGCTTTTCCATGTAATGCTGTACAGCAATTGTGATGCGGACAATCTGAGCACATACTTTCCCCCATCTTGCTGAAGCAAAGCCTCCGCGTCACCTCGGTAAATGTTGCCCTTTTGAGAGACTGTGACTTTGTATAAATGCTTGGCAGAAACTGGGGCCACAAACGCTGGCGGTGGCAGTCCAGAGTCGCCTGTTGCAACAGCCGGCGACTCTGGGGCTGGCTCAGGCGTGGGTGCTGCAAGTTCGGTCGTTGGTGGCGCTTGTTCAGGCGGCGCGGGCGCTGCAGCTACGCTCTCAACGGGAATCTGCAACAGCGCTGGTGCAGTTTGAGGCGCAGAAGGGGACTCAACTTGAGCTACCTTTGCTGGCGTAGCTTTAGGTTTGACAGGCGGTTTGACGGGCTTTGGCAACGTTACAACTTCGGGTATTTTCTCAACCACGGGTGTTGGCGTGGGTAGTTCAATCATCCGCGTTGTAAAGATGCCAATTTTTCCCGATTTTTGAGTGCTAAATTGGCCGCTAGCCGACGTAATGATTGCCAAGTGCGCTATCAAAACAATAACAAAAAGCGTGCTTAGCAGTGCTAGCCAATGCTTGGTTTGTAAAGGTTTTGAGGTCGCCATAGCTAGAGGATATTACAATTCGACCATGAAACTCGCAACTTACAAAGACGGCTCACGCGATGGTCAACTCATCGTCGTCTCGCGTGACCTCAGCCACGCCCAATACCCCACCGGCATTGCCAGCAGACTGCAGCAGGCGCTGGATGACTGGAACTTCATCAGCCCGCAACTGCAAGACGTGTATGACTTGCTGAACAGCGGTCGCTCACGCCACGCCTTCCCATTTGACCCCAAGCTGTGCATGGCACCGCTGCCACGCGCTTACCAGTGGGCAGACGGCTCGGCTTATTTGAACCATGTCGAATTGGTTCGAAAGGCTAGAAATTCAGAGGTCCCCGCCAGTTTTTACCAAGACCCGCTGATGTACCAAGGCGGCAGTGACGACTTCATCGGTCCGTGCGACGACGTCCGCTGCGTTTCTGAAGCTTTCGGCATCGATTTCGAATCAGAAGTCGCGGTCATCACTGGCGATGTCAAAATGGGCAGCACACCCGAGCAAGCGCTAGACAGCATCCGCTTGGTCATGCTGGCCAACGACGTGAGTTTGCGCAACTTGATTCCCGACGAACTCGCCAAAGGCTTTGGCTTCGTGCAAAGCAAGCCCGCCACCGCTTTCAGCCCCGTTGCCGTCACCTTGGACGAATTAAACGGCGCTTGGGACAAAGGCCGCCTGAACATGACCGTGCAAAGCACCTGGAATGGCCGTAAAGTCGGCATGTGCGACGCAGGGCCTGACATGACCTTTCATTTCGGCCAGCTCATCGCCCACCTGTGCAAAACCCGCAATGTGCGCGCAGGCAGCGTCATCGGCTCAGGCACAGTCAGCAACAAAGGCGTAGAAGGAAAAAATGGCCGCACCGAATGGCCCAAAGGCTACAGCTGTATCGCTGAAAAACGCTGTATTGAAATCATTCAAGACGGCCAAGCGACGACCGAATTCATGAAGTTTGGCGACACCATCCGCATCGAAGCCAAAGGCAAAGACGGCACCAGCGTGTTTGGTGCGATTGAGCAGGGCGTGGTGCAGGCTTAAATTTGATGCGCGATGACTTTGAATCCGCGCAGCAGCATTTCCACCGACACCGCCACCAAAATCAAGCCCATCAGCCTCTCCACGGCAACGACCACGCGTTCACCTAAAACGCGCTGAATCCGCTCAGCCAGCACCAGCACCACCGCGCACACCGCCATGGTGATGCACAGCGCGGCAATCCACTCCAGTTTGCGCTGCGGCGCTTGGCTGACCAGCAGCATCACCGTGGCCAGTGCCGACGGCCCAGCCAGCGCGGGAATCGCCAGCGGCACAATAAGTGGCTCACCGACAAATTCTTCTTCAGCATGCGCGGCAGAGGGGAAAATCATCTTCAGCGCAATCAAAAACAAAATCACGCCGCCGGCGATTTGTAGCGACACATCACTCAAATTCATCAGCGTTAAAAAGTCTTTGCCAAAAAACATGAAACCCAGCAGCAGCAAAAAAGCGATCATCACCTCGCGCACAATCACCAAAGTGCGCCGTTCGCGCGACACATTGCGCAGCGATTTGATAAAAATCGGGATATTGCCCACCGGGTCGGTGATCAAAATCAACAAAATCGTGGCGGATGTGAGGGTGTAATTCATCCCAGCATTATGGTCAAAAAGGCGCTTTTATCTTTGTTTTGATGACCAAAATAATTTCTTCGACGATAATTTAGCCATGTACAGCCACTCCCTGCTCCAAACCCTGCGCCGCGCCACAGCGTTGGCGCGTTGGGTTTTGCTGGGTTTTGTGCTGTCATTGGGCGTTGCCACCGCGTCCCCCATTGTGAATCCGCAGGCAACACAGCTGATTTGCTCGGCCTCGGGCGGCATGAAAATCATCGTCACCACAGCCGATGGCAGCAGCGAAGTCGCCAGTCAGAGCATGGATTGTCCGCTGTGCGTCAGCATCATCGCACCGCCGCCTGTGCTGAAAAGCGGGTTTGAATCCGTTCTACCCCTGTCCTACGCACTGCAGCCCATCCCCGCAGCCATCCTTGCCCAGCGCACCGCCGCACCCCTGCCCGCCCGTGGGCCACCTCGTTTCCTTTAAAACATCTCCTCGCTATTTTTAGCTTATTTATTCGGCTTGTAGCGCTATTAAATTAATAGCTATACAGGCAATAAATACGCCGGCTAGAGGTGTATTTGGCTATGTTTTTAGCAGATTCTCATTGTTTTAAAGAAATTAAGGTTTTCCCCATGAAAAATTCAAGTCCAGTTATCAATTTAACTGTAAAATTAATAGCGGTATTAGCAATCATCACGCCGGCTAGCGCCGTATTTGGCCATGTAGTTTTGGAAGATCAAACCGCGCTGGCAGGCCGTAGCTACAAAGCCGTCCTCAAAGTCGGCCACGGTTGCGAGGGCTCACCCACCACAGCGATGCGGGTCACCATTCCTGCTGGTTTCATGGGTGCAAAGCCCATGCCTAAAGCGGGTTGGAGGCTGGATGTAAAAACAGCTAAATTGGCTGTTCCGTACGACAGCTATGGCAAACAAGTCACTGAAGATGTGAGTGAAATCACTTGGATAGCCACCTCAAAAGACAGCTGGTTGCCAGAGGCGCATTACGACGAATTCGTGCTGCGCGGCGGTTTGCCGAAAAAAGAAGGTGCGATGTGGTTCAAAGTGCTGCAAACTTGCGACAAAGGCACGAACGACTGGTCGCAAATCCCAGCTGCTGGCGTAGATGCACACAGTTTGAAATCACCGGCCGCGCTGTTGGAAATCATTCCATCGGGCACGGCGGGACATCAGCATTAAACATTATTCAAAAGGATTCATGATGAAAAATACTATTAAATTTATAGCTATTAAGGCAATAAATACGCCGGCTATAGTTATATTCGTGGCATTTTTAGGTGCTTTTTTGAGCTTTTCTGCCACGGCGAAAGACAACATTGCCGACGTCACTGTCAAAGACGCTTGGGTGCGCACCACCGTGCCGGGTCAAAAGGGCACTGGCGCATTCATGTCGCTCACCGCGAAAAGCGATTTACGGTTGGTGGGCGTATTGTCTGCCGTCGCCGGCGTTGCCGAGGTGCACGAGATGAAGATGAACGGCGAAGTGATGCAAATGCGCGCGGTGTCTGGTGTGGACTTGCCCGCTGGCAAGGCTGTGGCGTTGCAGCCGGGCGGCTTTCATGTCATGTTGCTAGACTTAAAAACCGCGTTACCCAAAAACGCAACCGTGCCATTGACACTGCTGTTCAAAGACGCCAAGGGCGTTGAGAGCAAAGTTGAACTAACCGTTCCCGTGGCAACGACAGCACCCAACGCAGCATCTGGCGGGGCAGCCGCAACGATGAATCAGCATAAACACTGAGGTTTTTAGCCTGCTCGGGCGTGTAATTTGGGGAACATTGGAGTAAGCTCTGGTTGCTACCCCCAATTTCAACCCACTTGGAGCGCCCCATGAGCAACACCCCAGACATGAGCAGTTTCGGCAAATTTGTGCCCGGTTTTGACTTTTTGCAAAACTTGGCCAAACAAGCGGCCGGCGGCGCAGCGCAGAGTATTCCGCAGTTGCCCAATTTGGGCAGTTGGGTCGCGCCAACTTTGAATGTGGAAGAGTTGGACAAACGCATTGACGAGCTCAAAGCCGTGCAATTTTGGCTAGACCAAAACGCGACCGCGCTGAAGGCGACGATTCAGGCGTTGGAAGTACAGAAAATGACCTTGGCCACGCTCAAAGGTATGAACTTTAACTTTGGCGATGTGGCGAATGCCTTCAAACTCAAGGCGGCGGACTCGGTGATGAGCGGCATGCAGAAAGTGACTGAAAAAGCCAGTGATGCCGCCGCTACGGTCGGTGGATTTGCTGGCTCTGTATCTGGCACAGTGGCACCCAAAAAAGCACCGATCAAAAAGTCTACAACATCAGCTTCAAAAACGGCTGTGCCAGACATGGCCGCCGGCATGGTTGACCCGATGCAATGGTGGGGCGCACTGACCAAGCAGTTTGGTGACATTGCCAATACGGCGATGAAAGATGCCGCCAAACAAACGGCGATTGATGTGACCAAGGGCGTCGCGACGGACATGGCCAAAGGCGCGTTGAAAAAAGCCACTGACATGGCGGGCAACGTCGCCAACACCATGACGGGCGGCATGGCTGGTGCTGTGGGTAAGGCGATGACCTCAGCAAAATCTGCAGCTAAAAAGCCGGCAAAGAAAGTTGCCGCTAAAAAGCGCTCCCGATAAGTCGTTAAAACCATAAAAATTAGGTCGTTGTATGAAACTCTTCCCCTACGGCCACGCCACCCACCCGCAGTGGCAATTTGCAGCAGCCTTGGTATTGGCGCAACTGCGCGCGCAGATGGCGCAGCCTAGCTATGCCAGTAGCCCAACGCTAGCAATTTTGTACATCACCGACCATTATTCCAGCCAAGCGCAAGACATCTTAGATTTTTTAAGTGCTGAGTTGCCCGAAGTGACCGACTGGTCAGGCACAGTCGGCGTGGGTATCGCATCAAACAATGTCGAGTATTTTGACGAGCCGGCACTGTGCGTGATGCTGTGCGATGTACCCGCTCACCAATACCGCGTGTTCTCTGGCGTTGCGCCTTTGGCAGCGTTGGAAGACCCTAGGGATGAGTTGCTGAAAGAGCTACCGCCGCCGGTGTTTCAAGCGCACACCGCTTTGATTCATGCGGACTCCGGCATGCCGGACGCTGCAGAGATGATCGCCGAGCTGAGCGCCCGTACCCGCACCGGTTACCTGTTTGGTGGCTTCGCAGCCAGCCGCAGCCAAAGCGTACAGTTCGCCGTGGGCGGCAATGGCAATATCAATGGCCAAGGTGCGGCCAGCGGCGTGTTTGCCGGTGGGCTGAGCGGTGTGGCGTTCAGCGACGAGGTGTTGCTGCTGTCCCGTGTTTCCCAGGGCTGCCAGCCTTTGACGGCCAACGGCTCTAAAACCCGCAAAATCACCGCCTGCGATGGCAATTTGGTCATTGAGTTAGATGGCGAACCCGCTTTGGATGTGCTGTTGCGCGATTTAAACGTCAGCTTAGAACAACCGCAAGAAGCCTTGGAAGCCGTGCGCGCCACCTTGGTTGGCATCAGTCATGACAGCCAAAACGTCAGCCACCCCGGCATTTTTGGCAGCGACGTGCGGGTGCGCCACATCATCGGCTTAGACCCCACCAAACGCGGTGTCGCAGTGGCCGAAGCCGTGCAAACGGGTATGAATTTAGCGTTCTGCCAGCGTAACGTCGCCGCAGCACGGGCGGACTTGGTGCGCATCTGCGCTGAGATCCGCGAAGAACTGGAATCGCAATCGCAACCTGAAGAAGTGGCGTGGGGAGATAACTCTGGCTTGGCTGAGCTGGCAGACCGATCATTCCAATATGGCCAAGCGGAGCACGGTGGTTTGCCGCCAAAACGCATCGCCGGTGCCATCTACGTCAGTTGCTCAGGCCGTGGTGGCCCGCATTTTGGCGGCCCCAGCGCCGAGCTGCAAATCATCCGCCGCACCTTGGGCGACGTGCCCTTGGTCGGCTTCTTCGCTGGTGGAGAGATTGCGCGGCACCATGTGTATGGCTATACGGGGGTGTTGACGGTGTTTATGGCGGATTAGGCTGAGAATAGAGGTATTCTAGGCTCTGGCCGGCGTATTTGTTACTTAATATGCTATGGATTTTATATTTTTGTGTCCGAGTGCATGTATTTGGTGTCGCCTTAGCATCACGCTAGGGTATAACCGAGTGCACACATGGCAGTTCGCACGCTAGAATTCTTTAAGTTTTTGTTGCAGTAATTTTTGAATCAAGCAATAAAAAATAGAAAACGCTTCTTGGGTTGACATTAAAACTTTAGTTTTCTGGAGAACCAATTGCCAGTTGATGCTATTCTCGAGACACGCGGTCTGACCAAGGAATTCAAAGGGTTTGTTGCCGTCAACCAGGTTGACCTGCAAGTCCAGCGCGGCCACATTCATGCGCTGATTGGTCCCAACGGGGCGGGCAAGACGACGTTTTTTAACCTCTTGACCAAATTTCTGACGCCGACCCTGGGCAGCATCGTATTCAACGGCGTTGACATTACCCATGAAAAACCGGCGCAAACCGCGCGGCGGGGCATTGTTCGGTCGTTTCAGATTTCGGCCGTTTTCCCGCACATGACGGTGCTTGAAAATGTGCGTGCCGCGCTGCAGCGCAACATGGGAACCTCGTTTCACTTCTGGAAAGCCGAGGACACGCTCTTTCATCTGCATGAGCGCGCGCAGCAGCTGCTGGCAGAAGTCGATTTGGGTCATTTCGCCAACGAGCTGACGGTCAATCTGCCCTATGGCCGCAAGCGTGCACTGGAGCTAGCCACCACGCTGGCGCTGGAGCCCGAGCTGATGCTGCTCGACGAGCCCACCCAGGGTATGGGCCACGAAGACGTGGGCCGTGTGACTGAGTTGATTAAAAAAGTTTCTAGTGGCCGCACCATTTTGATGGTTGAGCACAACATGAATGTGGTGTCTTCGATTGCCGACCGCATCACGGTGTTGCAGCGCGGCGCCATCATTGCCGATGGTCCGTATGACCAGGTATCCAAAAATCCATTGGTGATGGAGGCCTACATGGGCACCGCCAACACTGAGTTGCAGGGAGTCCACTGATGACCAAGGAGCTCCTGCGTATTGAGGATCTGCACGCCTGGTATGGCGAATCGCACATTTTGCATGGCGTGAATTTCAGCGTGAACGAGGGCGAAGTGGTGACACTGCTGGGGCGCAACGGCGCGGGTCGCACCACCACCATGCGCGCCATTCTGGGCCTGACGGGTTCGCGCAAAGGCTCGATTCAGGTCAAAGGCGAGGAAACCATCAAGCTGGCGTCGCACAAGATCGCGCGTTTAGGTATTGGTTATTGCCCGGAAGAGCGTGGTATTTTTGCCAGCCTCAGTGCTGAAGAAAACCTGCTGCTGCCCCCCGTCATCGCGCCGGGTGGCATGGGCATCGATGAAATCTATGCGATGTTTCCCAACCTCAAGGAGCGCGCCAGCAGCCCCGGTACCCGGCTGTCTGGCGGCGAGCAACAAATGCTGGCCGTCGCACGCATATTGCGTACCGGCGCACGCCTGCTGCTGCTGGATGAAATCTCGGAAGGGCTGGCACCGGTCATCGTGCAAAAGTTGGCCGAGATGATTTTGGCGCTGAAAGCCAAGGGCTATACCATTGTGCTGGTTGAGCAAAACTTCCGCTTTGCTGCACCGCTGGCCGACCGTTTTTATGTCATGGAGCATGGCCGCATCGTCAAGCAATTTGCCCAAAGCGAGTTGTCCCAGAACATGGGCATGCTGCAAGAGTATTTGGGGGTCTAGGCCAATCGTGCTGTCGATCCAATTATTTCTTAATACTGTACTTTCACATTTATCAACTGGAGAAACTCATGAAACTAAAAACACTCGTAGCCGCCATGGTGCTTGGTCTGGGCGCAGCCGCCTGGGTTCCAGCATTCGCACAAAATACCGGACCGGTCAAAATCGGTTTCATCACCGACATGTCTGGCCTGTATGCTGACATCGATGGTCCGGCTGGCGCGGAAATGGTCAAGTGGGCCGTGCAGGACTTCGGTGGCAAGGTTCTTGGCCGTCCGGTTGAAGTGCTGACAGCCGACCACCAGAACAAGGCCGACGTGGCCAGCTCCAAAGCCCGCGAGTGGGTGGACAAAGACGGGCTGTCGATGCTGATTGGCGGCACCAGCTCCGGCACGGCGATTGCCATGTCCAAAGTCATGGCGGAGAAAAAGCGCCCCTTCATCGCCATTGGTGCTGGCTCTGCCCGCCTGACCAACGAGGACTGCACGCCCTATACCGTTCACTATGCCTATGACACCGTCGCGTTGTCCAAAGTGGCCGGCACCGCACTTGTCAAAGCGGGCAACAAGAGTTGGTTTTTCTTGACGGCTGACTACGCTTTCGGTTATTCGCTGGAAGGCGATGCATCTACTGTGGTCAAAGCCAATGGCGGAACCGTAGCAGGCGCAGTGCGGCATCCGCTGAACGCTTCAGACTTCTCATCTTTCCTGCTGCAGGCGCAGGCTTCCAAGGCGCAAATTCTGGCGCTGGCCAATGCGGGCGGCGACACCATCAATGCCATGAAGGCGGCCAAAGAATTCGGTATCACCAAAACCATGAAAGTAGCCGGCTTGCTGGTCTTTATCAACGACGTGCACAGCCTGGGACTGGCCAACACCGAAGGCCTGCAGTTGGCCGACAGCTGGTACTGGAACCAAGACGATGCATCGCGCAAATTTGCCAAACGGTTCTTCGAAAAATACAAGCGCATGCCCTCGAGCATTCAGGCCGCCGATTATTCTGCTGCATCCAACTATTTGAAGGCTGTGCAAACCGCAGGTACGACAGACGGTGACAAAGTCATGAGCACCATGAAATCCATGAAGTTCGATGACTTTTATGGCAGGGGTCAAGTCCGTGCTGACGGCCGTATGCTACGCGACATCTATTTGTTTGAAGTTAAAAGCGCCAAAGAATCCATCACCCCATGGGACTACTACAAAACCATCGCCAAAGTGCCAGGTGAACAGGCCTTCACCGCGGTGGCCGATTCCAAGTGCTCATTGTTGAAGAAATAAGGTGAGTACCAGGTGACCGTTTGCACAGATGAACGGTCACTTTTTTAACGCGCTAGGCATCAACTGACGGACTTCCATGGAAATTTTCGGTATTCCCCTCCAAGCTTTTATGGGCCAACTCTTGCTGGGTTTGGTCAATGGGGCGTTCTATGCTCTGCTGAGTCTTGGGCTGGCGGTTATTTTTGGCCTGTTGGGCATCGTCAACTTCGCCCATGGCGCGCTGTACATGCTGGGTGCCTTTGCCGCCTGGATCATGCTTGATCAATTAGGCATCAATTACTGGGCCGCTTTGGTGCTGGCACCGCTCACGGTCGGGGTGTTCGGCGTGGTGATTGAGCGGCTGTTCCTCAAGCATCTGTACAAGATTGACCCGATCTACGGGCTGCTGCTGACCTTTGGCCTGTCGCTCATCGCGGAAGGTATTTTCCGCGAACTTTATGGCGTCTCGGGTCAGAGTTATCCGGTGCCCGAGCTCTTGTCTGGTGCGACCAATCTGGGTTTCATGGTGCTGCCCAACTACCGGGCCTGGGTGGTCTTGGTGTCACTGGTGGTTTGTCTGGGGACCTGGTTCCTTATTGAGCGCACCCGGCTGGGTGCCTATCTGCGCGCCGGCACTGAAAATGCACCGCTGGTGCAGGCGTTTGGCATCAACGTGCCGATGATGGTCATGCTGACTTATGGGGCTGGCGCGGCCTTGGCGGCGCTGGCCGGTGTCTTAGCCGCACCTATTATTCAGGTCAACCCGTTGATGGGCTCCAACCTCATCATCGTGGTCTTCGCCGTGGTGGTGATCGGCGGCATGGGCTCCATTTTGGGCTCTGTGCTGACCGGTCTTGCGCTGGGTCTGATCGAAGGGTTGACGCGTGTTTTTTATCCCGAGGCCTCCAGCATTGTGGTGTTTGTGATCATGGTCCTTGTGCTGATGGTTCGCCCAGCCGGCCTGTTTGGCAAGGAAGCTTGAATGAATACCTTCAACAAAATCACGCGCATCACATACCTGGCCTTGCTGGCGTTGGCGCTGGCGGCCCCCTTCATCGGGCTGTACCCCGTGTTCGTCATGAAGCTGCTGTGCTTTGCCCTGTTTGCCTGCGCCTTCAATTTGTTGCTGGGCTTTACCGGTTTGCTGTCGTTTGGCCACGCCGCGTTTTTTGGCAGCGCCGCCTACATCACCGGCTGGTTTGTCAAGTCGCAGGGCTGGACGCCAGAACTGGCGCTACTGGCGGGCGCCGTGGGTGCCGGACTGATTGGTCTGGTGGTCGGCGCGGTTGCCATCCGCCGGCAGGGTATTTATTTCGCCATGATCACGCTGGCCATCGCGCAGATGGTGTATTTCGTCTGCCTGCAGGCCTCATTCACGGGTGGTGAAGATGGTTTACAGGGTGTACCGCGTGGCAGTTTGTTTGGCAAGTTCTCGCTCGAGTCCGACACGACCATGTATTACTTTGTGGTCGCCCTTTTTGTGCTGTGCTTTCTGTGTATTTCGCGCATTGTGCATTCGCCTTTTGGACAGGTGCTCAAGATGATCCGCGAGAACGAGCCGCGCGCCATTTCTTTGGGCTACCAGGTGGATCGCTACAAGCTGCTGGCATTTGTGCTGTCCGCCACGCTGGCGGGCTTGGCGGGCTCGATGAAGACACTGGTCATGGGGTTTGCCACGTTGTCTGATGTTCACTGGTCGATGTCAGGCGAAGTTATTTTGATGACGCTGCTCGGTGGTGTGGGCACCTTCTTCGGCCCGGTGCTGGGCTCGGGCATCGTGATCGGCCTGCAAAACATGTTGGCCGACAAGGTCGGCTCTTGGGTCACCGTTATCATCGGTGTCATTTTTGTGATCTGCGTGCTGGCCTTCCGCAAAGGCGTGGTGGGCGAATTGCAGGCGTTCCGGGAACGCCGCCGCGATGCGCTGGCAAAGTAGCCTTTTCGACAAAATTTATCGTTCGTATTTTTTGCCATAGCCGGCGTATTTATTGCTTAAAATGCTATAAAAAATATAGCAGTTAAAAAATAAACTTACACCCCACGCGCCCGATTCGCATGGAATTTCGCCACAAATTCGCCAAATTCCCCCGCATCCAGCGCCTCGCGCACCTCGCGCATCAGGTTCAGGTAATAGTGCAGGTTGTGGATGCTGGCCAGCATGGGGCCCAGCATCTCACCGCAGCGGTCCAGGTGGTGCAGGTAGGCACGGCTGAAGCCGGCGCGGCCGCCATCGGCGTAGGGGATGGCTTTTCCGTCAACAGGCGGCGTGCCTGCACAGGCATAGCAGGTGCAGGTCACGTCCAGCGGCTGTTCGTCGGCTTTGTGGCGGGCGTTGCGGATTTTTAGGTCGCCAAAACGGGTGAAGAGTGTGCCGTTGCGTGCGTTGCGGGTGGGCATGACGCAGTCAAACATGTCGATGCCGTTTTCTACGCCAGCGATCAAGTCCTCCGGCGTGCCCACGCCCATCAGGTAATGCGGTTTGTGCGCAGGCAACTTGGGGCCGATGTGCTTCAAAATCCGCAGCATGTCTTCTTTGGGTTCACCCACGCTCAGGCCGCCGATGGCGACGCCGGGGAAGCCCAGCGCTTCCAGCCCTGCCAGCGACTCGTCGCGCAGGGCGGTGTGCATGCCGCCTTGGACGATGCCAAACAGCGCATTTGGGTTTTCTAGCCGCGCAAACTCGTCTTTGCAGCGTTTCGCCCAGCGCAGGCTGAGTTCCATCGAGATGCGCGCTTCGGCCTTGGTGGTCAATTGCCCCTTGGTTTTCGGCTCCACGCTGATGTAGGGCGTGCATTCGTCGAACTGCATCGCAATGTCTGAGTTCAAAATGGTTTGAATCTGCATCGACACTTCGGGTGTCAAAAACAGTTTGTCGCCATTGACGGGGCTGGAAAATTTGACGCCTTCTTCACTGATCTTGCGCATCTCACCGAGGCTCCAGACCTGAAAGCCGCCGCTGTCGGTCAGCATCGGCTTGTGCCACAGCTCAAACTTGTGCAAACCGCCAAACTGTTTGACCACGTCCAAGCCCGGCCGCATCCACAAATGAAAGGTGTTGCCCAAGATAATCTGCGCGCCCATTTCTTCTAGGCTGCGCGGCATCACGCCTTTGACGGTGCCATAGGTGCCCACGGGCATGAAAACAGGGGTTTCAACCACGCCGTGGTTGAGAGTCATACGGCCACGACGCGCGTGGCCATCGGTTTTGAGAAGTTCGAATGTCAGCATGGGGATATTGTAGTTTTTGAAAGACGGGGCCGGATTAGCTGGCTTGGCGCTGCAGCAACATCGCATCCCCATAGCTGAAAAACCGATATTTTTGCGCAATCGCCTCGGCATACAGCGCCATGATGTGCGCATGGCCGGCGAAGGCGCTGACCAACATCATCAACGAGCTTTTGGGCAGGTGGAAGTTGGTGATCAGGGTGTCTACAACCTTGAAGTCAAACCCCGGGGTGATGAAGATGTTGGTGTCGCCCTGCGTTTCACCATTCTTCGCCCAAGTCTCCAGCGCCCGCACGCTGGTGGTGCCGACGGCGACGACTTTGCCACCCCGGGCTTTGCAACGGGCTATTGTCTCTAGCGTGGATGGGTCGATACTGTAGCGCTCAAAATGCATGACGTGTTCGGTAATGTTCTCGGTTTTGACGGGCTGGAAGGTGCCTGCGCCCACGTGCAGGGTGATGCTGGCGCGTTCTACACCGCGCTGGTCTAAAGCGGCCAGCAGTGCTTCGTCAAAATGCAGCGCAGCGGTGGGCGCTGCCACCGCACCGGGGTTTTTGGCGAAAACGGTCTGGTAGCGGCTGACGTCATCGGTCTCATCGGTATGGGTGATGTACGGCGGCAGCGGGACGTGGCCGTGGATATCCATCAACTTGTACGGGTCGTCTCCCGCATCGTTGGACAGGACGAAGCGGAACAGCGTGCCGTCTTTGAGCGGCCAGCGCCCCAAAAGCGTGGCTGAAAACGCGCCGCCTGCCATCCAGATCGTCTCACCCGGATGCGGTTTTTTGCTCACCCGCATGTGGGCGACGACCTGGTTGCCGGTCAGCACACGCTCAATCAGCAGTTCCACCTTGCCACCAGACGGTTTTTCACCAAACAAGCGGGCTTTGACGACTTTGGTGTCGTTGAACACCAGCAAATCACTAGGATTCAGCAGGTTTGGCAGGTCGTGGAAGATGCGGTGGACAGGCGCAGATGTTGTGCCATCGAGCAATTTCGAGCCGCTACGCTCGGGCGCGGGGTGCTGGGCGATGAGTTCGGGGGGGAGGGAAAAGTCAAAATCTGACAACGTGAATTGATGATTCGAGGAAGTTTGGGCATTCATAGGGCAGAATTGTCCCATGTCCGAGGCTTCCATCAAATCAACAGCTGCTAAAAAGAAGGCGAAACCTGCGCGAAAAGCCGCAGAAGCGGTCGCTGAGGGTGCTGGGGACAAAAAAACGCATCTGCAAAAGTGCATTGCCAAGCTGGGCTTGCACCGCGATATTGACCTCGCCCTGCACCTGCCGCTGCGCTACGAAGACGAAACCCGCCTCACCAAGCTGCGTGATGCGCGGGAGGGTGATACGGTGCAGATTGAGGGCGTGGTCACCAAAAGCGAGATCACCTACCGCCCGCGCCGCCAGCTGCTGGTGACGGTGGATGATGGCTCGGACACCTGCACGCTGCGGTTTTTCAGCTTTTACCCGTCGCAGCAAAAAGCACTGGCGGTGGGCAATGTGATTCGGGCGCGGGGTGAGGTTAAAGGGGGAAGTAGGGGCGGCTTTCTGGGCTTCACCATGATGCACCCCAGTCTCAAAACGGCTGGTGGCGATCTGGCGACGGCGCTCACCCCGGTCTACCCCACCGTGGCAGGGCTGCCGCAGGGCTATCTGCGCAAAGTGGTGCTGGGTGGGCTGGCGCGGGCGGATTTAAGCGAAACCATGCCTGTGGGGCTGTTTAACGGTCATTCTAGTGCTCAAATGGGCACTCAGTCGGTGTATTTATTGCCTAAGGCGCTATCATTTTTACATCATCCGACGCCAGATGTGTCGTTGACCGAGCTGGAAGACCGCACCCACCCCGCATGGCAGCGGCTCAAGGCAGAGGAGTTGTTGGCGCAGCAGCTCTCGCAATTGCAGGCAAAACGGGAGCGAGCGGCGTTGCGAGCTCCCGTATTGGCGTCGGTTTTGCAAGACGAAGCCAAGAACTCGTTGTACGACCGGCTGTTAGCCATCATCCCCTTCAAGCTGACCGCTGCGCAAGAGCGCGTTTGCAGCGAAATCACCCTCGATCTGGCCCGCAACATCCCCATGCACCGCCTGCTGCAGGGTGATGTCGGCTCTGGCAAAACCGTGGTTGCCGCGCTGGCCGCTGCCAAATGCATAGACGCCGGCTGGCAATGCGCCCTGATGGCGCCGACCGAGATTCTGGCGGAACAGCATTTCCGCAAGCTGATCGGTTGGCTAGAGCCGCTAGGCATCACCACCGCCTGGCTGACAGGCAGCCAAAAAACCAAGGAACGGCGCGAGGCGCTGGCGCTGATTGCCAGTGGCGAGGCGGCGCTGGTGGTGGGCACCCATGCGGTGATTCAGGACAAGGTGCAGTTCAAAAATCTGGCGCTGGCGATCATTGATGAGCAGCACCGTTTTGGTGTGGCGCAGCGGCTGGCTTTGAGAAGCAAGATGAGCATTCCAGCAGAGGAAATAAATACAAAAGCCGTTCGGGCTGAGCCTGTCGAAGCCTTCGCAAACCCTTCGACAAGCTCAGGGCGAACGGTTGGGTTGGAGGCAGCGCCAACGGCTGGATTGGAGCCGCATCTTTTAATGATGACGGCCACGCCGATTCCCCGTACGCTGGCGATGAGCTATTACGCCGATCTGGACGTCTCCACCATCGACGAGTTGCCTCCCGGCCGCACCCCTATCGTCACCAAAGTGGTGAACGACGCGCGGCGCGACGAGGTGATTGAGCGTATTCGCAGCCAGTTGGCCGAGGGTCGGCAAATCTACTGGGTTTGCCCCTTGATTGAAGAAAGCGAGGCGCTGGATTTGACCAACGCCACCGAAACGCACGAACAGCTGTGCACCGCTTTGGGCGATGTGTCATTGAAGGATGGCCAGCCGGTCATGGTCGGCCTGCTGCATTCGCGCATGCCGGTGGCGGAGAAAAAGGCGGTGATGTCGCTGTTCACCTCCGGTCACCTGCAGGTGCTGGTCAGCACCACGGTGATTGAGGTCGGCGTCGATGTGCCGAACGCCAGTTTGATGGTGATTGAGCACGCCGAGCGTTTCGGGCTCTCGCAATTGCACCAGTTGCGCGGCCGGGTGGGGCGTGGTGCGGCTGCGTCGGTGTGCGTGCTGCTGTATTCGACCGGTGATGCCCCGCGTTTGGGTGAAACCGCCCGCGCGCGGCTCAAAGCCATGGTTGAAACGAACGACGGTTTCGAGATTGCGCGGCGTGACTTGGAGATTCGCGGCCCTGGCGAGTTTTTGGGCGCGCGGCAGTCGGGCGCGGCACTGCTGCGTTTTGCAGATTTGGCGACGGTCACCGAACTGCTGGAGGGGGCGCGGCAGTGTGCACCGGTGATGCTGGACAAGTTTCCTGAACTCGCGCAAAAGCATGTGCAGCGTTGGCTGGGCGGGAAGGCGGAGTATTTGAAGGCTTGAATTCAAACATCGCACGTAAATCGCGCATAGAGCCATAGTTCACTAGTTAAACTATGGACATCCTCGCTAGCCATAACTCTCTTTCAGACCCGCCATGCTCGACATTCTGGCCATCACCGGCCCCATCTACATCACCATCCTCATCGGGTATTTGACAACACAGCACGGCGTCTTTGCCAAGCCCGACATGCGGGTGTTTGGTAAATACGTGTTCAACTTGGCGCTACCCGCCATGCTTTTTAATGCTATATCGCAGCGACAAATCGGTGAAATCTTCAATGGCAATTACGTTTTGGTGTACTTGCTGGGTTCATTACTGACTTTGTTCTTGGGATGGTTTTGGTGCCGGCGTTTTGCGAAGATGAATAGCATCACCAGCACTTTCTATGTCATGGGCATGACCTGCTCAAACAGTGGTTTTGTCGGTTTTCCGATTTTGGTACTCCTATTGGCACCCGTGGCTGGCGTAGCTTTGGCCATGAATATGATTGTTGAAAACTTCGTCATCATTCCTTTTTTGTTGGCTTTGGCAGAGCGTAGTCAAAATAAATCTAGGTCATGGCTACAAGCAGTTGGCGTTTCATTGGTGAAGTTAATCACCAACCCTTTGGTCATCGGCCTGGTGCTGGGTAGCTTGGTGTCGTTGAGTGGCTGGCGCATGCCTGAGGCCATTTCACGGGTTATAAATTTGTTCGCTTTGTCGAGCAGTGCGCTGTCACTGTTTGTCATTGGGGGGACGTTGGTGGGTTTGCCGCTCAAAGGTTTGAGTCGGCAAGTTTTGCCAATCACCTTTGGCAAGTTATTGGTCCATCCATTGGCGGTGTTTGCCGTCATGGCATTTTTGACCTGGCTTGGCATGCCGCAGATGGATGCGTCAACACGTACGGCCGCCCTGTTGATGGCGGCCATGCCGATGATGGGAACATATATCGTATTGGCGCAGTTGTATAGGCAAGAAGATATCAGTGCAGCGGCATTGCTGGTCACGACAGTGATTTCTTTTTTCACACTCAGCGCCTTGTTATGGCTGCTAAAACCTACATTGACATGACCGATCAAACCTACAACTTCAGCGCAGCAAACGCGTTTTTGCAACGCCATGTGGACAGTCCGATTTTGCCTGGTGTCTCAACAGCCATCATCAAAAACGGGCAACTGATAGACAGTTTTTGCACAGGATTTGCAAACATCGAACTGAGCGAAGCGCTGCGCCCAGACCACATCCATCGTGCGTATTCTTGTACCAAGTTGATGACCAGCGTGTTGGTGATGTTGCTGGTGGATCAAGGGTATTTTGCGCTGGATGATGCGATAAAAAAATGGATTCCCGCGTTCGGTCAATTACGCGTTTTGCAAGCGGGAGCAACATCGTTGAATGACACAGTTGCGCTAGAGCGCGACATCACGATTCGCCATTTGCTCAGCCACCAAGCCGGTTTTAGCCACGGCGTGTTTGACCCAGACACCTTGATTTACAGCGCTTACGTAGCAGCTGGCGTGCGCAAGCCGGACAGCACCTTAGAACAGCTGATGGCACAAATGGCGACACTGCCGCTGATTTACCAGCCAGGTGCAAGCTGGCAATATTCGATGGCGACCGATGTGGTGGGGCGATTGATTGAAATTGTGACGGGGCAAGTCTTAGCCGATGCCTTTCAAACACGGTTGTTTGAACCTTTGGGCATGGTTGATACGGGTTACGTGCTACGCGCGGATCAAATCCCACGCTTGGCAAAACTCTACGCGGGTCATCCCATGAACGCGATCAAGCCTGGTCTGCACCGGCTAGACAATATCCCCTGGCCAGACGCTTTTATCAAACCCGTGCCGCGCCAAGCAGCTAGCAGCGGCTTGGTGACGACGCAAGCAGATATGCTGGCTTTGCTGGCGCAGCTATTGCCGGGTCATGGAAAATTACTCAAACCAGAGACATTGGCTGAGATGCTGCGCGACCAACTGCCAGTCAATCGCAGTTTGCAGTTCGCCCAAAGTGGTCAGATGCATATTCCTGATGGGTCATCTCCGAGCTTGGGTTTCAGTTTGTGCGGCGCGGTGACACGTACCAGCTCAGATTTTCAGCCCAACACGCCAGTCGACGAAGTGCAATGGGGTGGTTTGGCTGGTCCACATTGGTGGATTTCTCCAGCCACAGGAACCGCCGGCGTGCTCATGACGCAGAGGTTCATGGGGTTTTGGAATCCGTTTTGGTTTGAGTACAAACAACATATGTACGCAGCTTTGAGCGAAGAAGTATGAATAGACATGAGTAAATTGGCCCACACCCGCGACAAAATGTACAAAGCCGTGGCGCGCCAGCTGCATGGCGTGGTGCCGTGCTGGGTGTGTGGTGAGCACGTGTTACCTGAGGCGGCCACGTTGGAGCACATCCAACCGCTGAGTGAAGGCGGTAACAGCCATATTGAAAACTTGGCCATCAGCCACGAGCTGTGCAATAACCAGCGCCATGCAGCGGGCGTGGTGCCGGTGTCAACGGCTACAGCGGGTAGGTTGAAACGAAAAACTTAGTTCAAAGTTAGATGTTTTGAGTTTATATGAACTATATATTTCATAGCTAATGAGGCAATAAATACGCTGGCTAGAGGTCTAAATTGGCAATAAAATTCACAGTTAAATTGTGTGGAACTTCGTAGTCCGCAATCACCCATGTGCGCTTCGCGTTTTGTACAGCATTCTCTAAACGTTCAATCAAAAAGTTGATCGATGCTTTGTCTAAAGCTGCAAAAGGCTCGTCTAGCAAGGTCACGGTTGCGCCACTGGCAAATGCTGCTGCCAACCAAACTTTGCGTTTTGAACCCGCCGAGAGCATGTACATGGCCTTTGAAATATGGTCGTTCAAGCTCAAGCCATCAATCAAATCAAGCAACAAGGCATCATCAAACGCAGGGTAAAAATTTCGCTGTATATCAA
Source organism: Polaromonas sp. (assembly GCA_031424795.1). Taxonomy (GTDB): domain Bacteria; phylum Pseudomonadota; class Gammaproteobacteria; order Burkholderiales; family Burkholderiaceae_C; genus Aalborgiella. Next base: position 30,686 of record JANPIC010000058.1, on the reverse strand, counting down.
AAAAATCGCTTGGCGAGAGTTGATCATGCGCACTAGTGCGTGGATCAACCCAAAAGACATGCTTTTTGTACAACGCTAAGTTATCTGCTTGGCTGTTGCCACAAATAGCAATGCTGCCAGCTTGTGGTGTTAAATCGCCTGCAAAAAGCCGTAAAAGCGTTGATTTTCCAGAGCTTTCATCGCCGACGACATACGTGATGCCCGTTGGAAGAGCTGCTGAAAAATGCTTAAAAATTTGTTGCTGAGGAAACGCAAACGCCAAACCCTGCGCTTGCAGAATAGTATCTGGCATGTTTAAAAATGCGGCGGCAGGTCGTCACGCAGGTTGCGCGCAGCGCCTAAGCCGCCATCGGTACTGGATTGACGCAGTTCGGTGATCGCTTTGATCAGCAGATCAATTTGTTCCTGCTGTCGCACGATCACTTTGTCGAGTTGGTCGATCAAGTCTTCTGTGTAGCTGGCTTTGATTTCCAGCTCCGTCACTCGGTGGTTCAGGTGTTGTTCTAAACCCAAAGCACAGCACCTTTGTTGGCATACCATTTGTCAACATCGGGCTCGACCAATGCTTCAATCTTGTTGCGTTTGATTTTCATGGTCGGCGTCAGGCAGCCGTTTTCAATAGACCAAGGCTCTTTGGCGATGACCAGCATTTTCATCTGTTCATAATCGGCCAAGCCTTTGTTGGTTTCTTTGAGCAAGGCTGACATTTCTTCCGTCACCTCAGCTTTGAAGGCTGGATCGCTCAATTTAGGGCGGACGCCTTCGGCCAGAACGACCAAAGCATAAGACGCTGATTGACCCACGCCAGAGACCATGCTTGATTCGATCATGGGGTGTGCATTTAGCTTGTTCTCAATCGGTGCAGGGGCGACATACTTGCCTTTACCCGTTTTGAAGAGTTCTTTCAAACGACCCGTGATTTTGAGTTGACCATCAGGCAGGCGTTCGCCTTGGTCGCCCGTGCAAAAGAAGCCATCGGCGGTAAAAACTTCAGCATCCAAATCAGGCCGTTTGTAGTAGCCCACCATTTGACCGGGCGATTTAATCAAAATCTCACCTTGCTCGCTGATACGAACTTCGACACCATCGTAAGGAACACCAACATAGCCGATTTCATTTTGTGTTTCAGTCATGGTGTGTGAGTATGCAAAGTCTTCAGACATAGCATATCCCTCAACCAAGTTGAGGCCCAAGCGGCGGTACCAATGGATCAATGCTGGTGGTAAGGGTGCAGAGCCACTGCCTGCCAGTTTGACCTGATCCAAACCAAGTCCTGTCAGCACTTTCTTTGCAATAATTTTGTTAAGAATAGGAATGGATAGCAACAGGTTTAGCTTTGCAGGTGGCATCTTGGCTGACACGCCTTGTTGAAACTTCAGCCACAAGCGCGGCACGGAGATAAACAGAGTCGGTTTGGCGCGATTCAAATCTTTGACAAATGTATCAAGCGTTTCGGCAAAGTAGATGTGGCATTTGCCATTTAAAAATGAGAAAGATTCCACAAAAGCGCGTTCAAACACATGGGCCAGTGGCAAATACGACAACATGCGGTTCGTAGAGTCTTTGCCCAAAGTCTCAGCCATCCTTGCGTCGATGCCGCGCGTTGCTGCGGTGATGCGCTCAAAACTGTGCATCACGCCTTTGGGTTGTCCTGTCGAGCCAGAGGTGTAAATGATCATGGCCAAATCGGTAGGTAAACGCGAAACTCTGCCGGGAAGTGGTGTTGTGCGCGAAACGATGGCGTCCCATGTGTCGTAATCCGTTTTTGGCGCAAGCGGGAACGCAATACGCGGCATGTCTGCGGGAACGCCAGGGCGTTGCTTGTCCCATGTGTCTAATTTACCTACAAAAAGCAAGCTAGCACCGCTGTGCTCGAGCACGTATTTCACAGTATCAGCGCCTTCGGTCGGGAAAATAGCAACTGTTGTGCCACCAGCCATCCAAATTGCCAGCTCGGCCATGAAGAAGTGGGCGCAGTTTTTCGACAAAATTGCGATGCGTGCACCGGGTTCTAAGTTCAAGCTTTTGAGGTGCGTCGCCATGCGTCTGGCTTGATCAAGCGTTTGCCCCCATGTGTAGTCAATGACTTTCTCGTTACCAATCGGCTGGGTTAAATAAACCTCGTTGGTGCGAGCTGCCTCATGGTCGTAAATGTAGTCAAGTAACAGATGTTGCGTAGAATTAAAAGCCATGTCTCGTCCTTTTGATGCTTTTGAATGGGTGTCAGTATAAAGAAAGTGAGGTTAATGCATGCTTCTGGAGCTGTCAAACTAGATGTGTACAGCGTAAACCCTAGGGCGATGAAGTTAGGCAGCTATTTTGATAGCAATCAGCCTAGTAAAATATAGACATGTGCCAACTCCTTGGAATGAACAGCCATTTGCCTGCCAGCTTAACCTTAAGCTTTACGGGCTTTTCGCAGCGCGGCGGCAGTACTGATCATCACGCAGACGGTTGGGGCATTGCTTTTTTTGAAGGCGAAGGCGCGACGCCAGGCAAAGGTGTGCGCTGCTTTGTGGACAAAGAAAGTGCCTCAACGTCCATGATGGCAAACTTGCTGCGCACCTACCCCATCAAAAGCCACAACGTCGTGGCGCACGTGCGTAAGGCCACGGTAGGCGAGGTGTCGTTAGAAAATTGTCACCCGTTCGTGCGCGAGTTGTGGGGTCGCAATTGGGTCTTTGCGCACAATGGCGATTTGAAAAACTATGCACCCATGCTGCATGGCAGTTTCAAACCCGTTGGCAATACAGACAGCGAGCTGGCTTTTTGTTGGCTGATGCAAGAGCTAGCCAAATCGCATGCGACTGCGCCCAGTGTCAAAGAATTAACGCTGACGCTGCGCGAGTTAACGCCTAAAATCGCAGCATTTGGCACCTTTAACTATATTCTTAGTAACGGCCAAGCTTTGTGGGCGCACGCCAGCACCAAGCTATGTTATTTGCAACGCGCCTATCCGTTTTGCGAGGTGCAATTGAAGGACGAAGATGTGCGCGTGAATTTGGCCGAGCTAAACGGGCCAGACGATAAATTGGTCATCGTCGTCACAGAGCCGTTAACGACTAATGAAAATTGGATTTCTTTTGAGCCTGGCGAATTGCGCGTTTTTGAGAGCGGCGCTGTCTTAGTTTGATAACGGCTAAATGCGATAAAACAATATGACTCTGACTGAACTTAAATACATTGTTGCCGTTGCTCGTGAAAAGCATTTCGGCAAAGCCGCAGATGCCTGCCATGTGTCGCAGCCAACTTTGAGTTTGGCGATCAAAAAACTAGAAGAAGAGCTGGATTTGAAGTTGTTTGAGCGTAGTGCGACCGAAGTCACCGTCACCCCGCTGGGCAACGAGGTTGTTTTGCAAGCACAAAGCGTGCTGGAGCAAGCCGCCAACATCAAAGAAATTGCCAAACGCGGCAAAGACCCTTTAGCCGGTGCACTGAAGCTTGGCGTGATTTACACCATTGGCCCCTATTTGTTGCCAGATTTGGTAAGAAATGTCATCACCAAAACGCCACAAATGCCTTTGATGTTGCAAGAGAATTTCACTGTTAAATTGCTAGAGTTGTTACGAACGGGTGAGCTAGATTGTGCCATTTTGGCGGAACCTTTTCCTGATACTAATTTGGCGGTTGCTCCTTTGTATGACGAGCCATTTTTAGCCGCGATTCCCGTAGATCACCCTTTCACGACGCAATCGTCAGTGACGGTAGAACAGCTCAAAGCTGAAACCATGCTGTTGCTTGGAACTGGCCACTGTTTTCGTGATCATGTTTTAGAAGTTTGCCCTGAATTCGCACGGTTTTCTAGCGATACCGCTGGCAATAGCATGGGCATTCGAAAGAGTTTTGAAGGCTCGTCTTTAGAGACCATCAAGCACATGGTTGCGGCAGGTATGGGTGTTACCTTGGTGCCGCGTTTGAGTGTGCCTGCAAGTGCTTTGGCACAAAATTCAGCTAAAAAATCCAAAGAAAAATCACAACCCGAAGATGCGCTGGTTATCTATCGACCCATAACAGACGACAAACGCGCGCAACCGCCCACACGCCGTGTCGTACTGGTTTGGCGAAAAAGCTTTACGCGCTACGAAGCTATTGCCGCATTGCGGAATGCTATCTATGCATGCGAGTTGCCTGGCGTGACACGTTTGTCCTAATCTGCTCATTGTGAAAAGTAAAGTAGCCCTCTATCTCGATCTGATTCGCTGGAATCGTCCCGCAGGCTGGCTCTTATTGCTTTGGCCCACACTGAGTGCTTTGTGGATATCTGCGAAAGGATTTCCAGGCTGGCATTTGCTCATCGTATTTGTGTTGGGCACGATTTTGATGCGTAGTGCGGGCTGTTGTTTGAACGACGTGGCTGATAGAGATTTTGACAAACACGTCAAACGCACCGCCAACCGCCCCGTCACCAGCGGTGCGTTGAGCAGCAAAGAAGCGCTGTCTTTGGGAGCGGTGCTGGCATTGCTGGCGTTTGGTTTGGTGCTGACGACCAATCAAGCAACGATACTGTTGTCATTCGCGGCACTGGCAGTTGCTGTTATTTACCCCTACGCCAAGCGGTTTTTCTCCATGCCGCAAGCGGTTTTAGGCGTTGCTTTCAGCTTTGGCATACCGATGGCGTTTAGCGCGGTTCAAGGCACAGTTCCCATATTGGCTTGGATTTTGTTGTTCGGAAATCTGTTTTGGGTACTGGCTTATGACACCGAATACGCCATGGTAGACCGCGACGATGATTTAAAAATCGGCATGAAAACATCGGCGATCACTATGGGGCGATACGATGTGGTCATTATTGCAGTATGTTATGTTTTTTACCTATTAATTTGGACTGTAGCCGGCGTATCATACACTTATTCGGCTATATATTTTATAGCAATATTTTTCGCCATCACTCAAGTTATTTGGCATATTTGGTTGATACGCAACCGCGAACGAAAAGCTTGTTTCAAAGCTTTTCGCATGAACCATTGGCTAGGTTTCACCGTTTTTGCTGGCATTGCTTTGAGCCTTTTAACTAGCCGTTTTTAGCTACCGAACTCGTCACCCAGCTCTTTTGCACGCAGTTGTGCCGCTAGCATGGCGCGAATGAAGTGTGGTTTGATATTGTCACTTTCCATAGCCGTTAAAGCAGCATAAGTTGTGCCGCCTTTTGATGTAACGCGCTGGCGTAGCGTTTCTAAGAGTTCGTCTGAGCGGTGAGCGAGTTCAGATGCGCCGCTGAAGGTGCTGATGGCCAAACGTCGGCCTTGCTCAGCGCTCAACCCCATTTTTGTGGCCGCTTCTGTCATGGCTTCCAAAAAATAGAAAACATAGGCGGGCCCAGAGCCAGAGATTGCTGTAACGGCGTCCAGTTGAGACTCTTCGTCCAGCCACAAAAACTCCCCCATGCTGGCAACCACGTGTTCTACCCATGCCTTGCCCACTGGCGTAACGGTGGGACGCGCAAACAAAGCGGTCATGCCTTTGCCAATCAAAGCGGGCGTATTCGGCATAGAGCGAACCACGTTGTCCGTTTTTAACCAAGCGGCAATACTGTCGCTGCGAATGCCTGCCGCCACGCTGAAATGCAAAGCAGTTGGTGCAAAGTTACCAGTTTGTTGTGCCGCTTCTTTGAAGACTTGTGGCTTCACCGCCCAGATGATTAACCCTGCAGTGGTTAGCAAGCTTGACGGTTCAGGCATCGCTTTGATGCCAAAGTCTTGAAACAACTTGTCGCGTGTTGGCTCAAACGGTTCGACCACCAAAATGTTGCTTGGCAACATGCCTTGTTTGAGCAAGCCACCAATCATGGCACTGGCCATGTTGCCACCACCTAAGAATGCAATTTTTTCGAGACGCTTATCGTCGTTAATGTCATGGTTCACTGGGAAGCTCTCCTATTATTCAAAGAAGACTATTTTGCCGTAGCTTGGCGCACCGCATGTTCCCATTGCGCCATCAGCTCATCGGCACGCTTACGTGGCATGGTTGGTAAAAACCGCCGTTCACAGCGCCAAAGTTGGGAAAGACTGTCTAAATCAGCGTAAACGCCAACAGCCAAGCCCGCCAAATACGCAGCGCCTAGCGCGGTTGTTTCAGTCACAACAGGACGTAAAACGGGAATGCCGAGCAAGTCCGCTTGAAACTGCATCAGCATGTCGTTGGTACACGCGCCACCGTCTACACGAAGCTCGCTCACGGGCGCGGAGCCAGCGGCGACTGCATCACGGCTCATGGCCAGTAGTAATGCGGCACTTTGAAAGGCAATGCTCTCAAGCGCTGCACGGGCAATGTGCGCCATGGTGCTGCCACGCGTCAAACCGGTAATGGTGCCGCGCGCATCGGCATCCCAATACGGTGCGCCCAGCCCTGTAAACGCTGGTACCATCATCACACCACCTGAGTCAGGCACGCTTTTCGCCAAGGTTTGCACCTCGTCACTGTTTTGAATGGCGTGCAAACCATCACGCAGCCATTGCACGACTGCACCGCCTATGAAAACGCTGCCTTCGATGGCAAATTGCGACGTTTTAGAGGTCTGTGCTGCGCTGGTCGTGAGCAATCCATTGGTCGATGTTTGAAACTCATCGCCGGTATGCATCAGCATAAAGCAACCCGTGCCATAGGTATTTTTTGCCATACCGCTTTTAAAACATGCTTGTCCAAACAAGGCACTTTGTTGATCGCCAGCAACGCCACCGATAGGAATACTGGCACCTAAAATATCGGCATTGACATGGCCAAAAAGACTGCTAGAAGGTTGAATCGCGGGAAGCAACTCAGCTGGGATGTCGAGTATCCTCAGAAGTTCAGCGTCCCACTGATTTGTATGTACATTGAACAACATGGTGCGGGATGCGTTGCTCACATCGGTTGCATGCACTTCACCTTGGGTCAGTTGCCAGATCAACCAGCTGTCAATGGTGCCAAAGGCTAATTCCCCACGGTTTGCTTGCACGCGGGCGTTTGGCACGTTGTCTAAAATCCACTTTAGCTTGGTGCCTGAGAAATAAGCGTCAATCAGCAAGCCCGTTTTTTGTTGAATCGTTTGCGCCAAGCCTTGTTCGCGCAATTGCACGCAGGTGGGTTCAGCACGACGGTCTTGCCAGACGATGGCGTGGTGAATTGGCAGTCCCGTTTTGCGGTTCCAAACGACGGTGGTTTCGCGTTGGTTGGTTATGCCGATGGCTGAGATAGATTGCGCCGTGATCCTCGCCTTAGCCATCGCTTCTTTTGCTGTAACCATTTGGCCACGCCAAATCTCCAGCGCATCGTGTTCGACCCAGCCTGGTTGGGGGTAAATTTGTGGAACTTCAATTTGTTCCAACGCCACAATTTCACCGATGCTGTTAAAAACGATGCTGCGGGAGCTAGAGGTGCCTTGGTCAAGTGCGAGTATGTAGGACATGATAAGAATTTATTGATCTAGGTGGTTGAGTTGGAAACTTGCGGTACAAAAATGCTGCGAAAAGCACGGTCAACGCATCAAACAATATCACAGCGCACCTGCGCTTCTAGCAGCAGTTCAGGAAACGGGTCTGGCGGTTCAGCGTCTGTGAACAAACGGTCTATTTGCGACAGCGTAGCCAGCTCAACCATGGCGGGGCGATTGAACTTGCTGTGGTCTGCCGCGAGCCAAACTTCACGCGAATGGGCGATGATGGCTTGCGCCACCTTCACTTCACGGTAATCAAAATCACGCAAAGAGCCATCGGCTTCAATGCCAGAAATGCCAATCAAGGCAATATCGACTTTGAATTGTCGAATAAATTCAACCGTAGTTTCGCCCACAATGCCACGATCTCGCGGCCGCACCACACCGCCAGCAACGATGACCTCGCAGGTTGGATTGCCACTCAAAATAGCGGCCACGTTAAGGTTGTTGGTAATCACCCGCAGGCCGTGATGCTGCTGTAGCGCACGCGCCACGGCTTCCGTGGTTGTACCAATGTTGATAATCAGCGCGCAATTGTTTGGCACTTGCATTGCAATGGCTTTGGCAATACGTGCTTTGCCCGCCGCATTGAGTGACTCACGTTGTTGGTGTGCCATGTTTTCAGTGGTGGAGCTGGGCACTCTGACACCGCCATGAAAACGGGTGAGGAGATGTTCATCAGCCAGCTTTTGTACATCACGCCGCACCGTTTGTAGGGTGACACCCAAAATGTCAGCGAGAACCTCTACGGTGATGGTGTTGCGTGCCTGCACAACATCGAGCAGTCTGAGTTGTCTTGGATTGATATTCAAAATTAAAGTCCAGAATAAATACTGTTTTGTAATAAGTAGAAACTATAAATAGAAAGAAAAGGAAAAAAATTAGGGTTAATACCAATTAAAAACGAACAATAACGAATCACAATCGAGCGCATACGAAAATTTATAGATAAACAAGTTTGAGTTTTAAAGTTTTTGTTTTGAATGGATCTTTTTGATTTTCTAAAACATGAAGGAATGTTTGCATGCAGCTTGAGCTTGATGGCATCACCAAAACCGTAGGGGCTGAAACTTGGCTGCGTGAGATGAGCATCGCACCGTTAAGCAACGCCGTCACCGTGCTTTTGGGTGCAACGCAAGCGGGTAAAACCAGCTTGATGCGCATCATGGCGGGGCTGGACGTGCCAACAACAGGGCGCGTCATGGTCGATGGCGCTGATGTAACGGCTGTTTCGGTCCGTGAACGCAATGTGGCGATGGTTTACCAGCAGTTTATCAACTACCCTTCTCTAACGGTGGCAGAGAACATTGCATCGCCTTTAAAGCTGCGTGGTGAAAAAAATCACACCCAACGCGTGCGTGAATTGGCTGAGAAGCTGCATATTGAGATGTTTTTAGACCGTTTCCCTGCTGAATTGTCGGGTGGTCAGCAGCAGCGCGTCGCCTTGGCACGTGCTTTGGCCAAAGGCGCACCGTTGATGCTGCTTGATGAACCTTTGGTTAACTTGGACTACAAATTGCGCGAAGAGCTCCGTGACGAATTGGCGCAGCTCTTTGCATTAGGAGAATCCACAGTCATTTACGCAACCACCGAGCCTGGCGAGGCTTTGTTGCTTGGTGGCTATACCGCTGTCATGGATGCCGGGGAGTTGCTCCAATATGGGCCGACGGCGCAGGTCTTTCATGAACCCAAATCTTTGCGTGTGGCGCGTGCTTTTAGTGACCCGCCAATGAATTTAATGGCTGCACGAGCTATCGATGGTGGCGTGCAAATCAACGCTGGACCTGCGCTGCTACTGGCCTCAGTAACGTCTGCCACAAACGCTACATCAGCCCAAAGTGGCGACCTAACCATAGGCGTTCGTTCAAGCGTTCTGCGCGTCACAGAGCAAGCGGGAGATGTTGCTATCCAAGGTGTTGTGGAGTTGGCAGAAATTTCAGGTTCTGATACTTTTGTTCATGTCACTACCAAAGTGGGTGACATGGTTGCACAGCTGGCAGGCGTACATTATTTTGCGCTTGGTGACCCGCTCACGCTTTATCTAAACCCACTACACGTTTATGTTTTTGATAGCGATGGAAGCTTGTTGATTGCGCCAGTCAGGCGAACGCCCATTGCTAAAACAGCGCAATCGACAAGGGAAGGTTGCTGAGATGGCCCGCATTGATTTGGATTTGGCACATGCCTATCGCGCTAATCCGCGAACGGACGTAGATTATGCTTTGCTGCCTTTGCAAATGACGTTTAGAGAGGGGGGGGCATATGCGCTTTTAGGGCCTTCTGGGTGTGGTAAAACCACGATGTTGAATATCATTTCGGGTCTGATGTCGCCTTCAAGCGGCAGTGTCAAATTTGATGGCAAAGATGTCACCAGCTTGAGTCCGCAGCAACGTAACATTGCACAAGTGTTCCAGTTTCCTGTAATTTATGACACCATGACGGTTGCTGAAAATTTAGCCTTTCCCCTGCGTAATCGCAAAGTTCCCGAAGACAAAATTAAAAAACGGGTGGGCGAAATAGCCGAGATGCTGGACATGAGTGGTCAGCTCAATCAACGCGCAGCAGGCTTGTCGGCAGATGCGAAGCAAAAAATCTCGTTAGGTCGTGGTTTGGTTCGTCCAGACGTTTCTGCGGTGTTGTTTGATGAGCCATTGACCGTTATTGACCCGCACTTAAAGTGGCAGCTCAGACGCAAACTCAAACAAATTCACAGCGAATTGAAGTTAACCTTGATTTACGTCACACACGATCAAGTAGAGGCGTTGACCTTTGCTGAGGAAGTGGTGGTCATGACGCGGGGGCGGGTTGTTCAAGTGGGTTCTGCGGATGCTTTGTTTGAGCAACCTAGGCACACGTTTGTCGGGCATTTTATTGGTTCGCCTGGCATGAATTTTATTTCAGCCAACATGAGTGGCCATCGATTGACCATTGCAGGTAAATCACTTCAAACCGAGAGATCCCTGCCAGAGGGTGCTTTAACACTAGGCATACGACCTGAATATATTCAACTTGTAAGCGCTGGCGCTGAAGGGGCATTGCCAGCCGTGGTGACAAATTTGCAAGACATTGGTACGTTCGCCATGTTGACCGCCACCATTGATGGGATCAAGCTGAAAGTGCGTTTGGGCCTAGATGATTTGCAACCTAGCATTGGTGAAACCGTGTGGCTGAAAGTGCTGTGTTCACATGCCTGTTTTTATAAAAATGAGGAGTTGGTTGTATGAGTACCACCACCAAACCAGTCAATCAAAAAGCGTGGTGGCTAGTTCTGCCCGTGTTTTTATGCGTTGCTTTTTCAGCCATTTTGCCACTCATGACCGTTGTCAACTACTCAGTGCAAGACATTATTTCTCCAGAGCGGCGGGTCTTTGTCGGCACGGAATGGTTTGCAGCAGTCATGCGTGACGAAGAGCTACATGCTGCACTGTGGCGACAACTCATGTTTTCGTTGTCTGTGCTTGTGGTCGAAATTCCCTTGGGTATTGCGCTTGCCTTGTCTATGCCTTCGCAGGGTTGGAAATCATCAGCCGTGTTGGTCATGGTTGCACTGTCACTTTTAATTCCATGGAACGTCGTCGGGACCATTTGGCAAATTTATGGACGGACAGACATTGGCTTATTGGGAACGACACTGCAAAGCTTGGGTTTTAACTACAGTTACACAGGGAATGCAACACATGCATGGTTGACGGTTTTAGCAATGGACGTCTGGCACTGGACACCTTTGGTTGCCTTGATGTGCTATGCAGGTCTGCGCTCAATTCCAGATGCTTACTACCAAGCTGCTCGCATTGATGGTGCGAGCAAATTTGCAGTTTTTCGTTATATACAGCTACCAAAAATGCGCGGTGTGTTGATGATTGCTGTTCTTTTGCGATTTATGGACAGTTTTATGATTTATACCGAGCCGTTTGTGTTAACGGGTGGCGGTCCAGGCAATGCCACGACCTTCCTCAGCCAGTTCTTAACGCAAAAAGCGGTGGGGCAGTTTGACTTAGGACCAGCAGCGGCCTTCTCCTTGATTTATTTCTTAATTATTTTGCTGCTGTGCTTTGTTCTTTACAACTGGATGCAGCGTGTGGGTACGCAAACTGAGGAAATTGGCCATGAATGAAAATAGATTCAAAAAGCGCAATTTCTTTTTAATTGCATACATCATTTTTGCTCTGTTGCCCATTTATTGGATGATCAACATGAGTTTCAAAACTAACGAAGAAATTCTGTCCACTTTTGCGTTTTTTCCACAGCATTTCACGTGGGCGAACTATAAAACCATTTTGACCGACCCTTCTTGGTATTCTGGCTATATCAATTCGTTGATCTACGTTAGCATCAATATGGTGATCACCATCGCGGTGGCTTTGCCTGCTGCTTATGCTTTTTCGCGCTATAGTTTTTTGGGTGACAAGCACATGTTTTTTTGGTTGCTCACCAACCGAATGACGCCACCTGCTGTGTTTTTGCTGCCATTCTTTCAGCTGTACAGCACAGTGGGTTTGATGGACACACACATTGCCGTGGCCTTGTCGCATTTGCTGTTCAGTGTGCCTTTGGCGGTTTGGATTTTAGAAGGCTTCATGAGTGGCATCCCACGTGAGATTGATGAAACTGCTTATATTGACGGGTATTCTTTTCCTCGTTTTTTCATTACTATTTTCTTGCCACTTATCAAAGCTGGCGTTGGTGTGACGGCCTTCTTTTGCTTCATGTTCAGCTGGGTCGAGTTGTTGCTGGCCAGAACATTGACCAGTGTGAACGCCAAACCCATTGTCGCCACGATGACGCGCACCGTGTCAGCCTCGGGCATGGACTGGGCAACTTTGGCAGCCGCAGGTGTCTTAACCATTGTGCCTGGCGCTATCGTTATTTGGTTTGTGCGTAATTACATCGCAAAAGGTTTTGCGATGGGTCGCGTTTAAAAGGAGTTGACGATGTTTGAATGGATGGCATGGACAACCCCTGTAGCCGTGTTTTTTTGCGGCATCGCTTTGATGTTGGCGGCGATGACACTGTGGGAAATCAAATCACCCACCACACTTAGAAAAGGATTTTTACCGATCCAAACCACAAGGGGCGACCGCTTGTTTATTGGCTTGCTTTCGGCGGCTTATGTTAATTTGATATTTGTGGGCATCAGTGGCAAGTTGGCAACTTGGTTATCGCTTGATGGCGATCCTTCTATCTGGATTAGTTTTGTAGCATCGGTGATTTTGTTGGCGGTCATCATGCGGAAGGGGTAAGGCCAAGCAAAACCCAAAAACGGTTAAGTTAAACAGCGCGTAAAAACGTGCAAACAAGATAGATAAATTCGGCTCATTGCCATCCCAGGGCTGGAGTTTTCGTAATCATGGGGTGGCGCACATTGAAGGAGATATGAGATGAAATTGCGACTAACAGCATTAGCCATAGCGGCTTCTTGCGCATTGACTGGACAGGTCTTTGCGGACGAAGCAGCAGCTAAAAAATGGATTGACAGCGAGTTCCAACCCTCGACTTTAAGCAAAGATAAGCAAGCAGCTGAAATGAAGTGGTTCATTGATGCCGCTAAAAAACTGCAAGCCAAAGGCGTGAAAGAAATTTCTGTGGTCTCTGAAACCATAGGAACGCATGAATACGAATCCAAAACACTAGCGAAAGCCTTTGAAGAGATCACAGGCATCAAGGTCAAGCATGATTTGATTCAAGAAGGCGATGTGGTTGAAAAGTTGCAAACTTCCATGCAATCGGGTAAGTCGATTTACGATGGCTGGATCTCTGACTCTGACTTGATTGGTACGCATTACCGCTACGGAAAAATTCTTTCCTTGACTGAGTACATGGCTGGCAGCGGTAAAGAATTTACCAACCCAGGCATTGATCTGAAAGATTACATTGGTACCAGTTTCACAACCGCACCAGACGGTAAGCTATATCAATTACCTGATCAGCAGTTTGCCAATTTATATTGGTTTCGTGCAGATTTGTTCGCACGCAAAGATTTGCAAGACAAATTCAAAGCTAAATATGGATATGACTTGGGCGTTCCACAAAACTGGAGTGCGTACGAAGACATTGCAGAATTTTTTACTAACGATGTAAAAAACATTGATGGTAAACCGATTTACGGTCATATGGACTACGGCAAAAAAGATCCATCATTAGGTTGGCGTTTCACGGATGCATGGTTGTCCATGGCGGGTACAGCGGACGTAGGTATTCCCAATGGTATGCCAGTGGACGAGTGGGGCATTCGCGTCGCTGCGGATAAATGCACGCCAGTAGGTGCATCCGTCGCTCGTGGTGGGGCAACAAATTCGCCAGCCGCTGTGTATGCACTGACTAAATATGTGGACTGGATGAAAAAGTATGCACCAAAGGAAGCTTCGGGCATGACATTCGGTGAGGCAGGTCCTGTGCCCGCGCAAGGTCAAATTGCACAGCAAATTTTTTGGTACACCGCATTTACCGCTGACATGACCAAAGCTGGCTTGCCCGTTGTTAATGCAGACGGCACGCCAAAATGGCGCATGGCTCCTGGCCCGAACGGACCGTATTGGAAGCAAGGCATGCAAAATGGCTACCAAGACGTAGGTTCTTGGACGTTCTTTAAAAACCATGATGCTAATAAAACGGCTGCTGCTTGGTTGTATGCACAATTTGTGACATCAAAGACGACGTCATTGAAAAAGTCAATTACTGGCTTGACCTTTATTCGTGACAGCGATATACGTCATGATTACTTCACTCAAAATGCTGCTAAGTACGGTGGCTTGATTGAGTTCTACCGCAGCCCAGCGCGTGTGGCTTGGACACCAACTGGTACAAACGTGCCTGACTATCCAAAATTGGCACAATTGTGGTGGAAAAACGTGGCGGTAGCCGTCACGGGTGAAAAAACGCCACAGGCTGCTATGGACAATTTGGCTGAAGAAATGGATCAAGTAATGGCGCGTTTAGAGCGTTCAGGCATGGCACATTGTGCGCCTAAGTTGAACCCTAAAGGTGACCCAGCCAAGTACTTAAGTACCAAAGGCGCACCGTGGGCTAAACTGGCCAACGAGAAACCAAAAGGCGAAACAGTTGCTTACGACAAGCTTCTGCAGGCTTGGAAAGACGGCAAGGTTCGTTAATGTTGTTTGAAACATCGCAACTCAGCGGTGTTCTTATCATCATTTAATGATGATAAGAAAAAGCAGTATTTTGGCTTGATAGCTTAAGTACTGCTTTGCAGATTTACCACTGTTATTTTCCATTGAATTTTCAGTTTTGGCAGAATGAATAATCATAATTTTATGCAACAGGTTCATACGCCATCAGCAACCAACAGAGCTCAACTTTTACGGTGTTTGGCGGACGAAACAAGGTACGACATCGCCATCATTGGCGGCGGAGCCACGGGGTTAGGCGTGGCACTAGATGCGGCTTTGCGTGGCTTCAGCGTTGTATTGATTGAGTCACATGATTTTGCCAAAGGCACATCATCACGCGCAACCAAGCTGGGGCATGGGGGCGTTAGGTATTTAGCGCAGGGCAATATATCGTTAGTGCGTGAAGCCTTGCATGAACGAACGACACTGTTGCACAACGCTCCGCACATTGCGCAGCCTTTGCCATTTGTGATGCCATCCTACAAGTTTTGGGAAGCACCGTTTTATGGCGTTGGACTCAAAATGTACGACGCTTTGGCGGGTAAAGCGGGTTTAGGTGCGACGGAGTTTTTGAATACCAAGCAGACGCTGCATTGTTTGCCGACTTTGCAAAAAACAGGCTTAAAAGGTGGTGTCAAATACTGGGATGGCCAGTTTGACGATGCACGCTTGGCGCTTGCACTGGCGCGCAGTGCCGCAAAAGAAGGCGCTTTGCTGGTGAATTATTGCAAAGCGACCAAGCTGATTCATGAAGACGGCAAGCTGGTTGGTTTGCAGTGTCAAGATCAAGAACATGGTCAAGGGGGTGGTCATGTAAAGGGCAAAACATACAATATCTCTGCGTCATGCGTTATCAACGCTACAGGCGTGTGGGTTGATGAAATCCGGCAGCAAGATGGCGGTGCGGTGAAAGACATCGTAGCGCCTAGCCAAGGCGTACATGTGGTGGTTGACCGTGAATTCATGCCCACCGACCACGCCATGCTGATTCCTAAGACTGCGGATGGCCGCGTGCTGTTTGCTGTGCCATGGTTGGGGAAAACAATTTTGGGAACGACGGATACGCCACGCGATGATTTAGCGCGCGAGCCTGAGCCCTTCAAAGAAGAGCTTGAATTTATTTTGAATGAATCCGCCAATTATTTGACCAAAGCTCCCAAGCGTGAGGACGTTAAATCGATTTGGGTAGGGCTGAGGCCTTTGGTCAAACCGCCCGAAGACGATGGCGAGAACACCAAAAAGTTGAGCCGCGAGCACACAGTCTTGGTCAGCAAAAGTGGCTTGGTCACCGTAACTGGCGGCAAGTGGACAACCTACCGCGCGATGGCGGAAGATGTTTTGGCGCAATGCTTTGAGTCCAAGCTGTTGACATCTCGTCCAGCTGGTGTGACGGTTGATTTTCCTTTGATTGGTGCGCAGCACGCAGCAAAGAAACACACGAAAATGCACAGCATGGGTGAAGCGCAGGGCTTGCACTCTTATGGTGATGAGGCCGATTTCGTTGCCGGTTTGCAAGGTTCAGCGCATGAGCTGATGACGGGGCTCACCGAGGGCATGGTTCGCTTTGCTGCGAGACACGAATACGCTCGCACGGTTGAAGACGTTTTGGCTAGGCGTTCTCGCTTGTTGTTTCTAGACGCAGCGCAGGCGGGAAAGCTAGGCGTCGCTGTTGCGAAAATTTTGCACGAAGAAACTGGGCAAGACCCACTGCTGGCTGATTTTTCAGAGTTGGCAAAGCAGTACCAGCATTTGCCTTAAAAATCGCGGTTTTAAGAAGTTCAAGTCGCCAAGCTGGCATCCAAAGCTTTCTTTGCAAATTCCGCCCGCAGCGCTTTGAGCTTTTCACGCGGGTCTTCTTTCACCGTCGTTTTGTCCAAACCCATTTCGGCAATAAAGCGGCTTGGCAATGCGGCAATCATTTCACGCCCTTTTTTACGCCGTTTTGTCCAGCTTACCGCCAAGCTGCGCTGGGCGCGGGTGATGCCCACGTACATCAGGCGGCGCTCTTCCTGCAAGCGGGTGGCGATGTCATCGTTGGCGGATTCGTGTTCTATGGTCGAACCGCCTAGGCCTCCTGCCGATGTTCCGCCCTTTTTCTTGTCTTCCAGTTTGAACGGCAGCATGCCCTCGGTCACGCCCACCAGCATCACATGCGGCCACTCTAACCCTTTGGCGGCGTGCAGAGTCGATAAGGTCACGACATTTTGGTCTTTCTCCCGCTCGCTGATGGTCGACAGCAAAGCGATGGTTTGCGCCACTTCTAGCAGGCTTTTCTTCTCGCCCTCAAGGCTCACACCTGCCGTATCATCTAACTCGCCACCGCAGCGTTTGGACATCCAATCGCAAAAATCCAGCACATTCGTCCAGCGCGCGGCTGCCAGTGTTTCTGAGTCTTCGCCGTCGTACAAATGCTTTTCGTAGCCTATCTCGATCAGCCAATCTTTCAGAAATTGGGCACAATCTTCCATACCTGTTGTTTGACTCGCGCGGTATTCCAAATCATTGATGTAGCGACCGAACTCATGCAAACTGCCCACAGCGCGCGTGCTGATTACGGCGTTGAGCGACGACAAAAACAGCCCTTCAAACAAGCTAACTTTGTAGCTGCTGGCAAAGCTGCCCAGCTGCTGCAGCGTTTGGTGACCAATGCCGCGCTTGGGCGTGGTGATAGCGCGTAGGAAAGCCGGGTCATCATCGTTGTTGACCCACAGTCGAAACCAGGCGCACAGGTCTTTGATCTCTGCGCGGTCAAAAAAACTTTGCCCGCCTGAGACTTTGTACGGAATATTTGCCTTGCGCAGCGCCTTCTCAAAGGCTTTAGCCTGGTGATTGGCACGGTACAAAATCGCAAAATCTTTCAGTTCTTTGTGCTGCATTTGCGGCGCAGCACTGGCTGTGCTGGTCGATGTACTGCTTGCGATGACTTCCATGCCCGAACGCAGTGATTGAATCCGTGCCACGGCACGCTCCGCTTCGTGTTCTTCTGTATCCGCATCGACCACGCGTACGGGTTCGCCTTCGCCCAAGTCACTCCACAGATTTTTGGGGAATAATTTTGGATTCGGGCCAATCACATTGTTGGCGGCTCGTAAAATCGCGCTGGTCGAGCGGTAGTTTTGCTCCAGCGTGATGACTTTGAGGTTGGGGAAGTCCACTGGCAGCTTGCGCAAATTGTCCAGTGTCGCCCCGCGCCAGCCGTAGATGGATTGGTCATCATCACCCACAGCAGTGAAGCGTGCTTTGTCACCAACCAAGTGCTTTAAAACTTCGTACTGCGTGGCATTGGTGTCTTGGTATTCGTCGACCAGCACATGCCCCATCTGCGCCTGCCATTTTTGCCGCACATGCTCGTGGTTTTTCAGTAGTTTGAGAGGCATACCGATCAAATCGTCAAAATCCACCGCCTGAAACGCGCTCAAGCGCTCTTCATAACTGGCCATCACTTTGGCGATGATGCGTTCGTTGTCGTCTTTGGCTTGCAGCAACGCCATCTCAGCGTTCAGCCCCGCGCTTTTCCAGCCGCTGATCACCCATTGCCATGACCGCGCCGTCGCCACATCGACCGAGCCACCTGCGTCTTTCAAAATGCTGGTCACATCGTCAGTGTCTAAAATTGAAAACTGTGGCTTCAAGCCCATCACCGCGCCGTCCTGCCGCAGCATCCGCACCCCTAGCGCATGGAAGGTGCAAATCACCACATCTTTGGCCGCCTTGCCAATCAACTGCCGCGCCCGCTCGCGCATCTCCGCAGCAGCTTTGTTGGTAAACGTGATAGCTGCAATATTCCTCCCCGCCATCCCGCTCTGAATCAACCGCCCGATCTTGTGCGTGATCACCCGCGTCTTCCCTGAGCCAGCACCCGCCAGCACCAGGCACGGTCCATGCATGTAGTTCACCGCTTCTTGCTGCGCGAGATTGAGGCCAGAATTAACTGGAGATGAGAGGGGGGAAGACATGAAATGAAAAAATCAAGGAAGAGAAAGAACGCGCAATCATACCGATTTCAATATCCCGACCCGTAAGCCTCCAACCCCATGGAAACAACCAAAGCCACATCCACCCCCACAGCTTCCCTAAACTCCGCCTCAGCTTCCCCCACGGCCCTCTCAAACGCAGATAACCAATCCAGCCCCGTGGCCGTAAACGACACCACCCGCGCCCGCTTATCCACGCTATCCAGCGACCGCGTCACCAGCCCCCACGCCTCGCACTGCGTCACCAAGTCCCCCATCGCCTGCTTGCTCATGCCTGCACTCGCTGCCAAATCAGACAACCTCGCCCCCTCCAGCGGCAAATGCCGTGTGATATGCACATGCGCCGCCGTCACCTGCCCACGTGCGGCTAAATTCGACAGCGCCAGCGGCACGTCCATGTTGTGTGCCATCAGCGTCAACACCCGCTCGTCAAACCGCCGCAGCGCATGCCCCAACAAGCGTCCCAAATGCGTTTGCCGCCAGCCTAAATGCGACCCTGTGAACGTATTTTTTTTGCCCATGCTTCATCATAAATCAACAGTAAATATTTAGTCAATTAAACTGACTATTAAATCAAACATTTAATTTAATAGCTGATGTAAACTACTGTTCAAGCATCCAGTTTTAAGTATGATGATGCTGGTAAACAATGCAATAAACTTTAGTAACTGTTTGATTTTAAAAGGAAAATATCATGGACATGGCTGTTAAACCCACTTCTGCATCCGCTGCAACATCCGCACAAAATGCTGCCGCCAGCGCTGAAAAAGCCAAAGCGCTGCAAGCGGCGCTCGCCCAAATCGAAAAACAATTCGGCAAAGGCACCATCATGCGCTTGGGCGAAGGCGAGGTGATTGAGGATATTCAGGTCGTCTCCACCGGCTCTTTGGGCCTCGATATTGCCTTGGGCGTCGGCGGCCTGCCGCGCGGCCGCGTGATTGAAATCTACGGCCCTGAATCCTCAGGTAAAACGACCTTGACCCTGCAAGTCATCGCCGAAATGCAAAAACTGGGTGGCACCTGCGCGTTTGTGGATGCCGAGCACGCTTTGGACACCCAATATGCGCAAAATCTGGGTGTCAATCTGCAAGACATGCTGATCAGCCAGCCTGACACCGGCGAGCAAGCGCTGGAAATCGTCGATAGCTTGGTGCGCTCGGGTGCGGTCGATTTGATCGTCATCGACTCGGTGGCTGCCTTGACCCCCAAGGCCGAGCTCGAAGGCGAAATGGGCGACAGCCTGCCCGGTTTGCAAGCCCGTTTGATGAGCCAAGCGCTGCGCAAGCTGACCGCACACATCAAAAAGGCCAACTGCATGGTCATTTTCATCAACCAGATCCGCATGAAAATCGGCGTCATGTTTGGCAGCCCAGAGACGACGACAGGCGGCAATGCCTTGAAGTTTTACGCCTCGGTTCGCTTGGACATTCGCCGTATCGGCACCATCAAAAAGGGTGAAGACGCGATTGGTAACGAAACCCGCGTCAAAGTGGTCAAAAACAAGGTTGCGCCCCCCTTCAAAACCGCTGAGTTTGATATTTTGTTCGGCGCAGGCATCAGCCGACTGGGCGAGGTGATTGATTTGGGCGTCACTGCGGGTGTGGTTGAAAAATCCGGCGCTTGGTATGCGTTCAACGGCGAAAAAATCGGCCAAGGCCGCGACAACTCCCGTGAATTTTTGCGCGAAAACCCAGATTTGGCGATTGAAATCGAAAACAAAGTGCGCGAATCTTTGGGTATCCCGTTGATTTCAGCCGCATCCAACGTCGCCTCAGGCATGTCTGGCACGCCCGCCGAAGAGAAAAAACCGAAAAAGAGTCGTGATTAAGTGTTGTTTAAGTTAAATTGAGCTAAAAATCATCAAAAAATGCATTTTTACTCCTCAAATATGGCTCTAGCCAGTGTATTTATTGTCTAAGTAGCTATGAATAATATAGCAAATAACGCAAGTGAAGATGGCGTTGAAGCTCTCAAAAAGCTTCAAACCGGTTTCACCATCTCCCTCAAAGGCCGCGCTTTGCGGCTTTTGAGTGGTCGCGAATACTCCCGCGCTGAGTTGGTGAAGAAACTCGCCTCGTTCGAAACCACCCCCGGCGAGCTCGCCAAAGCCTTGGACGAGCTGCAAGCCAAAGATTTCATCAACGAGCAGCGCGTCGTCGATTCCGTTCTGCACCGCAAGAGTGCCAAACTAGGCGCAGCCCGTATCAAACAAGAACTACAAAGCAAAGGTTTGGATGCCAGCGCGGTGCTGGATGCGGTTGATTTGCTGAAAAGTACCGAGGTGGAGCGGGCGCGGGAGGTTTGGCGCAAGAAATTTGGCACTGTACCTGAAAACGCCTCTGAGCGCGGCAAGCAAATGCGGTTTTTGATGAGCCGTGGCTTCGGCTCAGAGGCGATTCGCAAGGTGATCTCGGGTGCTTTTGAAGAATGTGACGATTAAATCCGTAAATTTTTCAAAAATTAGACTTAAATATGTCTCTAGCCGGCGTATTTACTGCCTGATAAGCTATTTTATTTGTAGCAAAATCAAATTCCAAGCATCAACTTCAAATTCTGCACTGCCGCCCCACTAGCGCCCTTGCCCAAATTATCCAAACGTGCAACTAAAACAGCTTGGCGGTAAGACTCATTTCCAAACACCCGCAGTTCTATCTTGTTGGTGTTGTTCAGTGCCAAAGCATCGAGCTTGGCAACATCCGTAGTCGGAACCACAGAAACCCAAGAATCTGTCCCATTCGACGCCGCATAGTGCTTCGCCAAAGCCTCATGCAAGTCCGAAACGGAGGGTTTTCTAGGCAAACTGTCCAAATGCAAAGGCAGCTGCACCAGCATGCCTTGCGCAAAGTTGCCGACGGATGGCACAAAGAGGGGACGCGTGGTCAAACCGCCATATTGCATGATTTCAGCGATGTGTTTGTGCCCCAAACCCAGCGCGTACAGCTCAAAAGCGGGCGCCTCGCCTTGTTGATAGGCTTCCATCATGCTGCGGCCACCGCCAGAGTAACCGCTGACGGCGGGAATGCTTAAGGCGTAATCTTTGGGCAACACACCGGCATCGACCAAGGGGCGAATCAGCGCAATCGCACCGGTGGCGTAGCAACCAGGGTTGGCCACGCGGCTGGAGGCGGCGACCAAGGCGCTTTGGGAGGCGTTTAGCTCCGGAAAGCCGTACACCCAGCCCGGCGTGACGCGGTGCGCGGTGGAGGAATCGATGATTTTTGGCTTCTTGCCTGACAACGCATCAATCATCGCGACAGATTCACGCGCTGCATCGTCGTGCAGGCACAACACGACCACATCGGCTTGCGCCATCAAATCGCGTTTGGCGGCGGCGTCTTTACGCAGCTCGGGCGCGATGCTAAGCATGGAAATTTCCGGCATGGTCGCCAAACGCTCACGAATTTGCAGGCCGGTGGTGCCGGCTTCGCCGTCGATAAATACTTTGTGGGTCGCCAATGTCATGGTTGTCGTTAAAGGTGTTGAATGGTTGAAAAGAGGGGCAAAAACCGGCTAAGTTACAAAGATAAAGCAAAAAAACAGCTAGATTTACGTAACTGTAAGGTAATTCAAGAAATGGTGCAATGCAGCATGTTACAGTCCGTCTTGAAAATTGCGTGCCATGCGGGTGATGAACAAAACCATCTGCGTGGTGTTAACCGTTCCATTGTTGTCCATTTTTTGAGAGAGCCTCATGAAAATCCACGAGTACCAAGGCAAAGAGCTATTACGTCAATTCGGCATTCCGGTGCCACGCGGCATTCCCGCTTTCACCGTGCAAGAAGCGGTTGAAGCGGCGCAAAAATTGGGCGGCCCTGTGTGGGTGGTCAAAGCACAAATTCATGCGGGCGGACGTGGCAAAGGTGGCGGCGTGAAGCTGGCGCGCTCGATTGACGATGTCAAAAAAATCTCTGGTGAAATTTTGGGCATGCAATTGGTCACGCACCAAACAGGCCCTTTGGGTCAAAAAGTACGCCGTTTGTTCATTGAAGACGGCGCTGACATCAAGCACGAATACTATGTGTCCGCCGTGACGGATCGCGCGACACAGCGCGTGGCATTCATCGTCTCATCAGAAGGCGGCATGGACATTGAGCATGTGGCTGAAGTGTCACCAGAAAAAATCATCACTGAAATCGTCGACCCAGCTTTGGGCTTGACCGATGCACAAGCCAAGCATTTGTCAGACAGCATTGGCGTGCCTGCAGGCTCCACAGCGCAGTGCGTGGACGTGCTGCAAAAACTCTACAAGTGCTACATGGACACAGATGCATCCTTGGTTGAAATCAACCCACTGGTGCTCGAAGGCAATGGCGGCATCAAAGCCTTGGACGCCAAGTTCAATTTTGACGCGAATGCGCTGTACCGTCACCCAGAAATCGTCGCCCTGCGCGATTTGGACGAAGAAGATCCAGCTGAAGTCGAAGCCAGCAAGTTTGACTTGGCCTACATCAGCCTGGACGGCAACATTGGCTGCCTGGTCAACGGTGCAGGCTTGGCGATGGCGACGATGGACACCATCAAGCTGTATGGCGCAGAGCCAGCCAATTTCTTGGACGTGGGCGGCGGTGCCACCCCAGAGAAGGTCACAGAAGCTTTCAAAATCATGCTGAAAAACCCGAAAGTGAAAGCCATCATGGTCAATATTTTCGGCGGTATCATGAAGTGTGACACCATTGCAACCGGCGTGATTACTGCCTGTCGCGCTACCAATTTAAGTGTGCCACTGGTTGTGCGCATGAAGGGCACCAACGAAGAATTGGGCAAGAAGATGTTGGCCGAGTCGGGTTTGCCTATCATCAGCGCGGACTCGATGGCAGAGGCTGCCGAAAAAGTCGTCGCGGCTTTGAAATAAACAAAACGCAGAACACATACCGCAGAACGAATAGGAACGAATATGTCAATCTACATCAATAAAAACACCCGCGTCATCACCCAGGGCATCACTGGCAAGACCGGCCAATTCCATACTGAAAAATGCCAAGAATACGCCAATGGCAAAGAATGCTTTGTCGCAGGCGTGAACCCTAAGAAGGCCGGCGAGTCGATTTTCAACATCCCCATTTACGCCTCCGTCAAAGAAGCGGCTGGCGCAACGGGCGCAACTGTTTCCGTGATCTATGTACCACCTGCAGGCGCAGCAGCTGCCATATGGGAGGCTGTTGAGGCGGATTTGGATTTGGCGATTTGCATCACCGAAGGCATCCCTGTGCGTGACATGTTGGAAATTCGCAACCGCATGCGCGCCAAAGAAGCGGCTGGTGGCAAGAAAACCTTGTTGCTCGGCCCCAACTGCCCAGGTTTGATCACGCCTGACGAAATCAAAATCGGCATCATGCCGGGTCACATTCACCGCAAAGGTCGCATTGGCGTGGTCAGTCGCTCTGGCACGTTGACGTACGAAGCCGTGGCGCAGTTGACCGAAATTGGTTTGGGCCAATCCAGCGCAGTTGGTATTGGTGGCGACCCGATCAATGGTTTGAAACACATCGACGTGATGAAGGCGTTCAATGACGATCCAGACACCGACGCCGTCATCATGATTGGCGAAATTGGCGGTCCTGACGAAGCCGAAGCGGCTCGCTGGTGCAAAGCCAACATGAAAAAACCTATCGTTGGTTTTATCGCCGGTGTCACAGCACCTGCAGGCAAGCGCATGGGACATGCCGGCGCTTTGATTTCTGGCGGTGCGGATACGGCTGATGCAAAATTGGCTGTGATGGAAGAGTGTGGTTTTAAAGTCACGCGTAACCCATCTGAAATGGCGAAGTTGCTCAAAGCCATGCTTTGAAATTCGGAAATACTGTAAATTGATAACTTTTAGAATTTAGAAAATCAAGGGGACGGGTATGCTTTTTGGATTAGATTTATCATCAGCCGTTTTTTGGAGCGCGTTTGGCTCGATTATTTTGGCCAATATTGTGTTGTCTGGTGATAACGCTGTGGTGATTGCAATGGCGGCACGAACGTTGAAGCCTGATATGCAAAAGAAAGCCATTTTTTGGGGCAGTGCTGCCGCTATCGTGATGCGAATTGTGCTCACTATTGTGGCTATTCAATTGTTAACCTTGCCGTATTTAAAACTTATCGGCGCAGTTTTGTTGGTTTACATTGGTGTGGACTTGCTCAAGGGCGGCGGCGATGAAGATGGCCATGGTAAAGAAATCAGTGGTCTTGGTGCAGCTATCCGTACCATTTTGATTGCTGATTTGGTCATGAGCTTAGACAACGTGTTGGCAGTTGCCGCCGCAGCCAAAGGCAATGTGCCGTTGTTGGTGCTCGGCTTACTAGTTAGTATTCCATTGATTGTGTTTGGCGCCACCTTGCTGACCAAAGTCATGGAACGTTTTCCAATCATCATTACTATTGGCGCTGCTTTATTGGGCTTCTTGGCTGGAGAAATGTTACTGACCGATCCTGCTGTCGTGAGCCAATTTGGCGCCATCGGAGAACAGAACGTGTTGTTTGGCGGCATAGTTGGTGCAATTTTGGTGGTTGCATTAGGTACTTGGCTACAAAAACGTAACCAAACAGTGCACTAATCAGCTAAACTCGTTACATATTTGAGCAATTCAAAGTCATTGATCAATTTGTAAAGCAAGATGCCATGGCAAAAATTATCGTAAGTCTGGACGACAACCTCATCAAGGTTGTCCCACTCAACAAAGATCGCATGACTTTGGGGAGACGTCCGTATAACGATATCGTTGTAGATAATTTGGCGGTGAGTGGCGAGCATGCCGCACTGCAAGTGATTGGTCACGATTACTTCATTGAAGATTTGAACAGCACCAATGGCACCTACATCAATGAGCAAAAAATAAAGCGACAAATTTTAAAAAATGGCGATACCATAGAAATCGGCAAGTATGCGATCAGATATGTCCAAGATGGCGCCGGTTCGCAAGCTGCTACATCGAATAAGGCAAATGCTAGCCGCAATGCCAACGACGAAAAATCCGCAGAAGAGAAGAGGCCATTATTTGAGCAAACTAAGTTTGCAGAAGCTTATGTTGCGATCAAAATTTTGTCGGGTGTATCTACCGGCAAAGAACTGCCACTTGTCAAAATCGTAACCACTATTGGCAAGCCTGGCGAAGCTGTCATCGCTATTACCAAGCGACCCAAAAGCTATATGGTTGCACACGTTGAAGGCGCGACGCGTCCATCACTCAATGGTGTTTCGTTCGGCATTGATGCAGTACCACTCAAAAACGGCGATTTGTTTGAGCTCGCCGGTACCGCGATGCAGTTTATACAAAACTAATCTGGCTTCTTCAAGTCGCTTGAGATTTAGCGGCAATCATTAGACAGTATGAAGTTTTTTGCAAAGCATTGGGCTCGGATAGTGGTATCACTGTTGCCCATGGTGTTTGCTGTGGGGCACGCTACGAATGTGCTCAATATCAGCCTTGTTCAAACGCTGGACAACATTATTTACGATACAAAGCTACGTGCAGTCATGCCGCGAACGCTCGACTCGCGTATTGTCATCGTAGATGTTGATGAAAAAAGCTTGTCCGAAATGGGGCGATGGCCTTGGAGTCGTCATAAGCTGGCGGAATTAACCCACGAACTATTTGAAAATCAAAAAATTTCATTACTTGGTTTTGATTTGGTTTTTGCAGAGCCTGATACTAGCTCAGGCTTGCAACAACTCCAACAGCTATCTGAAAACGAGTTGAGTGTAGATGTGGCATTTCAAACGAAATTCAAAAAATTAGCGCCGTCTCTTGATTTTGATGCGCAATTTGCGCGCGCACTAGAACAAAGAAATGTGGTGCTGTCATACTACTTCACAAGTGACAGCCAAGGGCGCACAAGTGGGGTTTTACCAAAACCAGCCATTACTCAAAAAAGTTTGAACAGCGCACCTTTTCGAGCCACATTGTGGGATGGCTATGGTTCGAATCTTGAAAAAATATCAGCCGCAGCCCCTAAAGCGGGTTTCTTTAACGCCATTGCGGATAGTGATGGCGTTGTTCGTGCCGTTCCCTTGCTCGCGTCTTTTCAAGGTGACTATTACGAGTCATTGGCATTGGCGCTATATCGCGCGACACTGAATTCGCCAATGGTCGTGCCAAGCTATACAAGCACAGCCAATTCTGGAAATATTGAAGGCATTAAGCTGGTTGATAAAAATTCCACAGCACCCATCAAGACAATCAAGGTTGATGATCGGGCTGCCGTATTGGTGCCGTATCGCGGTTTGGGGGGTGCTGCGGGTGGGTCATACCAATACATTTCCGCAACTGATGTGCTAAATAAACGGATTAATGCACAAGAGCTGAAAGGAAAAATCGTTCTAGTGGGCTCTAGCGCTCCTGGGCTGTTGGATTTACGGATTACGCCAGTCGGGCAAACTTACCCTGGTGTTGAAACGCATGCTAATTTGTTATCCAGCATGTTAGATGAGAAATCTATTGTTGTTCCTGACTATGCATTGGGCGTTGAAGTCGCCTTGTTGTTTCTGGTCGGGTTATCGCTTGCGTTTGTTTTACCCATGTTGACAGCCTCGCGAGCTTTAAGTTTTAGCTTCGCAGCGCTGCTGCTGCCCATGGCATTAAATATCTATTTGTTTACTGAGCATGGTTTGGTCATTCCGTTGGCGACACTAATATGGCTGTCTCTCTTTGCTTATATGTTGAATATGAGTTATGGCTATTTTGTAGAAAGTAAATCAAAACGCGAATTGACAAAACTATTTGGCAGTTACGTTCCGCCACAATTGGTTGATGAGATGCTTCTCGAACCATCTAGCCATACGATGAAAGCGCAAAATAAAGAGTTGACAGTTATGTTCTGCGATTTGAGGGGCTTTACAGAACTTGCCGAAAACTTGGAGCCAACGCAGCTGCAACATATGTTGAATGATGTTTTTGGCCGTTTGACACAGTTGATTGTTGGTCGCCGTGGCACCGTTGATAAGTACATGGGAGATTGTGTGATGGCTTTTTGGGGCGCACCGGTTAACATGTCAAATCATGCAGAGCTGGCCGTACTGACGGCGCTTGACATCACCAAAACAATCAAACTTATTAACCAAGAGCATCGTGCGATGGGGTTGCCAGTTGTCAAGTTAGGTGTTGGCATCAACACGGGGCAAATGTGTGTGGGTGATATGGGCTCGTTTATGCGCCGCAGTTATACCGTTGTGGGCGACGCTGTTAATGTTGCATCTCGACTAGAAAGTCTCACTAAAGAATATGGTGTGTCTATTCTGGTGGGACCAAATACAAAGACGAATGCCCCGCAGTTCACGTGGCGTGAAGTCGACGAGGTGCAGCTTGCGGGAAAACATGAGATATTCACGGTATTCACACCTGTCGTCAATGATGATCTGATAGCCATGCGCTCATGAACTATGATCAACTTTCTGACAAGAAACTAGCCAGTTAAAACAAATGAGCATCGAAACAAACTTGAGCGCTCGGCTTGATGCTTTGGATGCTAAATTGTTACAAGCTGTTAGCTTTGATGTTGCCATTGAGGCTTGGTGTATGGAAATATGCAATGCTTTGAATGCTGAGCGTATTGGACTCTTTCTTGCCAATGAAGATGGTGTCACAATTACCTCTAAAGTGACGACAAGTTTGGCCGCAAATACACGTGTAAAGCTGCCAATCAGCCCTAAAAGTTTGGCAGGTTTTGTTGCGTTGAGCAAAAAACAGTTGAACATTGCAGATGTCTACGATGTAAGGGCTTTGCAGAGCATCCATCCTGAGCTAAGATTTGTCGATGCGGTAGATAAATCTACAGGTTTTCGTAGCAAACACATGATGGTCAGTCCTATCTTGGCAGGTGATGCTTTGCTAGGCGTTTTAGAAGTAATTAACAACAAAAGTGGGCAACCATTCTCTCAACTTGAAATCGACGCTAGCACCAGAATATCCAAAACATTGGCCACTGCCTTGCAGCGTCCTAGGCCTTCTGAAAGCGCACCTCTAATGGCAACCACAACAAAAGCATCCCCTACAGCCACCCCTTCCACCGCAACGAAAGCGGCGGCACCACCAGCGACAGCACATCGCCCTGGTCAACCAAGCAAGTACGATGGGTTGGTTAACTCTGGTGCCATTTCCAAAGCTGCACTGCAAGACTGCTTAGCCAAACGCGGCGACAAAGACGGCACGATTGAGCAGTTGATGATCGACGAACATCAAGTCACGCCCGCGCAAATTGGTCAAGCGCTGGCGCTGTTTTTCGGGGTGCCGTATGAGCCCTATAGCAAAGCGCGCTTCAATACTGAGAAGTTGCATGGCGCGCTAAAGCGTGATTTTTTGTCTGAGCAAGGTTGGATACCACTTGAAGAGTCTTTTGACGGCTTGGTCGTCATGTGTATCAACCCGGAAAACGTGCGCAGCACCTATGTGGTGCAGCACATGTTTCCGCGCGAAACCAAGTTTAAATACGTTGTTTCTTCGCAATCTGAATTCAACCTAACGTTAGACTTGATTTTCGGCAATTCAGATGGCGATGGCAACATTGACCACCTGCTGGCCAACCTCAGCCGCCCCATGCAAGAGGAGGGTGAAGAAGAAGATTACTTGGCCAGCTCTACAGCGGATAACGAAGTTGTCAAATTCGTCAACAAAGTAATTTTGGAAGCCTATCAAAAGAAAGCATCTGACATTCATATCGAGCCTGGTCAGGGTAAAGCCAATGTCGGCGTACGCTTGCGTATTGACGGCAGCTTGGTGCCCTACATCGATGCGCCTCGCCATTTGCGCCAAGCCATCGTCGCTCGTATCAAAATCATGTCTGACTTAGACATTTCTGAAACCCGTCGCCCACAAGACGGCAAAATCCCCTTTAAAAAGTTTGGCCCCTTGGATATTGAGCTCAGGGTTGCAACGCTGCCGTCTGCTGGTGGTGTGGAAGACGTCGTGATGCGTATTTTGGCGGGTGGCGAAGCTATTCCTATGGAGCAGCTGGGTTTAACGCAGCACAATATGGACCGCTTGCAAAGCGTGATTCACAAACCTTACGGTTTGTTTTATGTTTGCGGCCCTACTGGCTCAGGTAAAACGACTACGTTGCACTCCATCTTGGCAACACTCAACACGCCAGATACCAAAATTTGGACGGCTGAAGATCCGGTCGAGATTACCCAAAAAGGCTTGCGTCAAGTGCAGGTCAATAAAAAAGCCGGCATCGACTTTGCCATGCTCATGCGCTCATTTTTGCGGGCAGACCCCGACATCATCATGGTGGGCGAGTCGCGCGACCATGAAACTGTCTCCATGGGCGTGGAAGCCTCATTGACGGGACATATGGTGTTCTCGACGCTGCATACCAATTCCGCGCCAGAATCCATCACCCGTCTCTTAGACATGGGCATGGACCCGTTTAACTTTGCCGACGCGCTCCTGGGTGTGTTGGCGCAACGTTTGGCCAAACGCTTATGCTCCTGCAAAGAGTCCTACGTACCTGCAGGCCCGGAATTGCAAAGCTTCATCAGTGAATATGCAGAAGAGCTGCGCCACACACCGGCTTGGCTGGCAGATGCGCCTGGCGAAGCGAAGAAGCTTTACCAAAGCTGGGTAGAAAACTACGGCGAAGGTGGCCGCATCACCATGTATCGCGCCGTGGGCTGCTCAAGATGCAGCAAAACCGGCTACAAAGGCCGTGTCGGTCTGCATGAGTTGTTACTAGCTGATGACGACATCAAAAAACTCGTCCAAGAGCGCGCCCGCGTCTCAACTATCTTTTCTAGCTCAGTTGCAGGCGGCATGCACACCCTGAAAATGGACGGTATGACCAAGGTGCTGCAAGGTCTGACCGACCTCAAACAAGTGCGCATGGTTTGCATCAAATAGCCAGTTTTTAAAATATTTGCTTGTCACCTGAAGCCCCCATTTTCATTGGAGAAGCTTGTCGTTTAAAGTGTGTATTTAAGACCGCAACAATTGTGGCGGCGTGGTAAAAACCGCAAAGTTACAATTGAATATGTCACAATTTTTGTGATAAACAACACGTAAATGTAAATATTTGTAGCAATCTGACATTAAGTGCAATAAATTTCTTTCAAATGGGTTTTATCTCAGTTAAAGTCTAGGTTCTGACCCCGATTGGGGCGGATTGAAGGAGCTAAGACCTCAAACCCTAAACCTCCTTCACTTTTCCTCAGTCTGTTTTTCTCATCTTATTTTTTTATTGGAGTTTTATATGAACCAA
>JANPIC010000057.1:0-12174 GCA_031424795.1 Polaromonas sp. | reverse complement strand
TAATTCGCCGGCTCGAATCGCAATCGGGTGCTCTGGCGCAACGGCGACGAAGGTCACGCCCATGATCGTATCGGCACGGGTGGTGAAGACGTACATTTTGCCGTCTTGCAGCAATTTACCCGCTGCGTCTTTGATCTCATGCGGAAAGGCGAAACGGACGCCTTCGGACTTACCGATCCAGTTTTCCTGCATCAATTTCACACGCTCAGGCCAACCCTCCAGCCCCGTTTGCACGTGTTCCAGCAACTCGGGGGCGTATTGGGTGATGTTGAGGTAATAGCCCGGAATTTCGCGTTTTTCGACCACCGCGCCGGTGCGCCAGCCTTTGCCGTCGATCACCTGCTCGTTGGCCAGCACGGTCTGGTCGACCGGGTCCCAGTTCACAACCTGGGTTTTGCGGTAGGCGATGCCCTGCTCCAGCATTTTGAGGAACAACCACTGGTTCCACTTGTAATACTCGGGCGTGCAGGTGGCGATTTCGCGGCTCCAGTCGATGGCCAGGCCCATGGCCTGCATCTGCTTTTTCATGTAGGCGATGTTGTCAAAGGTCCACTGCGCCGGCGGGACGCCATTTTTCATGGCGGCGTTTTCAGCCGGCAGGCCAAATGCGTCCCAGCCCATGGGCATGAGCACGTTGTAGCCCTTCATGCGCAACTGGCGCGTCAGCATGTCGTTGATGGTGTAGTTGCGCACGTGGCCCATGTGCAGCTTGCCCGATGGGTAGGGCAGCATGGAGCAGGCGTAGTACTTGGGTTTCGGGTTGCCTTGCGCGTCTAGTGCGCCTTCAGTCACGCGATAGGCGTCGGCCGCTGTCCAGTGGCTGTGCGCGGCTTTTTCAATGGCTAAATGGTCGTAATTGGCTGATGCGGTCGTCGCAGGAGGGGAAATTTCATTTGTTGCAGTCATCCCTCAATTGTAGAGGCTGCAGTCATGCTAAATAGGGGCGAAAAGGGCGCTATTTGGCCGATTTAGGCTCAGCCACAAAGCCAATTCGGTTCAAACCCGCTTTTTCCGCCACGCCCATGACTTCGACGACTTTGCCGTAGGGCACGGCCTCGTCGGCGCGCAGCTGAACTTCGGTATCTTTGCTAATTTCGGCCGTTTTTAAGAGGGATTCAGCAAGTTGCGACAGACTGGTTACTTGGTCGTTCAAAAAAATTTGCCCGCTTTTGTCAACCACGATGGCGACGAATTTGGGTGCGTCAACAGGCTTGGCGGCTTCGGTTTGGGGTAAATCCAGCTTGATGGCGCTGGTCATCAGCGGGGCGGTGATGATGAAAATGACGACCAAAACCAGCATCACATCGACCAAAGGCGTCATGTTGATGTCGCTCATGGGTTTTGAGCCTTGGGAGCGTTCTAAGCGGCCGAAACTCATCGTTGACTCTTTTGACGGCTCAGTGATGTTGCATTAATTCACGCAAATCACTGGCAAAGCCTTCTAAATCAGCTTCAATGCGACCAATAATGCGGCCAAACACGTTGTAAGCGAGGACGGCGGGAATGGCGACCACCAAGCCAGCGGCGGTCATGACCAGCGCTTCACCAACTGGTCCGGAAACTTGGGCAATCGTCATTTGCCCAGCCCCAGAAATACTGGTAAGCGCATGGTAAATGCCCCAAACCGTGCCCAACAAGCCGACAAATGGCGCGGTAGAACCCACGGTGGCCAATAAAACTTGACCGAAATTGAGCTGGTTGATGATGCCGTGCAAGGCATCGCGCAGCACGCGGGTGAGCTGCTGGGCTTTGTCGCCGGCTTGTGCGAGTGTAGAAACACCACCTTCGCTTCTGGTGTCGATAGTTTGACTTGCAGAAATCAACGGGGAAACGAGCGCAGAACGGTCAAAAGCTGTAGCTTGCCGCAAGCCAGCATCAACCGAGGCTGATTGCCAAAAAGCAGCGGTACTGCGTGCCACATCGCCACTGGCGCGACGTAAAGTCCACGCCTTCAACAAAATCACCACCCAACTGGCGACAGACATCAACAGCAGTAGAATCGCCACCGTTTTGCTGATGGCATCGCCTTGGAGGATGAATTGAAAGGCGCTCATTCGTTGAAAAACCAGGGGTTCGCACCCAAATCAACGCAAATTCAACACATCAAACATGTCATACAGCCCATTTGGCTTGTCGACCAAGAAACGCGCCGCCATCAAGCTGCCTTTGGCGTAATACTCGCGGCTGGAGGCTTTGTGGCTGATTTCGATGCGCTCACCCGTGCCTGCAAAAATGACGGTATGGTCGCCAATGACATCGCCACCACGAATGGTAGAAAAACCAATCGAAGATGCATCGCGTGGACCGGTTACGCCATGGCGCTCAAAAACGCCGTTGTCTTTTAAGTTGCGGCCTAAAACGTCTGCCATCACCTCGCCCATTTTGAGCGCTGTGCCTGAGGGGGCATCAATTTTATGGCGGTGGTGCGTCTCAACCACTTCGATGTCATAGCCTGTGTTCAACGCTTTCGCCGCCATTTCTAGCAGCTTAAACGTCACATTCACGCCCACACTCATGTTGGGCGACATAACGATGGCGATGTCTTTGGCAATCTCGGCAATTTCAGCTTTTTGCGCATCGGAAAAACCCGTTGTGCCGATCACCGCTTTAACGCCAAGTTCGCGACAAACCTGTAAATGCGCCAATGTGCCTTCGGGTCGCGTGAAATCCATCATGACCTGTGCATTTGCCAAACCTTGGCGCAAGTCATCCGTCACCAAGATACCGCTCTGCTTCCCCATATATTGAAGCGCATCAACATGAATGGCTGGTGAGCCCGCAATATCAAGGGCTCCCGCTAAAATGCAATCATCAGCCGCACTAACGGCTTCTATCAACATGTGGCCCATGCGACCACTGGCGCCAGCAACGGCTAGGCGTAATTTCCCAGAATTCATGATGTCAGTCACTTCTTATTGCCCGCGAGAGAATCGATAAATTCCTGCTCTGTCGGCATGTTGCTGCCGTCAATTTTGTCAAGCGCATCGCCCTTGAAATAAACGGTGAGTTTGTAGGAAGGTGTCTCGATACCTTTACGTTTCAAGTTAAACACGTATTCCCAACGGTCAGCGTGAAAAACGCTGACCAACAGCGGTGTGCCCAAGATATCTGCCACTTGCAAGCGCGGCATGCCGAGTCTGAGCGCAGCCACCTGCTCCTTAGACACGAAATTGCCTTGCGCGATTTCGGCTTTGTAAAGAATGGAGCCGCAGGCTGTCAACAGACTGATGACCATGGCTGCGAGTAAAAGCTTTAATGTACGATGGTGTGTATGCGGTGTAGTATTCATAATGGCCAACTATAACGATATGATGGAGTCATTGTAGCGGCTGAGTAGCCCAGAAAAAGCACATTTATGACCACTATTGACGAACTTAAAAGCACCGGCTTGAAAGCAACCTTGCCGCGTTTGAAGATTTTGGAAATTTTCCAGAAGGGTGAGCCGCGCCATATGACGGCGGAAGATGTGTTTCGCATCCTCTTACAGGATCGCACCGACATTGGATTGGCGACCGTCTACCGTGTGCTGCTTCAGTTTGAACAAGCCAGTATTTTGACGCGTAGCAGTTTTGACGGTGGCAGAGCCGTTTATGAGCTGAATGAGGGGCATCACCACGATCATTTGATTTGCCTTGATTGCGGCAAAGTTGAAGAGTTTTTTGACGAAGAGATTGAAAAACGGCAAAAAGCTATTGCCAAGGCCAAAGGTTTTGCGATTGCTGAGCACGCTTTGAGCTTGTATGCTAACTGCACCAAGGCGAAATGCCCGAACTTGATTAAACCCAATACGGGTCGACCAACCTAGGTCGCTATTGACGTTTTCCGCTGAAACTTATCCGCAAAATTAACCCGCGTCCATCGCTTTACGCTGGCGCTGGGCAAATTCCTCATAGGTATCAATGCCGCGCAGTTGCAAAATGGTGTTTCGCACAGCGGCTTCCACCAAAACCGCGATATTTCGACCCGCCACAACTTGAATCACCACTTTGCGCACAGGGATGCCGATAACATCTTGCGTTAAAGGTACTGAGGGCATGCGGTCGTAGTCACGTTCCATGGTTTCTCTGCGAACCAAGTGAACAATCAGCTTCAAGCGCATACGTCTGCGGACGGCTGTTTCACCAAAAATAGCGCGAATATCCAACAAACCAATGCCACGCACCTCTAACAAGTTTTGCAGCAAATCCGGACAGCGCCCTTCAATCGTGGTTTGGTTGATACGGAATAAATCAACCGCATCATCGGCCACCAAACCATTACCGCGTGAAATCAACTCTAAACCAAGCTCACTTTTACCTAGGCCGGATTCCCCAGTAATCATCACGCCCAAACCCAAAATATCCATGAACACGCCGTGCATGGTGGTGCGGTCTGAAAAGTGCTTGGCCAAGTAGGCACGCAGCACGTCGATCACAAAAGCCGCCGATTCTTTGGTCGCAAACAAGGGGATTTGAGCGCGCTCGCACAGTGTGAGCAAACTAGGCGGTGGCGTTTGTCCATCGCCAAGTACCAGCAAAGGTGGTTCAAGCTTGACGATTCTGGCTATGCGTCTAGCACAGTCCGCCTCTGTGCCGTTGGTGAGATAGGCGACTTCGCGTTCTCCCAAAACCTGCAATCGGTAGGGATGGATGTAATTGAGATAACCAACCAAATCAGCGCTAGACCTTGCTGCACGAACGGCAACCTCATCAAATCGCCGCTCTGAAGCCGACAGGCCAACCAGCCAATCCCATTTCAAGTAAGTACGGAAGGCTTCAAATAAAACGTCGGCACTGACAACGGTGGGCTTCATGCAACGCCTTGGGTTGCCAGCCAACCCGTGATTAGCTGGTGTAAGTGCACGGCATCCGGTGTTGTTTGCAATTTATCGCGTAACGTGGCATCGCTCAATAATTCTGCGATTTCCGACAAGATTTCAAGATGTTTTTGAGTAGCCGCCTCTGGCACGAGCAAGAAGATCAATAAATTGACAGGCAACTCATCAGGCGCATCAAAACCAATGGGCTGTGCAAGCTGAAAGACTGCTGCCATGGGTGTCTTCATGCCTTTGATACGGCCATGTGGAATGGCTACGCCATGACCTAGACCCGTCGAACCCAGTCGCTCTCGTGCAAACAAGCTATCAGTAACCATAGCGCGGTTCAAGCCGTGCAGCTGCTCAAACAACAAACCAGCCTCCTCAAAAGCGCGTTTTTTGCTGGTAGCTTCTACACCCACAAGCACTTGTGGAGCGGGCAATATGCTGGAAAGTCTGTTCATACGTGGAGTGAGATTATGCACCGAGCTATGAATTAGGAATGAATTCGACTTAAATTCTAGAGAAATTAGCCAAATTTTGCCCCAAACCTTTGCATCAAAAGTAGCACCGCCCTACAAATAGCTCTCCTTGGAAAGCTTTTTGTAGGGCGGTGTAGTGTCTTAAAACTAAAGTGTATAACGGCTAATTACATCAAGCGTTTAGGCGCATCATGATGGTGGTCTTTCACCTTGTCTTTGTGTTTACCGACTTGACGATCAAGCTTGTCTACCAAGTCATCCACCGCAGCATACAGGTCTTCGTGCGAACTCTCAGCGAACATGTCACTGCCTTTGACGTGAATATTGCACTCAGCACGCTGTCGTCGGTCTTTTTCCTTTTGATTTTCTACCGTTAGCAAAACTTTCACATCAACCAGTTGGTCAAAATGCCTTGTGATTCGATCTAACTTAGCCGTCACGTAACTGCGTAACGCTGGGGTAACTTCGAGATGGTGACCGCTGATTGTCAAATTCATACGTAGCCTCCTACAACAAAAGCAAAACACGCACTGCGCTGACTGCTCAACAACCACAAAGCAGGGCGTGGACGACACCTGAGGCTAAAGCTTCATCTTTAACAACTTCCCAAGTAACTTCACTATGCGCTCCCCATTAAACATTTGCAAGTGCCAAAGCACGCTTTTCTGCAAATTTTTATATTATTTAATGTAAGCCGGTGCAACGGCTTACTTTGCAGCTAAAGTATTTGATTGGTATAACTTTAAGCGCCTGACCAGAAAAATAGCGGCTACGCTTGCGCAAGCGCCAACCAAGGCAGCGACCCAATAGTTTTGTACTAAATTTTGCGCGTCGCGGCTAATAATCAAACCACCGATAAAAGCGGCAATTCCCATGGATGCAGATTGCACCGCTGAATTCAGCGCCATAAATGTGCCACGTAGCTGCGGATTCGCTGCGGACGTGATGATGGCCATGCCCGGAATCATGCGCCCACTCATGCAAGCGAAAAAGGCGGTCGAAACCAATAAAACAGCCCACATTGGCAAGCCTTCTGTCAAAGTTGTCGCCACCATTGGAAAGATGACCAAAACAGCCATCAAGCTGAACATGAATACTTTTCCCTTGCGGTCAGTCAAAACACCAATCATGCGCGCTGTCACCAAAGTCACCAATCCACCGCTCAAATACACATAAGGCACTTGCTCCGTTTGCCAACCCACATTGGTTTGCAAATAAATAGTGATGAATGGAATCACCGTAAAGCCGGCAAACATCAGTAAGCCGGAAAAAGCAAAGGCTGTCAGGTGATTGGGGTCAGCAAGCACTTGTTTGATACCACTCCAAGCCGATGGCTTGTTTGCTACTTTCAAATGATCGACGAGTGCAGGCAACGTGACGTAAGCGCCAGCTGCCAACAAACCAACCAAGGCAGCGATGCCAAAAAATGGCGCGTGCCAACTGAAATGCGCGGCCAGAAACAAGCCCAAAGGCACGCCAGCCACAGTTGATACTGAAAATGATGTCATCACGATGCCCATGGCGCGGCCACGCCGCTCAAAGGGAATGACATCAGCAATAATCGTTTGCGACAAAGCAGACAAAACACCGCCAAAAACGCCGGCCAGCACCCGCGCCACCATCAAACTGTAGTACGTCGGTGCCAAACCACAAGCCAGCGTCGCCAAGCCGAACAGGACATACAGTGCTAAAAGTAGTTTTTTTCGGTCAAATTTATCCAAATAAGTAGCAGCCAACAACCCTGAAGCACCTGCAGCCAATGTGTACGCAGACACCAACATGCCAAATTGCGCATCGGTGATAGAAAAAATCTTTGTGAATTGTGGCCCCAAGGGCATCATGATCATGAAATCAAGAATATGGGTAAATTGGATGCCTGCTAAGGTGAGCAAGAGCCAAAGTTCACGCTTAGGTGAAAGTGAACGGGGCTGAGAGCTTGGTGTTTGTGTCGACATAACTTCTTAAATTAGCCTTTGACTTTATCACTTGATGTAACCAGATGAATTACCCCTTTACAAAGTGTCATAATCAAAGCTTATAAATAACGGAGCAATCGCTTGGAAACCTACCCTAGTCGGTAGCTTTTAACTCCCAAATACCAGATGCTTTAGCTTTAAGCTAAAACGTATGGTTGTTTGCATTGGGGTTGAAAGCTAAATCCCCCTTTTTTAAATGCAATCTTATTTCGGGAGAGAGCCATGCTCAATATCTTTTCCCTAGCCAATGGCCGACTTTTCCAAGAAGAGATCGAGTCGCTAGAAGAACTCACCAAATTTCAGCCTATTTGGGTCGATTTGGAGTCGCCCACTTTAGAAGAAAAACGCTGGATCAAGCAGCATTACGGTTTATCGATTCCTGAAGATGCGATGGACGAAGACATCGAAGAATCCGCCCGTTTTTACGAAGAAGACAATGGTGATTTGCACATTCGCTCTGACTTTTTGATTGCGGATGACGACGAACCCCGCACCGTCCGCGTTGCGTTTATTTTGAATTTGGTCAATACCCAGCTTAAAAGCCATGGTGTGTTGTTTTCAATCCACGACGAAGATGTTCCTGTATTTAGGCTCTTACGCATGCGTGCCCGTCGCGCACCTGGTTTGTTAGAAGACGCCAAAGAAGTGCTGCTCAAATTGTTTGATGCGGATGCTGAGTACTCCGCCGACACCTTAGAAGGTATTTATGTGGAGCTTGAAAAAGTCAGTACCAAGGTTCTTTCAGGCGATATGACGGACGCTTTAGCAAGCGAAGTATTGGGCGCCATTGCTCGCCACGAAGATTTGAACGGTCGCATTCGCCGCAATATGATGGACACACGGCGCGCTTTGAGTTTTGTGATGCGCAGCAAAATGCTCAACGCCGAACAGTTTGAAGAAGCACGGCAAATTTTGCGAGATATTGATTCACTGGACTCACACACTGCTTTTTTATTCGACAAAATCAACTTTTTGATGGATGCCACCGTTGGTTTTATCAACATCAACCAAAATAAGATCATCAAGATATTTTCAGTGGCAAGCGTTGCCTTGCTGCCACCCACCTTGATTGCTAGCGTGTACGGCATGAATTTAAAATTTCCAGAGTTGGAATTTTTAGGCGGGTGGAGCTACCCCTACACCGTCTTGCTCATGATTGCTAGTGCCTTGGTACCGATGTGGTACTTCCGCAAACGTGGCTGGCTGAAATAAAAAAAGAGTAAAAAAGGAACGCATCGTGCTGAACCGCCTCAAAGTTTTACCGCAATATGTGTTGCCAAAGCAACTACTGACGAATCTCGCTGGCCGTTTTGCGAGCCAAGCTCGTGGCAACACGACCACGTCCGTCATACGCTGGTTTGTCAAGAAGTACCACGTCAACATGGCTGAGGCACTGAATCCAGACATCAGCAGCTACGCCACTTTCAACGATTTTTTTACACGCGCGTTAAAGCCAGACGCACGACCGTTGACCGCAGCCGAGTTGATTTGCCCTGTAGACGGTGCCATCAGCCAGTTTGGCGACATCAAGCAAGATCAAATCTTTCAAGCCAAGGGCCACAGCTATTCCACCACCGCCCTAGTCGGTGGCGACAGCACCTTGGCTGCGCAGTTTCAAAACGGCAGTTTTGCTACGATTTACCTCAGCCCCAAAGACTACCACCGCATCCACATGCCTTGTGATGGCCGTTTAACACGCATGATTTATGTGCCGGGTGACTTGTTTTCCGTCAACCCAACGACAGCGCGCGGCGTGCCCGGCTTGTTTGCACGTAATGAGCGTGTAGTTTGCGTATTTGACACCGCTCAAGGGCCGTTTGTACTCGTTTTGGTGGGTGCAACCATAGTCGGCAGCATGGCCACCGTTTGGCATGGCCAGATCAACCCACCGCGCAGCACGGATGTACGCGAATGGCGGTATGACGATGAACTTATTTCACTGAAGCAAGGTGACGAAATGGGCAGATTCATGCTGGGCTCGACCGTGGTGATGCTTTTTCCTGAGAGTTGTTCAAAAACGATGGCGTTCAACCCGACTTGGGAAGCTGGCGGCGCTGTTCAGCTTGGTCAAGCGATGTGTCAGAAAAAAATCTAACTTATTGATTTACAAGCTTATTCTGGCTCAACAACCGTAGGCACGCGTTGCGCCAAAGCGCACATCAGCTCATAACCGACGGTGCCACCAGCTTGGGCTACTTCGTCAATCGAAAGAACTTCGCCGTTGCTGGCTCGCCCCCATAGCGTGACCTCGCTGCCAACGCCGACTTCAACACCCGCAAGAATCAGCGGCTCTAAATCGACGGTGATCATGTCCATGCTGACACGCCCCACCATGCGGGTGCGAATACCTTGCACCAACACAGGCGTTCCGGTGCTGCAATGGCGCGGATAGCCGTCAGCGTAGCCGCAAGCCACCACGCCAATCGTCATCGGCTTGTCCACCTTAAAAACAGAGCCATATCCGACTGTAGCCGACGTATTTAAAGCCTGAGTAGCTATTATTTTTGATGATAAAGTCATCGTTGGCAACAGTTGCCAATCGGCATAACTATGCCCAGGGAAGTCGGGGGCGCTGCCATACAACGCAATGCCTGGGCGCACCCAATCTGCAGCGGCGTTGATGCTGTGGCGCAGCAGGGCAGCGCTGTTGGCCAAGCTGCGCTCACCCGGCAAATCTTGCGTTGTTGCGTTAAAAACGCGCAACTGTTCTGCAATACCTTTTGCACCATCGGCATCGCTGAAATGCGTGGCCAACGAAATTTCTTCGACTTGGGGCAGCGCATTCAGCCGCGTCCACGCGGCGCGGTACTGGTGCGGCGCAAAGCCCAAGCGGTTCATGCCCGAATTCATTTTCAGGAAAACACGGTGCGGTACCTCGGTTTTATGTGTCGCCAGCATGTGAATTTGTTCGTCGCAATGCACGGTGTGCCACAAGCCAAGGCGCGAGCACAGCTCCAAATCGCGCTGCTCAAACACGCCTTCTAAAAGCAGTATCGGACCGCGCCAGCCCAGCTTGCGCACCAGAGTCGCCTCGTCTAAATCTAACAGTGCAAAACCATCGGCACTGCGCAGCCCTTCAAACACCCGCTCAATGCCATGCCCATACGCATTGGCTTTCACAACAGCCCATACTTTTGAATCGGCTGCAGCGCGGCGCGCACGCTGAATGTTGTTGCGCAAAGCCGCTGTGTGGATGGTGGCTAGAATGGGGCGTGGCATGCTATTTTAAAATTGTGTAACGAGGGTATTCTCTCATTTCACCATCTCTTTATTGAGGCCTAGGCATGATATAACCCAGTATTAGTTACTTATGCGTTACCAAACGGTTACTTACTTTACATAACTTCATGCGTTTACCTCAGCTAGCGCCTTTTGAGATGTCTCTTTTGGCAGTTTTTATTTTATGACGCAGCCTTCACATGAACCCATGAAAAAAGGGTTTTTCACCATCATGGCGGCACAGTTTTTCAGCTCATTGGCTGATAATGCATTGCTTGTTGCCGCTATTGAACTGCTTAAAGCATCTGGTGCGCCGCTGTGGCATGTGTCTGCCTTGGCGCCTATGTTTGCACTTTTTTACGTAATCTTGGCGCCTTTTGTGGGCGCTTTTGCTGATGCCTATCCCAAAGGGCAGGTGATGTTTGTCAGCAATTTCATCAAAATGGTGGGCTGCATATTTATGCTGTTTGGCGGACATCCGTTGCTGGCTTATGCTGTGGTTGGTTTGGGTGCTGCAGCGTATTCCCCCGCCAAATACGGCATCTTGACAGAGCTTTTGCCCGCTTCTCAACTGGTCAAAGCCAATGGCTGGATTGAAGGGCTGACAGTTGCATCTATCATTTTGGGCATCTTGCTGGGCGGTCAATTGATTGGCACCAATGTTTCCAGCTACTTGCTGTCATTCGATTTACCAATTTTTCAAACCAGTGTGGACACCGCAGCTGAAGCGGCCATTGCGATGATGATTTTGATCTACGGCATTGCGGCTTGGTTCAACACCCGCATACCAAGCACTGGCGCCGCGATTATTGCTATGCCGAAAAATACTTTGTCGTTGGTACCAGATTTTTGGCATTGCAATAACCTGCTCTGGAAAGACAAATTAGGACAGATTTCACTCGCCACGACAACTTTGTTTTGGGGTGTTCTTGGCAATTTAAGGGTGATAGTTTTTGCATGGGCGGCTGTTGCGCTGGGGTACAGCACCTCGCAAGCGTCGTCGCTGGTAGGCGTCATCGTCATCGGCACAGCTGTGGGCGCTGTGGTTGCCTCTATGCGCATGACGCTGGATCGCGCGACAAGCTTGATTCCTTTGGGTATCGCCATGGGCGTGCTCATGTTTGGGCTTAACTTCATCAGCAGCATTTGGGTGGCTATTCCTTTCCTCATCTTATTGGGTGGATTGGCCGGCTATCTTGTCGTACCCATGAATGCATTGCTGCAGCACCGTGGCCATAACTTGATGGGTGCGGGCCGCTCTATTGCCGTGCAAAACTTCAACGAGCAGGCCTGTATCTTGGGCTTGGGTGGTTTGTACGCATTGGGCACAGGTTTGGGCCTGACCGCATTCGGCATCATTGCTTTTTTCGGCTTTTTAATCACCGCAGTGATGTGGCTCATCATGCGCTGGCATGCCAGCAATTTACGGAAATACCCTGCAGAAGAAGCGCATTTGATCGACATTGCCACACACGATGGCATGCACGATTGACGCTTAGAGCGCTGACACAATGAAACTGTGGGCGGTTGGTGCGTTGGTCGTCAACGCTTTTGTGTGGGGCGTGTCATGGTGGCCGTTGCGCCAGTTGCAGTCGGCGGGTTTGCACCCCTTGTGGTCTACCGTGATCATTTACTGTTTCGCGCTTGTCGTGGTCTTGGCCGTCAAGCCCAAGGCGTGGCAAGGTCTCTTGCAGCATCCGCA
>JANPIC010000056.1:0-75264 GCA_031424795.1 Polaromonas sp. | reverse complement strand
GGTCGATGAACCGCCACCACCGCAGGCTGTCAAAGTCAAACTTAGTGCCATCACCCATGCCGTCAAAGGCGTTTTATACGTTGGCGTTTGGGTCGGCTTGATTGTCTTCATATCAATTAAGGGTAATTCTTACTATGATTTCTATAGCTAATAAGGCAATAAATACGCCGGCTATAGGCATATTCACGCCTCCAAAAAGAGATTACTCTCTAACGCGGTTACTTTCTTTGCCGGCATACGGATTGGTGCTGGTTTTCATCTCAATA
This sequence comes from Polaromonas sp., assembly GCA_031424795.1. Taxonomy (GTDB): domain Bacteria; phylum Pseudomonadota; class Gammaproteobacteria; order Burkholderiales; family Burkholderiaceae_C; genus Aalborgiella. The sequence goes on along the minus strand of JANPIC010000056.1, from coordinate 74,998 downwards.
CGCAGCGGCGTGCCCACCAGTTTGAATTCTTTACGGAAACGCCCTTCTAAAAAGCGCTTGTACGAGGCAGAGACATGCTCCAGCGAGTTGCCATGAACCACAATCACAGGCGGGTTCATACCGCCTTGATGCGCGTAACGCAGCTTGGGGCGGAACATACCGGCACGTTCTGGGCTTTGGAATTGGGTCGCCTCTAGAAGCAAACGCGTCAAAACCGGTGTGGTCATTTTGATGGTGGCGGAACGGTGCGCTTTGGCAATGGAGGTCCAAACGGGGCCTAAACCTTGGCGTTTTTTGGCGGAAATGAAGTGCAATTCAGCAAATTTCAAAAAGGACAAACGCGTTTCAATCGACCGCTGCACCAAGTCGCGCTGATAAGAATCGACTGCATCCCACTTGTTGATGGCAATCACCACCGCACGGCCGCTTTCTAAGATGTAACCAGCTATGTGTGCGTCTTGATCTGTCACGCCCTGCTCTGCGTCAATCAACAGCAAAACAACGTTGGCCGTGGCAATGGCCTGCAGGGTTTTAACGACTGAAAACTTCTCAATCGCCTCAAAAACTTGGCCTTTGCGACGCAGACCCGCCGTGTCAATCAACTCAAACAGCTGGCCATCACGCTCAAAAGGCACAGAAATAGCGTCGCGCGTCGTACCAGGCAAGTCAAAGGCGACCAAGCGCTCTTCACCAAGCCAAGTGTTGATTAAGGTTGACTTACCGACATTGGGACGACCTGCTACTGCAAGTTTGATAGCGCCGTTGTCTATTTCTTCCTCAGCTTCAGGCGCACCTACTTGCAAAGTGTGGAATGCCAAATCAACCAATTCACGCGTGCCTTGGCCGTGAGAGGCCGAAATACCATGCACATCGCCCAAACCCAGCTCAAAAAACTCACCCAACTGGTGGCTGTTGGTCATCCCTTCAGCTTTGTTGGCCACCAAAAGGCATGTTTTGCCTAGTTTTCGCAGGTATTTGGCTATGTCATGGTCTTGTGCGCACACACCAGAACGAGCGTCGAGCATGAAGATGACCACATCCGCCTCAGCCACAGCTTGGCGGGTTTGTTTGGCCATTTCTTTGTAAATGCCAGTTTCGGCATCTGGCTCGAAACCGCCTGTGTCGATGACAATGTATTCGAGTTTGCCTTGCTTACCGTTGCCGTAGTGGCGGTCACGCGTCAAACCTGCGAAATCTGCAACGATGGCGTCGCGCGTCTTGGTCAAGCGGTTAAACAGGGTAGATTTGCCGACATTGGGGCGGCCGACAAGTGCTAGAACGGGTTTCATATTATTTTTCTTATTATTTCAGCTGAAATGGCTAGAAGATAGCCAGAATATCTATTTTACTCTGCTGTAAACCCAAAAACGCCACCATTGCGTGTAACCACTACCAGCGTATTACCGACAACCACTGGCGCAACAGCCATGGCAGAGCCGTCCGTCGCCAAGCGGTTCAGCGGTGAACCGTCCGTTTTAGACAGGAAATGCACCCATCCTGTGCTGTCTCCCACGGCAATCGCCTTTTCCAGCACGGCTGGGGCGGACAAATTGCGGTTAAGCAACTGCTCAGTCTGCCACAAGCGCTCACCATTACCGCGGTTCCAAGCAATGACTTTGCCATCTGATTCTGCGCCAAACAGGGTACGAGCATCGCCTTGAACGCCCTCCTGCCCCACGGCTGGTTTGGTCCACAACAAATTACCGCGCAGGGTATTGACACAGCCAACGCTGACGCGGTAAGCCCGTGCGCACACAACCTCGCTATTGTTAGATACGCGACCTACCAGATCGACCAAGCGCTCAATCTCGTTTGTGCCACGTGCTGTAGCAATTGGCGTGCTCCAGCGGACGTTGCCATCCAACGGGTTGATACCCAACAAACGACCCGAAGCGCTTGAAACCAAGGTATCAGACACCATCAGCAAAACGCCAGATTGACGCAAGGTCAAAGCCTCGGTTGACTTCTTCTGTGACCACAGCTTTTTGCCATCTGCCAATTCAAAGGCAGAAATCGCAAGATCAGCACCTAAAACAAACACCTTGCCACCAGCAACCAAGGGCGCGGTATAGCTTGAAGTACCCAATTTTTGTCGCCAAACTTCTCGACCCTTATCAAATGTGATCAATTCATTTGAAATCGTGACAACTGCTGCAAAGCCAGCATCAGAGCCAACGCCCGCCGCTAACGCTTTTCCAGCCTGCGCACGCCACAATTCACGCCCACTTGCAGCATCAAAACTTGCAACAATGCCATCGCCACTTGCTACACTAACAATAGCACCTGTGGCATTATTTGCACTGGTTACTGCAATATCTAACGGGAAATTTACCGCACCCACACGTGCCGTCCAAGCCAAGCGAACGCCTAGCTTTGGCGCATTGGTGGCAAGCTCAGCCGGCTTGGCTTTGTCACCACCACCAGCGCAAGCAACCAGCAAACCCGCAGTTAAACAAAGCGCAGCTCGCTTAGCACATCTGTCGACGACATTGCCTAATTTCATTTTTTCTGCTCCACCACCGCATCTTTAGCGGCCACCTCAGTTGCTGCGCTGGTAACAGGGTTGGTAACTGGGTCGCCGCCTAAGGCATTCAACTTAACTTCAACCAAACGGCGATAGCCTGATTTGTCGTCAAAACCCTTGTAGGCTTTAACGTATTCAGCTTTTGCTTCCGCAGGTTTGCCCTGCAAAGCCAGCACATCGCCACGACGGTCAGCCGCCATAGGTTCGAATTCTTTTGGATAAGCACCAGACAATTGTTTCAACGCATCGTCGTAGTTTTTGCCTTCAATCAGCGCACTTGCCAAGCGCAACTTAGCAATGGCTTGGTAACCAACGTCAGATGATTTCTCAGCAACGGTAGCCAAGGCTTTCTTGCTCGCATCAAGATTGCCTTTTTCGTAAAAAGTCTTAGCAGCCAGCAAACCGGCTTGTTGTGCATATGGGCTAGAGCCGAATTTTGAATTCATGTCTGACAATGCACGCTCAACCTTGGCTACATCGCCAGTTGCAATGCTGCGTTCAACTTCATCAAACATCGCTGCAGCTTGAGCCGCTTGGGTGCGCTGCCAGTATTCGTAAGCATTCCAAGCAGCAAAAGAGCCTAAAACCGCAATCAACACCCAAGTAATGAGGTTGCCGTACTGGTTCCAAAAATGCTTGAATTGGTCTAATTGTTCTTGTTCTTCTAGGTCGAGATGGTTTGCCATAAAAATACTTATTTATAAAAAATGAATGTGAAATACAAAAATACGGCGCTTTGGATTTTAATAAAGCCTAATGATTTAGCTTAAACCGTTAAGGTTTTAGCCCATGATTCTACGGATTCTAAAGACTGCAGCGTTTGCGCGCCTTGCCCGTCGCGTAAAGATTTCACGGCAACTTGCTGTTTAGCTAATTCTTCAGCGCCAAACACCAAGGCATAACGTGCGCCACTGGCGTCCGCTTTTTTGAATTGGCTCTTCATCGCACCAGCTGCACCATCTGCCGTTGCATGCATTTGTATGCTGATACCTTGGGCACGCAGTTGTTGCAGCACAGGTGCAACCTGCATGGAATCAGCCAAGTCTGGAACAATCGCGTATGCGTCTAAAACAGTATTAGACGCTTCAATAGACTGCTCTTTGAGTAGCTCTAGCACGCGCTCAACGCCCATACCCCAACCAACTGCTGGCGTTGGCTTACCGCCTAGAATCTCAAACAAGCCGTCGTAGCGTCCACCGCCACAAAGCGTGCCTTGAGCGCCCAGCTCTGTCGTGATGAACTCAAAAACAGTGTGGCTGTAGTAGTCTAGGCCACGAACCAATCTTGGATTGACCATCCAAGGAACGTTGCACGCAGTAAGCAACCGCTGCACTGTTTCCAAATGTTTTAGTGATGATTCACCCAAAAAACTCAACAATTGCGGTGCGCCTTGCACCATCGCTTGCATGGCTGGATTTTTAGTGTCCAAAATGCGTAACGGGTTGGTGTGCAAGCGCCGCTGGGCATCAGCATCAAGCAAATCAGTGTTTTGTTGAAAATAATTGATCAGGGCCGCGCGGTGCGTTTGACGTTCTGACGGAATACCAAGACTGTTGATTTCAACGCGAACATTTTTTACGCCGACGCGTTTGAAGATTTGATCGACCAACAACATCAATTCCACATCCACTTCAGGCCCAGCAAAGCCCAAGGCCTCTGCACCGAGTTGGTAAAACTGACGATAACGGCCGCGTTGTGGGCGCTCATGTCTAAACATGGGGCCCATGTAATACAAGCGCTTGCCGCCTTCGTAGGTGAGGTTGTGCTCAATCGCTGCTCGCACAACGCCAGGCGTGTTTTCTGGACGCAAAGTCAGCTGCTCGCCATTTAGGCGGTCTTCAAAAGAGTACATCTCTTTTTCAACAATGTCTGTCGTTTCGCCTGTACCGCGCACAAACAAGGCAGTCGGCTCAACAATCGGCGTGCGAATATTGCGATAAGCACTGCCAGCCATCACATCGCGCACATGCGCCTCAAACCATTCCCAACGCGCTGAGTCCGGCGGCAAAATGTCATTCATGCCTTTGACAGCTACTAGCTTGTCACTTTTTGCCATAACGATTTTCAATGTATTTTTCGACGATGACTTGAAACTCTTGCGCAATACCTTCGCCACGCAAAGTCACGTTTTTTTCACCATCTATATAAACAGGGGCAGCAGGCGCTTCGCCTGTTCCAGGTAAGCTGATACCAATATCGGCGTGCTTACTCTCACCTGGACCATTAACGATACAGCCCATCACTGCCACTTTCATTTTCTCAACACCAGGATATTGGTTTTTCCATACTGGCATCTTCTCACGCAAGAAATCATCGATTTGTTTAGTCAATTCTTGGAAAGTCGTGCTCGTCGTTCGACCACAGCCTGGGCACGCCGTCACGCTAGGTACAAAACTGCGTAAGCCAATGGATTGCAATATTTCGGATGCAATCACGACCTCTTGGGTGCGTGCCTCTCCAGGCTGCGGGGTTAAAGAAACGCGAATGGTGTCGCCAATACCCTCTTGAAGCAGTATTGACAAAGCAGTAGCGGATGCAACTGTGCCTTTTGTACCCATGCCCGCCTCTGTCAAACCAAGGTGAAGTGCGTAGTCGCAACGCTTGGACAGACCACGATAGACTGAAATCAAATCTTGCACGCCACTGACCTTGCACGACAAAATGATTTGATTGCCGCTCAAGCCCATGCTCTCAGCCAATTTTGCGGAGTCGATGGCTGAAGTCGCCAAAGCTTCATACATCACTTGCTTGACATCCCAAGGCTCGGCTCTTTGCCCATTGGCATCCATCAAACTAGCCAACAACTCTTGATCCAAACTACCCCAATTCACACCAATGCGGACGGCTTTGTTCCAACGAATGGCCGCTTCAATCATTTGACCGAATTGTTTGTCTTTTTTATCACCCTTCCCAACGTTACCTGGGTTGATGCGGTACTTTGACAGTGCTTGCGCGCAATCTGGAAAATCGGTTAATAAACGGTGTCCGTTGTAATGAAAGTCACCGATCAGCGGCACATCAATGCCCATGCGATCAAGTTGCTCGCGAATGTAGGGAACTTGTTGGGCGGCTTCGGGCGTATTGACCGTGATACGCACCATTTCTGACCCAGCCAATGCTAGTTCTTTGATTTGAATGGCTGTGCCAATTGCATCTACCGTATCCGTATTGGTCATAGACTGAACACGAACTGGCGCATTTCCGCCCACAGTCACGATCCGCGAGCCCCAAACCACGTTGGCTTGCCTTGAATGTCTGGCTGCCGGTGCTGCGCTAGGAATAGACTCAAAATTTGACAAGCAAGACTCCATCATTTCACCTCAAACCGCGCGACATTACTTTTTGCAATAGACATTAAATCAATAGTTTTTCCACGCACTTCAACTTGAGTAGCGTCTGCTCGACCCACAATAACCGTCAAGGGCAAAGCGCCAGAAGTGCCTGCTGTCTCGCCAGCAATAAGTAACTTCTTAAAGAGCGTACTTCCCGTAGCACTTTTAACCTCAACCCAGGTCTCACCCGTTGCCTTGAAAGTAACAAGACTGTCTGTGGTGACTGAAGAATTTACAACCAATGGCGTTGCAGGCGTTGTAGGCGTTGTACTGCTAGGCTCAGCAATTGGCGCGTTAGTGTTAGTGTTAGTTCCAGTACTTGCTGCAAGATTAGCGCTAGCGTTCAAACTTAATGCTGGAGTACTTTCGTTGGCAACTATGACCTCTTTTGCTTGACTGACACCCACTTCTGGCAGCGGTTTGGAAGCTGCGGGCACTTCTGAAACTGTCATTGCAGCATTTTTGGGCCAAAAATAAACCCCAGCTGCAGCCACACATAAAAACAAAACACCAAGCAACAAAGGCGAGGTGAAAATTTCGGCTACCCATGAACCCTTAGATGAACTTGCTACGCCTATAGGTGTATTGATGGCCACATCATCATGATTCAGACGCGGCAATGCCGCTTTGGGCAATTTATCCAAAACGGGTTGCGCATCAATCTTGAGTGCTTGGCAAATACTAGAAGTCAATGCACGTACAAACACCATATCGGGGAGCAAATCCATTTGTCCGCTCTCAAGCGCCTCGATTCTTTTTACCGGAACCCTGAGAGAAACCGCTAAGGCCGCTATATGCAAACCTGCATCTGTCCGCGCCTGTCTCAACATTTGACCTGCGGTTGCAGATAAATTTACGACGGAGCTATCCTGATTAGATCCTGTATTTTGGTCAACAGAATTTTCACTCATCAAACGCACCTCTCTCGAATAAGCCAAATTCACGTGAGGTCGGAAATTGCTTCCTCAATCGCTCTGCCAATTGATTGACACCAGAGTTATTACCCATTTTTTTTTCAATCTTAGCGGCCAACCAAAGCGATTCCGCATTCACATAATCATTGTTATTTAAGCGACGTATGTAGAACTGTGAACGGACCAAATCATTGCGCTTGTATAGCAAGTTAGCCAAATTAAAGGTCGCAATGGGGTTGCTGGCATCAAGCTCGAACGAACGTAGAAAATTATTTTCAGCTTGTTTCGCATCACCCGAACGCAGCAAACAAATACCTTTTGCCAAGTATGTTTTCGCGGGTCCTGCGTAGTTTGGTGCCGTTAAAGCTTTGTCAAAATTGACCATCGCCTCTGGATACCGAGATTCTTGACAAGCCAGCCAACCCAAATTATGCAAAATATTACCATCTCTTGGGTTCAGCAATATGCCGCGATTGAAACTATCGCGAGCCAAACCAAAATCATTCAAACGCATATAAATCAATCCGCGCAAGCTGAACGCTTCTGCAGATCGCGGATCAGCAGCTATTGCAAGTTTCACCTCATCAAGCGCCACATTTGTTTGCCCTTGCTCTAAGTAACCGACAGCAAGTTCCAATCTAATTTTGGCGCGTTTTTGCATATCAGTTTCGTCTGATGCTGTTGCCAAATCAGCCCTACTCCCTGGTGAAGAGCCATCACCAGGATTAGCGCACGCCACAACGAAATTCAAAACCACGAGACAGAGCAACAGACGCCCATAAATAGGCATTTTTTTGAATGGATACTTTACAAATGTGCGTGTGTTCATCGTACTCATCATAGGGCAATCTTAATTAGATATGTCCTGCACTGTTGTATCTATGCTGCTAGTAGCTACGGGCACGATTTTAAAGGTTCGCTGCTTTTCTATTCTGGTGGCGACGCGCGTTCTATCCATCACTTCACCGGCGAGCTGACCGCAAGCCGCATCAATATCGTCACCGCGCGTTTTCCTGACGGTGGTGATCAAGCCTGCATCACTCAAAATCTTAGCAAATAGTGTGACCTGCGCTTTCGATGAGCACAGCAAACCAGACGCGGGGAATGGATTAAAAGGTATTAAGTTGAATTTACAACTCAAACCTAATACGGATTGCTGCTTCATCAATGCGACGAGTTGCTGCGCATGCTCGATTTGATCGTTGACACCATCCAGCATGCAATATTCAAAGGTGATGAAATCGCGGGGTGCAAACTCCAGATAGCGGCGGCACGCACTCATCAACTCATCAATGGGATACTTTTGATTCAATGGAACCAAATTATTACGCAAGATGTCATTGGGCGCGTGCAAAGATACGGCTAAAGCAACTGGGCAATCTGTTCCCAAGCGGTCAATCATCGGCACAACGCCAGATGTTGACACGGTCACACGTCTTCTGGACAAGCCATAACCGTGGTCATCCAGCATGGTTTTCAAAGCTGGCAACAATGCAGAATAATTTTGCAGCGGCTCGCCCATGCCCATCATCACAACATTAGAAATAACGCGATCTTTGGAAGACAAATGCTTGCGTAAAAAATGCTCAGCAAACCACAATTGCGCAATGATTTCGCCAGTGGTTAAGTTTCGGCTAAACCCTTGGTGTCCCGTGGAACAAAATCTGCAACCTACTGCGCATCCAGCTTGAGACGAGACGCACAGCGTCCCTCTGTTTTCTTCTGGAATAAAAACGGCCTCTACGGCATCGCCTGAACCCACATCAAACAGCCACTTGATGGTGCCATCAGTTGACTCTTGCTGGCTGATGATTTTTAAACTTTGTAAATGCGCTGTTTGAGCGAGTTTTAACCTTAGCGGTTTCGCCAAATCGGTCATTTGCTCAAAATCAGTGGCGCCTTTTTGGTGTATCCAACGGAAAAGCTGTGTCGCGCGAAAGCTTTTTTCACCCAAAGAGGCGCAAAAAACGGTCAAGCCTTTTAGATCGAAATCGAGAAGGTTGACCGTCATAACATCGTTGCAGTCGAAAATTAACGGCTGTAAACGTTCATGCCTGGGAAGAAGAAGCCGATTTCAACGGCAGCAGTTTCCGCAGCATCAGAGCCGTGAACAGCATTAGCGTCAATGCTGTCAGCAAAATCAGCACGAATCGTACCTGGTGCAGCCTTCTTAGGATCAGTCGCGCCCATCAAGTCGCGGTTTTTCAAAATAGCACCTTCGCCTTCCAAGGCTTGAATCATCACTGGGCCAGAGATCATGAAGCCGACCAAGTCCTTGAAGAAAGGACGCTCTTTGTGCACAGCGTAAAAAGCTTCAGCTTCACCACGTGACAAATGAGCCATTCTTGCAGCAACAACTTTGAGACCAGCAGCTTCAAAACGAGCGTAGATCTGGCCGATCACGTTTTTAGCAACGGCATCAGGTTTGATAATGGAGAGAGTGCGTTCGATAGACATTTCTGAGTTTTCCTTAATACCTTGGACTTTAGGTTTCAACAATTTTTGCCAAGCCCTCTATTTTAGCCTGCTATTGCGCTTTTCGCAGCTAAGTGCCAGCTAACTAGCCACAGCCAACAACTTACTGACGCATCCGATGCCCTGAATTCACACACACCGAAAACGCAAGCACGTGTTTAAAAAAATTAAATTCAAATTTTTGCTATATTTTCAATAGCTACTTATGTAATAAATACGCTGGCTAGAGTCATATTTTTGCCTTAAAAACTTGCTCTTTAACTATAAAAACTGCAAATCAAAATCTAATTACCTGCCTCGCGAAGGGCGTCTCGCGCCTGAGCCACCCGAGCCAGACCCAGAACTCGTGCGACGTTGCTGCCTTTGCTGATTCAAACTGTCTGCGCCTATGTAGCCTAATGATGTTTTCAATGGATCAGGCTGCGAGCTGTTTGGCGCATTATTCGGTCCATTCGTGCGCTGGGGACGCTGTTTTTGCCCGAAATCTCGCGACTGCCCTTGTGCTGGAAACTTGTTGCCTTGATTCGTTGGATTACGCCTGGATGTTGGTTGACCTCTGCCCCCATTCCCACGGTTATCGCGGTTATTAGAGCGTGGTTGACGTCCATCACTGTTTTTATTACCAGTACTCTCATCTGTTTGATCAATATTTTGGCGTGGCTTTGATGATGCGCTAACCGCACTCATCAATGCGCGAATATCGGTTTCTCCCAACTCCATCCAAGCGCCACGCTTCAATCCGCGCGGCAACATCATGGCACCATAGCGAATACGAATCAAGCGACTAACAGCATGTCCGACAGACTCAAACATGCGTCTAACTTCACGGTTGCGACCTTCTGAAATCGTCACGCGATACCAACAATTTGCTCCTTCGCCGCCGCCGTCTTCGATGGAGCCAAATTGCGCCATGCCGTCGTCAAGCTGCACCCCATCAAGCAATTTTTGCTTTTCTTCCTTGTTGAGCTTTCCGAGCACGCGGACCGCATACTCACGCTCCAAGCCGAATCTTGGATGCATCAAGTTATTAGCCAAGTCGCCAGAGCTGCTGAACAATAACAAACCTTCCGTATTCAAATCCAAGCGGCCAACCGATTGCCATTTGCCTTGATAGAGCTTGGGTAACTTGCGAAACACCGTAGGGCGATTCTGTGGATCGTCGTGCGTCACGACTTCGCCGGCAGGCTTGTGATAGGCAATCACTCGCGTCGGCGGTGCTTCAATGCGAAACCGAATCGGCTTGCCATTGACTTTGACATGATCGCTGTATTGGATGCGTTGACCGATGTGAGCCGGTTCGTTGTTGACAGAAATCCGCCCCTCCATGATGAGTTGCTCCATCTCCAAGCGAGACCCCATACCCGCTTGAGCCAATACTTTGTGTAGCTTAGGCTGCTCTGGCTGTGGTTGCAGCACTCTGCGAGCAGGAACGATGGATTCATCAGCATCCTCGTCATCAAAACGACCTGACGTGATGTCTTCAAAATCAATGATATCTGCTGGTCTAGCCAACGCGGGATTTTTCACCCTATTTTCGCCATCAGTGGCCTGCGTTAGCTCGACTGCAGCAGTTTCACCCATCTCATTCGACACGATTGGCGTATTAGTTATTTCGGGATTCATATTCAGTTCTTTAAAAGTGGCTTGTGCTGCTTAGTTTTCAACGACATCGTTGATGGGCAACTCAACTTGCGAGTCATGGGTTGGTTTTGCTTCTTCAAAACGCTCAAATTGTTCTAAAACTTGCTCTTGTAATGGACCAAGTTCAGGCAATTGATCAAGCGATTCAATGCCTAAATCATCTAAAAACTGCTTGGTCGTAGCGAACAATGCAGGACGCCCCACGCTGTCACGGTGTCCAATCACCTCAATCCAACCACGATCTTCTAATTGCTTCAATATCAAGCCATTGATGGTCACACCACGGATATCTTCCATATCGCCACGCGTGGCTGGCTGCCTGTAGGCAATAATGGCCAAGGTCTCCAAGACTGCACGCGTGTACTTAGGCGGCTTCTCAGGTGTGAGCCTGTCTAAATACTCACGCATTTCTGGACGGCTTTGAAAGCGCCAGCCTGTCGCAACATTGATTAACTCAACGCCTTTAAACGCCCAATCTTGTTGTAATTCCAACAAGATAGTTTTCAGCGTATCCGCACCAATTTCTTCTTCAAACAGGACGCACATATCACGCACCAACAGTGGTTGCTGTGCACAGATCAGGGCGGTTTCAAGGATACGCTTTGCTTCCGACGTATTCATAGTAGTTAGATTTCAAGAATAAAGCTGAAAAATACAGCAATAACACAGCAGAATTTGCCAATGCATAGTCAAAATTCAGGTGAGAACTAGCGTTTATTGAAAAATTGCTATCAAACCAGCCGGGAAATATTCAAAATATTCGAATTTGAAACACAAACGCTTCACAGAAGCTGTGGGTATAACGCTCATTTTGTAGATGCCCCATTGTAACTGAGACCCCAATGAACCAAAGCGAGCTTTAAATCTTCGGGTAAAGGTGCCACGAAATGCATGGCTTTACCCGTCACCGGGTGCTCAAAAGCCAACTGCTCAGCATGCAATGCTTGACGTTGCATGCCTGCGCCCTGCGCACCGCCGTAAACGCTATCTGCCACCAATGGATGTCCAATAAATGCCATATGGACTCGAATTTGATGTGTTCTACCCGTATGCAGCCGGCATAAAACAAGGCAACCTTGCTCGCAATTTTGCAGCAACTTTAGTGAAGTCTTAGCTGTTTTTCCAGCCGTCTTATCCAACGAAACAACCGCCATGCGCAAACGGTTTCTAGGGTCGCGGCCAATAGATTCGCTGACATCGCGCTCTTTTGGTCCTGTCCAAGTACGATTGCCCAACGCCAAGTAGAGCCGCTTGACCTCTCTTGCGGCAATCTTTTCAACCAAAGCGTCCATCACTTGCCGTGTCCGCGCGACCACCATCAAGCCACTGGTGTCTTTGTCTAAACGGTGAACAATACCAGCTCTAGGCAGCAGAACCGCCTTTGGGTCGCGTTCTAGCAACCCATTCAGCAAGGTCCTACTCCAGTTTCCAGGTGCAGGATGAACCACTAACCCGACAGGTTTGTTAATCACCAAAAGATGATCGTCTTCGAAAATAACCTCAAAATCAACTTTTTCAGGCTTGAAAGCTTGGCTTTGGGGCGTTGCCTGCAAATCTATGGCTAATAAGTCACCCACTTTGACCTTGCTGGCAACTTTGACAATAGTTTGGCCATTGAGCCGCGCGGATCCTTGTTCTATCAACTGTTTCAAGTAACTTCGTGAAAATTCGCTGACCAATTGAACCAGCGCGTTATCAACCCGCAGCCCATGCTGAGCGTCGCTACAAACAAACTCACGGGTCTCATTCGTATCAAAATCTTGTGCAAAATCTGTATCCGCCTCACCTTTCAAATGCTCAGGCCATGTGTCGGCTGATGTTTCGGTCGATATAATAGATTTGCTAAGTTTCAAGAAGGCGGCCTCAGATGTTGTATGCCAAATTATCAACTCAATTTTATGAGTTCAAAAACACTATGAAAAATCAACAAACAAGCAAACTCGGTTTAATGGCTTTATTGGCATTTGTTTGCATTGGGCTAACGGCTTGTGCATCAGTAAGCGAAGACAAATCTGCCAATTGGAGTCCCAACAAAATATATGCTGAAGCGAAATCTGAAGCCAATGATGGCGCTTATGACAAAGCCATTCCTTTGTATGAAAAGCTTGAAGGCCGCGCAGCGGGAACACCTTTAGCCCAGCAAGCGCAGCTAGACAAAGCTTATGCACAGTTTAAAAACGGTGACCAAGCGCAGGCGATTGCCACCATTGACCGTTTTTTAAAGTTACACCCTGCAAGCCCGGCTTTAGATTACGCTTTGTATCTCAAAGGCACCGTTAACTTTTCTGACAATTTAGGATTTTTTGGCTCTTACACAAAACAGGATTTGTCTGAACGTGACCAAAAAGCTGCAAAAGAATCTTTTGATGCTTACAAAGAATTAGTCGCCAAATACCCAGAATCCAAATACTCATCTGACGCTAAACAGCGCATGACTTATATTGTGAATTCACTGGCTTTGTATGAAGTGCACGTTGCCAAATACTATTTTTCTCGCGGTGCTTATGTGGCTGCTATCAACCGTGCGCAACTCGCCATCACAGATTACCGTGATGTACCTGCGCTGGAGGAAGCCATGTACATCATTTACAAATCATACGAAGCGTTGGATATTGCTCAGCTTCGTGACGATGCAAAACGCATCATGGAAACTTCGTTCCCTAAAAGTGAGCTCTTGTCATCGGGCAACAAATCTGTGGCACGCAGCTGGTGGAAATTTTGGTAACCAAAAAAATTAGTTATTAACCTTCGCCAGGGTTGACAAGGCATCTACAAAATCGTCGTGATTTTGTATTTGGCGCATAGGCGGTAATGCAGACAATATTTTGCGTCCATAGCCCATTTGGGTGAGTCTTGTATCGCAAACGACCAACATACCCGTATCGGTTTCACGGCGTATGAGTCTTCCGGCACCCTGCTTCAAAGACACGGTTGCTTCGGGCACAAAGTAATCAATAAATGAGCTTTTGCCGTTCTGCTCAAGCCTTTTCGAACGCGCTTCTATCAACGGGTCGTCTGGCGGTGGGAAAGGTAATTTATCAATCACGACCAGGGCAAGCTCATCGCCAGGTATGTCAATGCCTTCCCAAAACGACGCAGAAGCCACCAAAATACATGCACTACGCCCTTGTGAAGCACCCTCTCGAAAACGCGCTAACAGCTCTCGTTTAGGTAAATTGCCTTGTATTAATATTTCCAAATCCAGTCTTTCACTGAATTGCTCCGTCAATGCCGCACCAATAGCGCGTAAAGCACGCAGTGTTGTCGTTAAAACCAATGTGCGTCCACCAAGTACATCCGCAGCCTGCCCAACCAAGCTTGCCACTTCAGCACTGTGCATGGGGTCGCTTGGCTTTGGCAGGTACTGCGGAACATAAACAGACGCTTGCTTGGCATAATCGAAAGGACTTGCGACGCGCAGCACATCAGCCTGCTCAAGCCCGCAAGGAACCGTAAACCACCTCAACTGCGCTTCGTGCCCTAAAGTTGCCGATGTAAATATCCATGATTTATGCGCTTGCGGTACATCTTCAGCACTGCTTTTAAGCATCTTCTTTTTTACAGACTCAGCAATATCTAGCGGAGACTCAACCAATCGTAACTGCTGCCCGACCTCAACCCAGCGCACAGCATCTGTTGGGCACACCTGCAAGAATTTTTCAGCGCGTTGACCAAGCTCTTGAGCGCGCGTGCACAGGCGCTCAAAATCTGGCGCCAACTCAGTGACGGTTAACAAAGCAACTCGCAAATGATCGCAAGCTTGACAAACCACTTGAATGGCAGTTATCCAAGCCAATTGATCGACACCTTCAGGCTCAAGCGCCGTCCAGCGAAGCTTGGCTCCCTGCCATTGCTTGCCAGCCGACAATCGCAACTCACGAGCAGCGCGCTCTAGGCCGGAGGCCAAAGCACTCCAATCTTGCAAACCACGCGCTAATTGCAAACCCGCAGCCAAGGTGTCGCGCGCCAAGTCAAGCAACTGTCCGGTTGTTATCTGAGCACCTAAAAACTGCACTCCCGTCTCATTGAGTTGATGCGCTTCGTCGAAAATGACAACGCTTACCGTCGGTAATAGCTCAGCCATGCCAGAATCTTTGACAGCTAAATCTGCAAAAAATAAATGGTGGTTGATGACCACCACATCTGCAGCCATCGCCTCTTTGCGTGCCAAGTTGACGTGACAAGGTTTAAATTTAGGACATTGCGCGCCAATGCAGTTGTCACGCGTTGATGTAATGAGTGGAATAATTGGTGAGCGTTCATCTAAGCCCGACAATTCTGCCAAATCACCATTCCGTGTTACATGCGACCATTTTTCTACCTTAGCTAGAGTGGCATGCGCGCTGCGATCAGCTAATTGCGTATCGCCCCGCGCTAATTCAAGCCTATAAAGGCATAAATAACTTGAACGGCCTTTGAGCAAGGCCATACGAACTGGCAAATTGAGAATTTTCGCAATGCTAGGTAGATCACGACCAAAAAGTTGATCCTGTAGTGCTTTGGTAGCAGTTGACAGCACCACGCGCTCGCCACTTAACAAAGCTGGCACCAAGTATGCATAGGTTTTCCCAACACCAGTTCCGGCTTCAACCACCAAAACTGAACCTTGCTCAATGCACTCAGCCACAGCCATTGCCATTTGCGTTTGCCCAGCCCTAGGCTTGAAATACGGGTCAATTTGAGCAATTAAGCCTTGTTCCGCAAACACATTTTCAACGCGTGATTCAAAATTCATCAGTAAAACGTTTTCTAAAACTCAGTATCATTTGCTATCAAAAAATAGTTGGTCCAATAATTGATCTATACGACAGATGACCAACATCTGGTCGGATAATATCCACAGTTCAACACAACAACGTTAAATTTCAGATCAATTTTTGCTTTAGCCTGATCCGTTTCTCTGCCAGTATATGACCAAAGCCATCTCATTCAGCGCCTCATCTGGCACACATCAGGGCGACAGAGAAAGTCAACAAGACCGAGTTTGCTTGTTTCGCAACATGCGAGAACCAAACTGTATTCTCGCCATCGTTGCAGACGGTATGGGTGGTCTTACGGGGGGGCGCAAGGCAGCTGATCAAGTGATGCTAACGGCCGACCAACTTTTCAAATCTTTCGACTCCAAAATTGATAATGCCCCAGAGTTACTCGAAAAAATCGCGGACGAAGCACATCTGGTTATTGGGTTAACGGCTATTGCCTCAACGGATCAACCGCACACCACTTACGCTTCATTTTTAATTACATCTGAGGGAGCATGTCATTGGGCGCATGTTGGCGATACCCGAATTTATCACTTTCGAGATGCCCAACTTGTCTTAAGATCAATGGATCACTCTTATGTTCAATCTTTAATAGACAACAACGAAATAACGCCTGAACAAGCCGTTAATCACCCACAGTCAAATGTATTGACACAATGTTTAGGTAGCAAAGCAAAACCAAGAATAGCGCATCACAGCATCAGAAAACTACGAAGTGGTGATGTCATCATGGCTTGTAGCGATGGCGTTTGGCCTTACTTCAAAGATACTGAAATGGGTTCAATTTTAGAAAACTGCAATCCTAGAGAAGCTACTGAATTAATCATCGCAACTGCACGAACCAGAAGCAGACGCCGTGGCGATAATTTATCTATTGCGATTGTGAAATACAGTTGAACTAAGGTGCTTTAGTATCAGGTATAGAAGCGGGAATAGGAAGCGGTGCTGATTTTTCTTTCTTCCGCTCCACATTTGCCTTTTCTATCGCTGCTTTGTGCGATTCAGCTTGAAGCAATTTTTGCTTGTATTTATCCAAGTTAGCGGCTGACTGACTATTTTTACTTGCTCTAATTTGTGCTTTTTTTTGAGAAGCTGCTAGCTTCTGATTCGAATCGTCAAGCCGTTTTTTCGCAGCCTCTGCTCGCGATCTGTCCTTTGCATTTTTTTCTGACAAAATTTCTTCATCCGTTTTGATAGTCCGACTTGGTTTAGCCGTTTTAACGACTTTAGCTTTGCCTGTAGACTCGCCCACTGCAACTTCTGCACCGTTGTTTTGCGTATTTCTTTCGAGTGTTTTTTCTTTTTTATTTAGATCTGACTCGCCTTTTGCACTGCGCTGAAGTTCCTTGATTTCAATCTCACGACGTTTGATTTTATTCAATGCCGTTTGCGCTTCAGTTTTGGCATCTTTTAGGCAACTACTAACGGCGAATTTTTTATAACATAACGCTTCTTGCTTCTTCAAATTGGCATCAATGGCATGCTTTTCTTGCTTAATTAAAGCAATCTCGTCAGTTGCACTCTGTAGATCACTATTTTGAGCTGTAGCCGTCGTGATATATGCCTGAATGGTTATAAAAAAAACAATAAAAAAAATACTTTTCATTTTAAAAAGTTGATTGATTTTTATATCAAATCCGTATTTACCAATCGTCGTTCTAGGTTCAAATATTCGACAGATTGCATTTCATTGATGCGTGAAATGGTGCGTGGAAATTCGTGCGCTAACGGGCCTTCTGTGTATAACGCTTCGGGAGCAACTTCAGCCGACATGATAAGCTTGACGCGCCTGTCATACAACACATCTACCAACCACGTAAAACGCCTAGCTTCACTGGACAAACGCGGTGGCATAGCCGGCACATTGCTAAGCAAAACTGTGTGAAATTGGGTTGCTATTTCAAGATAATCGTTTTGCGACCTTGGCCCGCCACACAAGGTTTTGAAGTCAAACCACACCACCCCACCAGCCTTGCGTTTGGCATATATTTCTCTGGCTTCAATGTGCAGCACAGGGTCTTCATCCGCTGATTCTGCCAATTTTTCGAAGGCTTCCGTCATCTTTGCATCAGCTTCAGCCCCACACGGCTGATGGTACATCTCAATGTGCTCAAGCGTTCGGCTTCTGTAATCGGTTCCGTTATCAACGTTGATGACTTCTAAATTCGCGTTCAGCAAGGCAATCGCTGGCAAAATTCGGTCTCTATGCATACCGCCTGGGTACAAATCATCAGGTTTGAAATTGGAAGTCGTCATGAAGCCAACGCCTTGCTCGAACAATGCAGCCAAAAGGCGATGCAAGATCAAAGCATCCGTGATTTCAGAAACGTGAAATTCGTCAAAGCAAATCAATTTAAACCGCTTAGCCATGCGTTTCGCCAACTCGTCCAACGGGTTAATGATGCCTTGTAAATCACGCAGTTCACGATGCACTTCACGCATGAATTCATGAAAATGTAGGCGCGTTTTACGCTTCAAGGGGACGGCATTGTAAAAACAATCCATCAAGAAACTCTTGCCACGACCTACCCCACCATATAGGTAAACACCGCGTGGAATTGGCGGATGGCTTAACAATTTTTTAATAGCATTCGAGCGTTTTTGCTTGTATTCGCGCCACTCAAGCGCACAACGCTCTAGCGCAACCACAGCCCCAAGCTGCGCGGGATCACTTTTGTAACCCCGCGTTGCCAACTCAGCTTCGTACGCCGCTAATACAGACATCTTTTGGATATCTCAATGCTCATATCGAATACTTATCGAATGCTTAGAAATTCAAAGTGCGCTTATCAACCGCCAAAGCAGCTTCTTTGGTCGCCTCTGAAAGTGATGGATGCGCGTGACAAATACGTGCAATATCTTCAGCACTTGCTCTGAATTCCATCGCCACAACACATTCAGCAATCAACTCACTCGCCATTGGTCCGACAATATGTACACCCAAAATTTCGTCAGTAATAGCATCCGCCAGCATCTTGACCATGCCTGTGGTATCGCCCAAAGCCCGCGCACGGCCGTTGGCCATGAAGGGGAATGTGCCAGCCTTGTACGCACGTCCAGCCGCTTTAAGCTGCTGCTCGGTCTGACCTACCCATGCAATTTCTGGATTGGTATAGATGACCCAAGGGATGGTATTGAAGTTGACGTGCCCATGCTGACCAGCGATGCGCTCTGCCACCGCCACGCCCTCTTCTTCGGCTTTGTGTGCCAGCATCGGGCCGCGTACTACGTCACCCACCGCCCACACGTTTGGCAAATTGGTTTTGCAATCACCATCCACCACAATCGCGCCACGCTCGTCCAGTACCAAGCCAATAGTTTCAACACCCAAGCCAATGGTATTTGCAACACGGCCAATCGAGATAATCAGTTTATCTACGTCAAGCGTTTGCGCTTCACCTTTGGCATTGGTGTAAGCGATAGAAACAGCTTTTTTGCCATTTTTAATCTCACCGACTTTGACGCCCAACTCAATCTTCAATCCTTGCTTCACAAACGCTTTGTGCGCCTCTTTGGCGATTTGCTCATCTACTGCACCGAGGAAAGTCGGTAGGCCTTCCAAAATCGTCACATCAGAGCCCAAACGACGCCAAACGGAACCCATTTCTAGGCCGATCACACCAGAGCCAATCAAAGCCAATTTCTTAGGTACAGCACCAATGCGCAAAGCACCGTCGTTAGACAAGATGTTTTCTTCATCAAACGGTGTGCCTGGCAAAGCGCGCGCATTTGAACCAGTAGCCACGATGATGTGCTTGCCTTGAATCAACTCTTCGCCAGCTTTGATTTCATAGCCGCCGTCCTTAGCCGCGACAAACGAACCGCGGCCGTGGAAGAAAGTAACTTTGTTCTTTTTGAACAAATACACAATGCCATCGTTGTTTTGCTTCACCACGGTGTCTTTGCGAGCCACCATCTTAGCAACATCAAGACTGATGTCTTTGACCTCAATACCATGTTCGGCAAAGTGGTGGCTGGCATGGTCAAAATGCTCTGAAGATTGCAGCAAAGCTTTCGACGGAATGCAGCCCACATTGGTACATGTGCCACCTAAAGCGGAGCCACCCTTGGCATTTTTCCACTCATCGATACAAGCAACGTTAAAACCCAACTGCGCAGCGCGAATAGCCGCAATATAGCCACCAGGGCCGCCTCCAATAACAACGACATCAAATTGTTTAGACATTTTTTAGTTCCTTCAAACTTAGATGTCAAACAACAAACGCGCTGGGTCTTCCATCGCATCTTTGATGGCAACCAAGCCAAGCACAGCTTCGCGGCCGTCGATGATACGGTGGTCGTAGCTCATGGCGAAGTAGTTCATGGGGCGAACCACGACTTGGCCGTTTTCAACCACGGCGCGATCTTTGGTGGCATGAATGCCTAAAATCGCGCTTTGTGGTGGGTTAATGATCGGTGTGGACAGCATAGAGCCGAAGGTGCCACCATTGCTGATAGAGAAAGTTCCACCAGTCATGTCGTCCATGCCCAGCTTCCCATCACGTGCTTTGACGCCAAATTCTGCAATTTTCTTCTCGATGTCAGCAAAACTCATTTGATCCGCATTGCGCAAAATGGGCACCACCAAGCCGCGTGGTGAACCGACTGCGATACCAATGTCAAAGTAGCCGTGGTAAACAATATCCGTACCATCAACACTAGCATTCAAAACTGGGAATTTCTTCAAAGCGTGAACGGCTGCTTTGACGAAAAAGCTCATAAAACCGAGCTTGACGCCATGCTCTTTTTCGAACTTCTCTTGCATACGCTTACGCATGTCTAACACTGGCGCCATGTTGATCTCGTTGAACGTGGTCAAAATGGCGTTGGTAGATTGCGATTGCAGCAAACGCTCAGCCACGCGAGCACGCAAACGGCTCATCGGAACGCGTTGCTCTGGGCGATCACCCAGATTTGGCGAATTTGTTACAACTTGAGGTAATAATTTGACTGTAGTCGGCGTATTTACTGCCTGAACAGCTATGCTATTAATAGCGTTCGCAGTTGCAGAACCGGTGGCAACAGCGCTCAACACATCTCCTTTTGTGACGCGACCATCTTTACCAGAGCCTGCGACTGAGCCACTTGCTAACTGATTGTCAGCCATCAATTTAGCGGCAGCTGGCATAGCGACTCCAGCCATAGAACCACCAGTAGCTACAGCCGCTGTGGGCGCAGCAACAGCAGCCGCTTGTGCGGCAGGTGCAGGTGCAGGAGCTGAAGCAGCAGCACCAGCTTTGCCTTCGGTGTCGATGCGAGCAATCAATTGCTCAGCAGCAACGGTAGCGCCGTCACCCACAATGATTTCTGCAAGGACACCCGCACTCGGTGCAGGTACTTCTAAAACGACTTTATCTGTCTCGATTTCGATCAAAATTTCGTCTACTGCGACAAATTCGCCCGCTTTTTTCTTCCATGTCAACATGGTGGCTTCCGCCACAGATTCAGACAGTTGGGGGACTTTTACTTCAATGATAGCCATGATATTCTTTCAATATGTCTTTGATTTATAAGTGTTTATTTTGTGAGGACAAAACCTTTGAGCTTGCCAAATGCTGCATCTAAGAGCGCTTTTAGCTGCTCTTGGTGCAGATGCGAATAACCCACAGCCGGTGAAGCAGAAGCGGCACGGCCTGCATAGCCCAGCTTTTGCCCATCCGTCATGTTTTCATGGATGTAGTGCTGCACAAAGAACCAAGCACCTTGGTTTTGTGGCTCGTCTTGACACCACACGACATCTGTTGCATTTGGAAATTTTTTCAACTCAGTTGCAAAAGCCTTGTGCGGGAATGGGTACAACTGCTCAACGCGGATGATGGCTGTGTCGTCATGACCGCCTTCTTCGCGGCGCTTAACCAAGTCGTAGTAGACCTTGCCAGAGCACGCAACCACGCGCTTAACCTTATCTGCCTTGAGTTCTTTGTTCTCAGGAATGACCGTTTGGAACATGCCTTTGGTGAATTCAGACAGCGGCGATGCTGCATCTTTAGCGCGCAAGAGCGACTTTGGCGTCATGATGATCAACGGTTTGCGCAAATTACGCACCATCTGGCGACGCAGGATATGGAAAATCTGGCTGGCTGTTGTCGGTTGTACCACTTGCATATTGGTATCAGCGCTCAATTGCATAAAGCGCTCCAAGCGTGCAGAGCTATGCTCTGGGCCTTGGCCTTCATAACCATGTGGCAGCATCAAAGTGATGCCGTTCACGCGACCCCACTTCACTTCACCACTGGCGATAAATTGGTCAATCACGACCTGGGCACCATTGGCAAAGTCGCCAAATTGTGCTTCCCAAATCACAAATGTATTTGGATCGTTTGAAGCGTAGCCATATTCAAAAGCCAGCACGGCTTCTTCAGACAAAATTGAATCAATCACTACAAACGGGGCTTGCGTTGGCGACACGTTTTGCAACGGTGTGTAGGTGCCTTCGTCAAACTTTTCACGATTTTGATCGTGAATCACAGCGTGGCGGTGTGTGAACGTGCCACGACCGCAGTCTTCGCCAGACAAACGCACCGGGTAACCACTTGCCACCAGTGAAGCGAAAGCCATGTGCTCTCCCATGCCCCAATCCACAGGTATTTCACCACGACCCATAGCCGCGCGGTCTGCATAGACCTTTTTCACCAACTGGTGGGGCGCAACGCTGTCGGGAATCGTTGTGATTTTCTCTGCCAAGCGCTTCCACTCGGCCATAGGAATCGACGTATCACCTGCATCTGTCCACTTTTTGCTCAAGTACGGCAGCCAATCAACCGCGAACTTGTTTTTAAAGTTGGTGATGACGGGGTTAAACGTATTTTTACCTGCATCTAAAGCAGCGCGCATGGATTTGACCATGTCGTCGCCCAACGTTGCGCCCATTCCTTGCGTAGTCAACTTGTCAGCATACAGCTTGCGCGTGCCTGGGTGAGCAGTAATTTTCTTGTACATCAAAGGCTGCGTGAGCGCTGGTGTGTCTTGCTCGTTATGCCCCAATTTACGGAAACAAATAATGTCAACGACCACATCTTTTTGGAACTCCATACGGTATTCCAAAGCCCATTGTGTGGCCAACACCACGGCTTCTGGGTCGTCGCCATTGACATGCAACACTGGCGCTTCAATCATTTTCACGACGTCAGAGCAGTACAGCGTTGAGCGGCTGTCACGCGGGTCGCTGGTGGTAAAACCGATTTGGTTGTTGATGACGATGTGCACCGTACCGCCAGTAAAGTAACCGCGGGTTTCAGCCAAAGCCAAAGTTTCCATGACCACGCCTTGGCCGGCAAAAGCCGCATCACCATGCACCAACACTGGCAATACTTGTTTACCTTGTGGGTCAGCGCGTCTGTCCATACGGGCACGTACTGAGCCTTCAACCACTGGGTTGACGATTTCTAGGTGTGACGGGTTAAAAGCCAATGTCAAATGCACCGGGCCGCCCGGGGTGGTCACATCAGAACTGAAACCCTGGTGGTATTTAACGTCACCGCTTGGCAAGTCTTCTGGCGCGGTATGGTCAAACTCAGCAAACAAATCTGCCGGCACTTTGCCCAATGAGTTCACCAAAACGTTTAAACGACCGCGATGAGCCATACCGATCACAATTTCTTGCAACCCCATGCTGCCACCGCGTTGAATCAATTCATCCATACTGACGATGAAGCTCTCACCACCTTCTAATGAGAAGCGTTTTTGCCCCACATATTTGGTGTGCAAAAAGCGCTCCAAACCTTCAGCTGCCGTTAATCTATCCAAGATATGCAGCTTTTTATCAGCAGACAAACTCGGCTTGCTACGCACACTTTCCAACTTTTGTTGCCACCAACGTTTTTTCGCTTGGTCAGTGTTGTACATAAATTCTGCGCCAATGGTGCCGCAATAGGTCTCACGCAAAGCATTCATCAACTCACGCAAGCTCATGCTGTTTTTGCCGAAGAAGGTGTTACTGGTATCAAACACTGCCTCTTGATCCGCATCGCTGAAACCGTAAAAAGACGGCTCCAAATCTGGAATTTTGTCGCGCTCAGTGCGCTTGAGTGGGTCTAAATCAGCCCAGCGCGCTCCTACATTGCGATACGCGGCGATTAATTGCTGAACAGACGTGCGTTTGCGGCCCATTTCGGCATCCGCGCTACCCATAACCACTTTGGTGCCACCTTGTTTGGCGCGGTCAGCGAAAGCGTTGATCACAGGCAAATGTGGCACGTCTTTGGTATTGCTACCGTCCACGGCGGGCACATATTGCAAAGCGTCGAAATAATCGCGCCAGCTATCCGGCACACTGCCCGGATTGGCTAAGTAATTTTCATACATCTCTTCGACATAGGGCGCATTGCCGCCGAACAGGAATGTATTGCCTGAATAGGCTTGATAGACTGAGCCATTTGGCTGCGTCGTAGGTGATTGACTCATTTTTCCGCTGACCTCCGTTTCCCTTTAGGAAACTCAAGTTTAGTTTTAATAACCTTCCGCGACACGGCTTAACCGGTTAGCGGATGCGACTGTGGCAGGAAGGGCCTAGGTAACACCCCCTATTGTGCCAGCAAATGAGCGCTCTGCCAAATTTTTGTCCTTACGCCGAACTTGCGACTAAGTTTTTTTGAATCGAACTCTATAATTTGGTAATGTAAAGAAAAAAGTTGAGCCTTTGCCAAGTGTGCTTGAGATTTTCAGCTCGCCACCGTGACGCTGTACGACATGTTTGACAATAGCCAAACCCAATCCAGTGCCGCCAGATTCACGCGAGCGGCTGGTGTCCACACGATAAAAGCGCTCAGTCAAACGAGGCAGATGCTCTGAAGAGATGCCAGAACCAGTATCTGTCACCGAAAAAACTGCGCTGCCACGATCCGAAACTAGCAACGAAACACAAATTTTCCCTTCGACAGGCGTGTATCGAATAGCATTATTGACCAAATTGCACATGGCACTCAACAATTCAGTTTGTGAACCAGCCAATTCAAGATTTGGCTGAACTTCAAAAATTAAATTTTCGATGGCATCAGATGTGACTTTTGCATCCCCTAATTTAATTGCTATATCAGCCTTCAACGCTTTTGCTTCTAGTTCACAAGAAGTCACCAGCGCATCGGCGCTAATCCAAATGTCCGAAAGAGGGGACGGGCTGCCCTCGAGCCTAGAAAGTATCAACAAATCACTCACAAGTGATTGCATGCGCTGTGTTTGTTGCTCCATCAATCCTAAATATTTTATGCGTTCTGCTTCATCCAAATCCAATGTTTGGAGTGTCTCAACAAAGCCATTCAGTACAGTCAATGGCGTGCGAATTTCATGCGAGACATTGGCTACGAAATCTCTGCGCATAAACTCAGCCGCTTCGCGCCCTGTGACATCGTTAGATAAAAGTAATTTCTTACCCTGCCCATAAGGATGAATTTGCACAGCCAATCTACTGGCTCGGCTAGTTGCAGTGTTTTTTCCAGAAATAGTCACTTCACCTACAAAATTTTCAGCAGCGAAGTAAGCAGCAAAAACAGGGTCGCGAACTAAATTACCTATATGTTGTGAAATATCTGCAGTAGGATTTAGATCAAAATGACTTGCTGCAGTCAAATTGCACCACTCAATTTGGGCATTTGCATCTAGCAAAATCACACCGTTTGGGGACGCTTGTATTGCAGCCAGAAAATCATCTAGCCTTTTGTTGCTACTATTCAATGTTTTTATCTGCTCTCGCAACAACCGGCGTGTGCGGTCCGTCGCTTCTCCCCAAACGCCATTTAGCTTTGGAGCCTCCGACACATCGCCTGATCGAAGCCAATCCAAGTAACGGCTGCTACGGTTGAAGTTGATAAACAACCAAACCAACACACCGCACAACGCTCCAATAAGCGCAATTAATAGAAAATCTAAATTGAAATTAAATTGAAAAGCTACAAATACAAGCACGGCAGCTCCAGCAAGCTGCCAAAATATCACCTCAAGAAATCGCCACATCTTGTTGCGCTACTTCACTGAAATAGTAGATGCTTGCGCTGTAATACGATATCCAGTACCGCGAACAGTTTCGACGTGTGCTCCACCATGCCCCAAAGCTTCACGCAACCTCTTGATGTGAACATCGACAGTGCGCTCTTCGATGTACACGTGATCGCCCCAAACTTTATCCAACAATTGTCCGCGACTATGAACGCGTTCAGGATAAGTCATCAAATGCTGCAGAAGTTTAAACTCTGTCGGTCCAAGTTTCAATGCTGAATCCTGAAATGTAACGCGATGCGTAGCGCCGTCGAGTAATAATTCGCCAAGTGCCAAAGTTTGCGAATTTATTTCAGGAGTACGCCTTCTTAAAACAGCACGTAAACGGGCAAGCATTTCTTTGATAGAGAAAGGTTTGGTGATGTAGTCATCAGCACCTGCATCTAAACCAGCAATCTTGTCGGATTCATCACTCTTCGCCGTCAACAAAATAACGGGCACGTCTTTCGTTCGTGGATCAGCACGCCATTTGCGCGCTAGGCTCAAGCCACTTTGACCTGGCAACATCCAATCCAACAAAATAACGTCTGGCAAACTGATATCAAGTTCACGTTGTGCCGCGACACCATCACCAGCCCAGACGGGTGCAAAACCGTTGTGCTTGAGGTTAATCGTTAGCAACTCAGCAATCGCTGGCTCATCTTCGACAATAAGTACTCGAGGGGTAGTTTTCATGAGCAGGAAATTACAACTACTTAACTGCGGATTCAATTTCCGCCATTGTGGTATGTCTGACGTCAGCGCCTTTGACAATATAAATCACAACTTCAGCGATATTCTTGGCATGATCACCAATACGTTCGATCGCTTTTGCGACAAACAACAAATCTAAACTTGCAGATATGGTCCTAGGGTCTTCCATCATGTAAGTAATCAGCTTACGAACAAAACCATCGAACTCTTTGTCAATAATGTCGTCTTCCTTCAGAATGCCAACAGCCATGGCAGTATCAAGACGCGCAAAACTATCTAGTGCCTTGCGCAACTGGTTTGACGCCAAATCAGCAGCCAACCTTAAATCGGCTGAAGGAAGCGCTCGTGCCGATCCACTATGAAGGATCGACTTAACCATGCGAGCAATCTTATCGGCCTCATCGCCGGCACGCTCTAAATTTGCCGTCGTTTTAGAAATTGCAATAAGTAACCGTAAATCTCTAGCCGTAGGCTGTCTGCGCGCAATGATTGAAGACAAATCTCGATCAATATCGACCTCCATCGTATTCACGCGATTTTCGGCATCAGTAACTTGATTGGCGGCATCAACGCTGAACGTCGAAAGCGACTGAATTGCCAACCTGATCTGTTCCTCAACCAAACCACCCATCTCCATAACTTTTGAAGATACGCCGTTGAGTTCGCTGTCAAATTGTGTAGACAAATGTTTATCTGGCATGCTAAATTCCTATAAGTATTTTTAACCGAAACGACCCGTGATGTAATCTTCTGTTTCTTTTCGATTTGGTTTGAAAAACAACTCGTCTGTCGCACCAAATTCAATCAAATCACCCAAATACATATAAGCCGTATAGTCACTGCATCGCGCAGCTTGCTGCATATTGTGCGTAACAATAAGAACTGTATAGTCTGATTTCAGCTCAGTAATCAGCTCTTCAATTTTTGATGTTGAGATTGGATCTAGTGCCGAACACGGTTCATCCAAAAGTAGCACCTCAGGCTTAATCGCAATACCTCGAGCGATGCACAAGCGTTGCTGTTGGCCGCCAGACAAGCCCGAACCAGACTGATTCAATTTGTCCTTAACTTCAGTCCACAATGCAGCTTTTCGCAAAGCCCACTCGACGCGTTCTTCGAGGTCAGTGGCATTCAAATTTTCAAATAGCTTTACACCGAAAGCAACGTTGTCATAAATAGACATCGGGAATGGCGTTGGTTTTTGAAATACCATCCCAATTTTTGCACGAATGAGAGCAACGTCCTCTTTAGAAGTTAACAAATCCTGGCCATCAAGTTTGATCGCACCGGTAGCACGCTGCTCTGGATACAACTCAAACATGCGATTAAAAGTACGCAGCAACGTAGATTTACCGCATCCGGATGGACCAATAAAAGCAGTTACTTTTTTTTCAGGAATTTCAAGATTTATTCCTTTTAGGGCGTGAAATTTTCCATAATAAAAATGTAAATCTTGAACAGATAGTTTTGAAAGTTGATTATTATTTAGCATTGCATTAAATTAGTTTTTACTACGAGTGATAACACGGGCCAATATATTCAAGCCTAAGACAGCCACGGTAATAAGAAAGACCCCTGCCCAAGCTAATTGCTGCCAATTTTCATACGGGCTCATCGCAAATTTAAAAATAGTGACAGGTAAACTTGCCATTGGTTCACTTAAACTTGATGTCCAAAACTGATTATTCAATGCCGTAAATAGCAGTGGCGCAGTTTCGCCAGAGATGCGGGCGACAGCAAGCAATAACCCCGTAACAACGCCAGCCCTCGCAGCCCGTAATGTAATTTTTGTGATTACTTTCCATTTGGGAGCACCTAAAGCATATGCAGCCTCACGCAAGCCAGCGGGCACAAGCTGAAGCATATTTTCTGTTGTGCGAATAACCACTGGGATAGCAATCATTGCCAATGCAATCACGCCGGCCCAACCGGAAAACGATTTGAAACGCGTCACGATCACGGCATAGACGAACAAGCCAATCACAATAGAGGGCGCTGAGAGCAAGATATCGTTTACAAACCTAGTCGTATTCGCCAACCAGCTTTTTGTTTCGTATTCCGCCAGATAAATACCAGCCATGATGCCAATCGGCGTACCGACAAAAGTTGCCAATAAAACCATCAAAAATGATCCATATATAGCATTAGCAATACCACCAACTTCATTAGGCGGCGGAGTCATTTGCGTTAATGTTGCCACCGTCAATCCACCGACACCGAGTCGAATGGTTTCCCAAAGTATCCAAATCAACCAAAAAAGCCCGAAACACATAGCAAGCAATGACAACACCAAAGCGATTTTATTTGTTCGATTTCGTTGATTAAACTTCTGCACCCGCAATGATTTAATAGCTTCTGCATTCACCAGTTTTTCGCTTGTTATCATGACTTTGTTCCCTCACTCTTTTTCAGTTGCGTGAGCAGTAATTTGGACAGGGTTAAAACCACAAAAGTAATGAAAAACAAAACCAAACCAAGATAAAACAACGATGCTTGATGCAAGCCGGCACCAGCTTCCGCGAATTCATTTGCCAATGCAGATGTGATGCTATTCGCCGCTTCAAATACGCTTAATGAATTCAGCTGATTCGTGTTTCCAATAATGAACGTGACAGCCATTGTTTCACCCAGAGCACGTCCAAGCCCCAGCATGATGCCACCAACTACACCAGCCTTGGTGTACGGCAAAACCACTTTCGACATAACCTCCCAAGTAGTTGACCCCAAAGCGTAAGCAGATTCCTTGAGTAGTGGCGGCGTGACCTCAAACACATCACGCATCACGGATGCAATGAATGGAATGATCATGATTGCCAAGATAATGCCTGCTGATAGTATGCCAATGCCAACTGGCGGACCAGAAACCAAACCACCTAAAAATGGAACATCTTTCAACAACGACTGCAAGGGCTGCTGCACGTAAGTTGCAAGAATGGGACCGAAAACCAATAAGCCCCACATGCCATAAACAATCGATGGCACTGCTGCTAACAGTTCAATCGCTGTTCCTAATGGTCTTTTTAACCAAGAGGGCGAAAGCTCCGTAAGAAATAATGCGATTCCAAAACTCACCGGCACCGCAATCAACAGTGCGATAAATGACGTGGCCAACGTGCCATAGATCATGACCAAGCCGCCAAAGTCTTCCTTAACTGGATCCCAAGTACTGCTGGTTAAAAAGCCAAAACCAAACTTTTGTATTGCAGGAAAGGCGCCAATAACCAAGGATAACAATATCCCCAGCAGCATAACTAGCGTTAGTATTGCAGCACTTTTTGCCGCAATTCCAAAAAGCTTGTCGGGCAACACGCCCAAACCTTTAGGAGTTTTCAAAGGGGGCTTTGCAGTAGTCTTGGAAAATCCACGAGGCATATTGCTGACTGGGAGTGTTGACGACACTTTTTACTCCGTAAGTAAATTAATTAACTTCTAATCATTTAATCGCAACAGACTTGCCAGTGGCATCCTTAATCTCAGACCATGATTTTTCAATCGCGGTTTTGACGCTTGCAGGCATAGGCGAATAATCCAAATCTTCGGCAGTTTTATCACCGTTTTTGTAGCCCCAATCAAAAAACTTCAATGTGGCTCCTGCTTGCACAGGCTTATCTTGCGCTTTATGCATCAAAATAAATGTAGCACCCGTCAACGGCCATGCCTCTTTACCAGCTTGGTTCGTCAAAATTTGATAGAAGCTCTTTGCCCAATCTGCGCCAGCGGCGGCGGCCTTGAACGTCAAATCGTCTGGCGATACAAAAGTACCAGCTGCATTTTGCATAACTGCGAACGTCATCTTATTTTGCTTCACATAGGCATATTCAACATAACCAATTGAATTTGGCAAACGATTCACAAATGCTGCGACACCCTCATTACCTTTACCACCGGCGCCTACAGGCCAATTCACAGCTGTACCCTCTCCTACTTTTGACTTCCACTCAGCATTAACTTTGCTCAAGTAGTTGGTAAAGATGAAGCTTGTACCTGAACCGTCTGCACGACGAACTGGCGAAATTACATCTGACGGCAACGCAAGCGCAGGGTTCAGAGCCTTGATAGCGGCATCATCCCATTTTGTAATTTTCCCCAAATAAATATCACCAAGAACTTGACCATTAAGCTTCAATTGGCCTGGTGTAATACCTTTGATGTTGACTACCGGCACAACACCACCAATAACAGTTGGGAATTGCACCAAACCTTTGGCTTTCAGCTCATCGTCTT
Source organism: Polaromonas sp. (assembly GCA_031424795.1). Lineage (GTDB taxonomy): Bacteria > Pseudomonadota > Gammaproteobacteria > Burkholderiales > Burkholderiaceae_C > Aalborgiella. The sequence continues at coordinate 44,442 of JANPIC010000056.1, read as the reverse complement.
TCAATGGCATATCAGAAGCGCCAAAATCAACCGTTTTAGCATCAATTTGTTTGATGCCTGCACCAGAACCCACAGATTGGTAATTGATTTTGACGCCAGTCGCCTTGTTGTAATCAGAAGCCCATTTCGAATACAAAGGTGCCGGAAATGACGCGCCAGCTCCCGTTACGTCTTGTGCTATTGCACCGAAAGAGTAAGTCACAGCAGCCAAACCGGCAATAGAAACCAGAGTGAATTTAGATGCGAATTTCATTGAGAAGCCCTCATTGGTTGTTGAACAATGAAAGTACTTTAAGTAGTATTTATGTCAATTGTGTGACAAACCAGTATTTAAATCAAAATAATCATTCACTAACAATGCATTAAGCTACTCGAAACTGTCACAACGCTGTCATACACTTATTTTATGGTTTGAGTCTTACAAACTCGCTAATAGCCAACTGTGGAGCAAAAAGTGACCAAAACACATGAGCAATTGATACAACGAATTCGTGAAGAATTAAACGATAGCTATGACGAGGAACGTGAGCTTGAACACGATGATCAAAATACCGATGAAATTCATGCTCTGTTAGCTACTGAAACAGACGAATACCGTGAAAGCCGCCGGATATATTTTCGTGAACTGTTCAGAATGCAAGCTGAGTTAGTAAAGCTGCAAGACTGGATCGTTAAAACGGACAAGAAAGTGGTAATTCTATTTGAAGGCAGAGATGCGGCAGGAAAAGGTGGTGTTATCAAGCGCATCACGCAAAGGCTAAATCCACGCGTTTGTCGCGTTGCGGCACTACCCGCCCCCAGCGATAGAGAAAGAACTCAATGGTACTTTCAGCGTTTTATTGCACACTTGCCGGCTGCAGGCGAAATCGTACTTTTTGACCGCAGTTGGTATAACCGTGCTGGTGTTGAGCGGGTGATGGGATTTTGTGATGACCAACAGTACGAAGAATTTTTCCGTACTGTTCCTGAATTTGAAAAGATGCTGACCCGCTCTGGCATTACTCTTATCAAATACTGGTTTTCAATTTCCGACGAAGAGCAAAGTATACGATTTTTAGGTCGCATTCATGATCCACTAAAACAATGGAAATTGAGCCCTATGGACTTGGAGTCTCGCCGTCGGTGGGAAGAATACACAAAAGCAAAAGAAATTATGCTTGAGCGAACGCACATCCCAGAGGCTCCGTGGTGGGTTGTGGAAGCAGATGATAAAAAGAAAGCACGCTTAAACTGCATCCATCATCTGCTAAGCCAAATTGAATACCAAGAAGTTGATCATCCTGAAGTCATATTGCCACCTAGAGAACGACATGACGACTATGTAAGACGCCCCGTACCAAATGAGCTAGTTGTTCCGTCACGCTATTAGCGCCCGTCATGCCAGACATTCCCGCGCTTGGGAATGCTATGCTTTAGTTATTTAGAAAAATTAGTATGCAAAATGGAACGCGGCTCGCAGCAGTAGATTTAGGGTCCAACAGCTTTCGCCTAGAAATCGGCAATTTAGATCATGGTCAAATTCATCGTACCGAGTATTTGAAGGAAACAGTCCGACAGGGCAATGGCCTTGATGATGATAGAAACTTAACCCTAGAAGCTATGCAACGTGGCTGGGATTGTTTGGCTCGATTTGGTGAGCGCCTCGCCAACTTCAAACCCACTGAAGTTCGAGCAGTAGCCACACAAACGCTCAGAGAGGCCCGCAATCGGGATGTTTTTTTAGTAAAGGGATCTGAAATTTTAGGATTCCCAATCGATGTCATTACTGGCCAGGAGGAGGCACGACTGATCTACCAAGGCGTTTCTCACTTACTTCCGCAATCAGACGAAAAAAGACTTGTTATAGATATTGGCGGTCGATCAACAGAACTTGTTTTGGGACACCAATTATCAGCAAATCACATGGCGTCTTACCGTGTAGGAAGTGTGGCTTGGTCTATTAAATATTTTTCTAATGGGAAGATTGATGAGTCCTCTTTTATCAAGGCTGAAATTGCAGCCAAAGCCATCCTTGATGAATCGCAGAATACTTTTAAGCGGGACGATTGGGATATTGCTTACGGCTCGTCAGGTACGATAGGCGCGGTGGCAGATATATTAAAAGCAGCCGGTTGGACTGAAACTAGCCTGACCCACGATGGATTGCTATGGCTGCGCGAAAAACTAATTAAAGCACAACATATTGATCGTATCAAACTAGCAGGCTTGAAAGAAGATAGACGAGTTGTCATTGCGGGAGGCGTTAGCATTCTTTGTGCACTCTTTGATTTGTTGAAAATTGTGGAAATGCAACTAGCAGAAGGTGCATTGCGGCATGGTGTTTTGTATGATTTACTAGACCGCGAAAGTGGGCAAATTGATGTGCGAAATGCTTCGGTCAAGCGTTTAGCAAAAAACTTTTGTATTGATACGTCTCAGGCGAATCGTGTATCTGAATTGGCGGCTAGTTTGTTTGCACAAATTGAAAGCAACTTTTCGGCTGACGCCGGCGACCTAACAAATAGATTAAAAACCCTAGAATGGGCAGCCCAATTACATGAAATTGGGTGTCAGATTTCGCACAGTGATTACCATAAACATGGTGCATATATTTTAGACAATGCAGATATTACAGGATTTGCTGTACCAGAATCACACCAGCTTAGCTTGCTCGTATTTGGACACAGAGGTAAATTAAAAAAATTAGAGTTAGAACTTGCTGACACCATGTTTGCGCAGCAACTATTTTGCCTCCGATTAGCTGTTATTTTGTGCCATGCTAGAAATGATTTGGAAATTAGCCGTATCAAACTATCCATTCCAAAAATTGAAAATCACCATTTCTTTTTGACATTCCCTCCTGACTGGGCAATCGAATTTCCTCAATCAGCTCATTTATTACGTGAAGAAGCTGTTGCTTGGAAAAAGGTGAATTGGAATCTAAATTTGCTCGGTTATGAAGCTTGAAATCAAGCTCAATTGCATTTTTTAAATTAATGGTATAAACTATATATACCGTTAATTTTTCAAGGATGTCTAATGACAACTCTAGCCACAGCGCAAACGAAAATTCCAGCAAAAGCACCCGCAAAAACTGCTACTAAAGCTATGACAAAGCCCATTAAGAAACCTGTTTCTGAAGCTGCATCAAAGTCTATGTCAAAGCCAACAACCAAAACATCAGTCACCTTATATAAATCAACGACGCCGCATAAGAAAATTGCTGCGACCACTGAAACACCTAAGGTTATTTCAAAACCAGTTGCAAAAACTCTGATCGCTAAACCAATCAAAGCAAAGAAAATTAAATTAGTACGTGATAGTTTCACAATACCCAAGCCTGAATACCTTATTTTGGATAATTTAAAACTTCGCGCTGCTGAATTAAAGCATCCTGTTAAGAAAAGCGAGCTACTGAGAGCAGGCATCAAAGCCCTAGCTGCTATGACAGATGCACATCTTTTGCTTGCTCTCAGGGCCGTTCCTATGCTTAAAACAGGACGTCCGAGTAAATAACGTTATCGCTTAGAAACTATAAGTGCTGGTCTGCAGGTCACAACATATCAACACTTTGGACTGCAACTAGCACCGTCTGTCTTTGCCCATCTCGTTCGCGACTTCTTAGCCACCACACAGAGGCTTTTCTAACTGCACAAGCGCTGTCTTTTAACCCTAATGATTGTGCAATGATTTGCCCAATCATGGGTTGATGACCAACTAGCAAGACCGTTCCCTTAGCTATTGGCCACTGCATGGACGTCAAAAGTTCATCTGCACTTGACTCAGGCAATAAATTTTTGTGCAATTTGTATTTGCGATCTAACCTGCGTACGGTATCTTCGCAGCGCCTTGCAGGGCTAGAAAAAATGCGTGTACCTTCTGGCAACTGCCGTTCTAACCACTCGGCCATTCGTATTGCTTGTTTGTAACCACGTGCTGTTAAGGCACGATCGAGGTCATCGCAGTCTTCTTGCCAGTCTACTGCTTCCGCATGTCGCCAAATGACTAGATCCATAGATTTCAGCTTTATATAGCAAGCTTGCCAACTTTGGCATCAACTAAATTTTTTGCGAAAATTTTTGCGGCATTTCCCCAGCTAAATTGAAGCGCTCGTTGACGCGCATGGCTTCTTGGCATTGTTAGAGCTTGATTTGCAGCTGACAACAAATCAACATCTAAAATTCCGCCTTCAGGCGTACCCTGAGCATCACACATAACCTCTAGCGGACCGTCAACAGGGTAAGCCGCGACAGGCGTACCGCAGGCCATCGCTTCCAAGAGAACAAGCCCGAAAGTTTCTGATTTACTTGGAAAAACAAAGACATCCGCCGCAGCATAAACTTTAGCCAACTCTTCACGAGCAAGTAGACCAAGCCATATCACATCAGGATATTGTTTTTTCAAGTTGCGTTCTAGAGGGCCCACCCCGCAAACAATCTTTGTACCGGCCATTTTTAGTTTCAGAAACGATTCGATATTCTTTTCATAAGAAACACGCCCTACAAACAACGCCAAGGGTCGCGCCAACCCCTCAAGTTCTAAATGGTCACAGGGTCGCGCATGAAAACTAAATAGCTCGGTGTCAACACCATGTGTCCATTGCCGCAAATTCACAAATCCGCGTGTTTGCAGCATGCCTACAACGCCGAGTGTCGGCACCATCACACCCGATGATGGTTTATGAAAATGCCGAAACAATGCATAACCCCAACTTAGTGGGATTTTTAGAGCTGCTTTCAAAATTTCTGGGAATTTGGTGTGAAACGCAGTTGTAAACGCCAACCCATGCTTCACACAATAGCCACGCGCAGCCCACCCTAAAGGTCCTTCGGTCGCTATATGAATAGCGTCAGCTTGGCTGTTGAGTAGTAGTTGCGCCAATATTTTTTTGGGTCTAATCGCCAAATCAATGCCTGCGTAGCCAGGGCAAGGCCGTGTGCGAAACATGCCAGGATGAATGACTTCAATTTCATGACCCAATTTTTGCAATTCCCGCACCAGCTCTACCAGCGTTGTTACCACACCGTTGACCTGTGGTTGCCACGCGTCTGTGATTAAAACTAATTTCATGCCATTGCTACTTGTAATTTGCTTGGTTTTTTATCTACGGCGCTTTGCATAGCCCAATGAATGAGCTCTAAGCGACCGTCTAAATGCTCCACTAAAGCTGTTTGGCTCTCCACCCAGTCGCCATCATTGCAGTACAGTATGCCGTCGATGATGCGCATTTCCGCTCTGTGTATATGACCGCAGACCACACCATCGTGCCCTCGGTTATGCGCCTCACGTGCGACAGCCACTTCAAAATCGGTCACGTAATTCAGTGCTTTTTTTACTTTTTGCTTGAGATAGGCCGACAACGACCAATACGGCAAACCAAAATGCCCACGCAAGCGATTCAAATGCCGATTCAGTTTAAGCGTGAATTCATACAAGTTATCACCCACATAAGCCAGCCATTTGGCGCATTGAATGACACCATCAAAATAATCGCCGTGTATAACCCATAACTTAAAGCCTAGGACGGTTTCATGAACAGCTTCCTGTACGACTTCAACACCACCAAAATGATGCCCAATAAACCCTCGTGCAAATTCATCATGGTTGCCAGGGACAAATATCACTTTGGTGCCTTTACGCGCACTTCTGAGTAATTTTTGCACCACATCATTGTGTGACTGCGGCCAAAACCATTTTCGCCTCAACTGCCAGCCATCAATGATGTCACCAACTAAATACAGGTAGTCGCTAGGATGTGCTTTTAAAAACTCAAGCAAAGGCCCAGCTTGGCAACCTTGCGTTCCTAAATGGATGTCCGATATGAATACCGCGCGAAATTTTGCATCTCTATGCCCCTCAAACCCTGGGTTTGAAGAAGACGCTAAGAGACCTTGAATCCAAGCTTGTTCGGATTCAAAAAAAGCACGCATCAGGCACCCAAGAAATGCTTACGATAACGCTCTGGCATGTCCGAAATACGCATCATCATCGGTAAATCTGCGGTATTAAAATCCGGATCCCATGCCGGCGCGCCCAATACTTTCGCACCTAAACGCAGATAGCCTTTGATCAATGCTGGTGGGGCAATGTCTAACGTATCATCTAGTTCGTCAACGGGAAGGGACAAACGCGGCGTCACATGATGTTCAAAGGGCTCTAAATGCTTTTCTTTGACTTGTCGCCAAATACTACCCGCAGCGTCACCACTGACAATGCCGTTATGCAGCATGGGAATACTCGCGCAGCCAATCATCGTATGCAACTGGTTGCGCTCCATAAACTCAGCCAATGCCCCCCACAGTGCCATGATCACACCACCCTGCCTGTAATTAATGTGCACACAGCTACGTCCCAACTCAACCATGTGCGGGCGCAAAGTGCGTAGTCGGGTCAGATCAAATTCTGAGTCGCTGTAGGTGCTGCCCACGCGTTTTGCCTGAGCTGGCGTTAGTGCGCGGTAAGTACCGACAACACGTTTGGTCTCGACATCACGCACCAATAAATGCTCACAGTAATTGTCAAAAACATCAATGTCGTGCCCTGCTTGGGTCGTTTGAAGACGCGCACCCATTTCAGTGGCAAACACATCAAATCGCAAACGCTGAGCTTCTCTCACTTCATCTTGATGCTCAGCCCAAGAAACCTCAATACTGCCACGTCCGCTGATTGCAGCAGCTTGCTGATGGTGCAAGCTGCTCGGCTGAATGGGTCTGTGAAGTAACCCCCGAGGCAAGGCTATAGGTGACAGATCAAACGTAGGAGTTGGTATTTCTCTCATGCATATTCCTTTTTCATTGAATGTGCATGAAGTTTGCGTTTTGTGTGTGACAGGCTTATGAAGGTTTTATGGCTGTTTTATGACTTTGAATTCGCTAGCTAAATTAGAAGACATCCACAAACACTTCCATAATTCAAATATAATTGAATTATGGAAATATTGAATACCCCACTCATCTCTGAACCACAAGCCGTCAAATCGCTGGCTGCCTTGGCGCAAGCCCAGCGTTTACGGGCTTTCAGGGTTTTGGTGGTGGCCGGAGCCGACGGTATGACTCCCGGCGTGATGGCTGAGCAACTGGACATTGCCGCCAGCGCCCTGTCATTCCACCTCAAAGAACTGGTGCATTCAGGCTTGGCCAGCTGTGAGCCACGCGGTCGCAACTTGATTTACCGCGCCAATTTTGAGCACATGAGCGCGCTTTTGGCCTACCTCACCGAGCATTGCTGCCAAGGACAGGACTGCGCTGTGCCCGATGTCAGCTCATGTAAAACCTGCTGAACGTGACCGCCATGAACATTGCCGACGCCCTGAACCATGGCTGCATGTGCCGCACCTTGAATGTTGACCAGCTACGCAAAGAGCTGGAACGCGACCCCAGTCTGCAGGACTTGGCCAGCGGCATCGCCACGGCGCAACCGCATTTGTTCTCTAGCAGCGTGGTGTTTTTGTCTCAAAGCACCTACCAAGCCATCCAACATGCCATCGCCGCGATTGAGCGGGTCATGCAACTGCCCACCTACCAAGCCTTAGCGCTCAACAACGCGCCCGCTATTGCACAAACCTCCTTCGGCCCGCTGGGTGCGTTTATGGGCTACGACTTCCATATGGACGCCAGCCAATCGCCGCCCAAAGGCCCACAGCTGATTGAAATCAACACCAACGCCGGTGGTGCCCTGCTCAACGCCGCACTGGCACGCGCCCACCGTGCCTGCTGCACGCCCATGTCGGCGGCCATGAACACCTATGTGAATCTGGATGCCCTAGAGCAGACGTTTTTTGACATGTTTATCAACGAATGGCGTTTGCAGCGGGGCGATACCCCTCTGAAAACCGTCGCCATCGTCGACGATGCACCCGACGCTCAATACCTCGCCCCCGAATTCGCCCTGTGCCGCCAGATGTTTGAGCAGCGCGGCGTCCAAGCCATCATCACCGACCCCCAAGCGCTGCAATGGCGCGGTGGCCAGCTCTGGCATCGCAGCGCGGCCGGCGATACAACCATCGACCTGGTCTACAACCGTCTGACCGACTTTGACCTGTCCGCCCCCACCCACCAAGCCCTGCACGACGCTTATGTGGCGGGCGCTGCCGTCGTCACCCCGCACCCCCACGCCCACGCGCTGCGTGCCAACAAACAGCACTTGATCACCCTGTCTGACGACGCGCTGCTCAGTGACTGGGGTGTCTCCAGCGCAGACCGCGCCTGCCTGTCTGGCAGCATCCCCGCCACCCAGCGCGTCTCCCGTGAACATGCCGAGGCCCTGTGGGCGCAGCGCAAACAGCTCTTCTTCAAACCCGTGGCTGGCTACGCCAGCAAAGCCGCGTACCGAGGCGACAAGCTCACCAAACGGGTGTGGGAGGAGATCCTAGCTGGCAACTGGGGCGACTTTATCGCCCAAGCGCTGGTGTCCCCCGGCCAGCGGCTGGTCAATGTGGACGGCGTCGCCACCGACCTGAAATTTGACATCCGCGCCTACACCTACGGCGGGCAGATCCAGCTGCTGGCCGCGCGCACCTACACCGGCCAAACCACCAACTTCCGCACCCAAGGCGGCGGTTTTTCACCCGTGGTGGTGATTCCCACGGACGACCTGACTATCGACAATTTGACCCCTTATGACAACATCGACCTCAACAACGACATCAAGTTCGACCCAAGCAACATCTGCGCCTGCGCTGAAAACACAGCTGTTCGCTGAGTTCACCGGCACCGCCGCCCTGCTCTGCGCCGTGATCGGCTCGGGCATCATGGCCGAGCGCCTGTGCGGGGGTAACTCCGGGCTGGAGCTGCTGGCCAACACACTGGCGACGGTTTTTGCGCTGTACGTGCTGATCGAGACGCTGGGCCCCACCAGCGGCGCGCATTTCAACCCGCTGGTGACTTTGGTGGTGGCTTGGGGCGATTATTCAAAAAATCGGCTAAATCCGTTTAATCAGTTAAAATCACAAAAAATAGACTCAAATAGCACTCTAGCCGGCGTATTTATTGCCTATTATGCTATGTTATTTATAGCATTTCAACTACTAGGCGCGGTGGCAGGAGCTTGGCTGGCGAATGCCATGTTTGACATGCCCGTGCTGCAGTTCAGCAGCAAAGTGCGTGGTGGCTGGTTTGCAAACGGGCAATTCAGCGGTTTTGGGCAATGGATCGCTGAAGCCGTTGCTACAGCCGGTTTGATTGTCGTGATCTTGCGCTCAGGCGCTGCCAAGGTGAACGACGAACATGTTAGGGCCAGCACTTTGGTCGCTTGCTACATTGGCGCGGCCTATTGGTTCACCGCCAGCACCTCGTTTGCCAACCCAGCCGCCGTCATGGGGCGGATGTTCAGCGACAGCTTTGCGGGGATTGCACCGGCCAGTGCGCTGGGTTTTGTCGCCGCCCAAACACTGGGGGCGGTCGCCGGGTTCGCCATCGCCCAGGGTTTGAATCATCAAAATATCACATCAAATCAACCACTTAACTAAAACAGAAAGTCTATAACCATGGCCATCACCATCTACCACAACCCCAACTGCGGCACCTCACGCAACGTGCTGGCGCTGATTCGCAACTCGGGCGTGGAGCCAGAAGTCATCGAGTACTTGAAAAACCCACCCGGTCGCGCCAAACTCATCGAATTAGTCGCCCAGCTCGGCATCCCCGTGCGCGAACTGTTGCGTCAAAAAGACACGCCGTATGACGAGTTGCAGCTAGGCAACCCTGCTTTAAGCGACGACGCGCTGATGGACGCCATGGTTGCGCACCCGATCTTGATGAACCGCCCGATTGTCGTTTCGCCACTGGGCGCACGTCTGTGCCGCCCTTCAGAAGCCGTGTTGGAGATCTTGCCGCAAGCTCAGTTGGGAGCATTCAGCAAAGAAGATGGCGAGAAAGTGGTGGGGCCTGATGGAGGCCGAATTTAGGTTGTTAAACTTGGCTCTAGCCAGCGTATTTATTGTTTAAGTTGCTATTTTAAATATAGCGTTTTTTGCAAAAAAAAATAGCAAAATTCAGCTTAATAAATTATATTCACCACCGCGTTCAAGTGCGCGCTTGTAGGCGGCTCTGGCGTGGATTCGTTCTAAGAATGCCATGATTTTGGGGTAATTTCCATCTAAGCCACCACGCGCTGCAGCAGCCTCTAGTGGGAAACTCATTTGAATGTCTGCACCTGTCAAGCGACCACCGGCAAGCCAAGTAGACTTACCCAGCTCAGACTCCACATAGTCTAAATGCGCCTTGATTTGTGGGTCGATAAAGCTTGTCTTGGTTTTTTTAGAAATAGCTTTCGCAATGGGTTTTGCGAAAAATGGCATAGACGCTTTTTCAATCTGGTTAAACACCAGCTTCATCAACAGTGGTGGCATGGCAGAACCTTCAGCAAAATGCAACCAGTAGGTGTAGCGTAAACGTGTAGGTGTGCCTGGCGCTGGTGCGAGTTTACTTTCAATGTCGTAGCGTTCAATCAAATACTCGATGATTGCACCCGATTCTGCAACCACGGTATCACCATCCGTTATCACTGGAGACTTGCCCAAGGGATGCACCTTCAGCAGCGACTTGGGTGCGAGCATCGTTTTTGGATCGCGCTGGTATCGCTGGATTTCATAGTCCACACCCAACTCCTCTAAGAGCCAAATAACGCGCTGTGAGCGTGAATTGTTCAGGTGGTGGACAGTGATCATATGTGTTGGATTTCTAAAAATAACTTCTAAGCCTTCAAAGTATCGGCTATCCGTTGCGCACAGTTTTTGGCTTGCACGGCGTCTTGCGCTTCCACCATGACACGAACCAAGGGCTCGGTACCGCTGGCGCGAATCAACACGCGGCCGGTGTTGCCCAGCTCGGCTTCAACAGCTTGCGTCGCAGCAGCCAGTTGCGGCAGTTTTTGCAGCTCGCCCCAGCTTTGCCCAGCCTGCAGGCGCACGTTGATCAAGGTTTGGGGAAACAAAGTAACCTCACTCAAAAGCTGCGCCATGGTTTTGCCGCTGCGGGTGCAGGCTTGCAGCACTTGCAGTGCACTCACAATGCCGTCGCCCGTGGTTTGCTTGTCCAGCGCCAGCAAGTGCCCCGAGCCCTCGCCGCCTAAAATCCAACCCCGTTTATCCAGCTCTTCCAGAACGTAACGGTCTCCAACCTTGGCTCGAACAAATGCAACCCCTTTGGCTTTCAAAGCCAGTTCGACCGCCAAATTGGTCATCAGCGTGCCGACCGCGCCTGGCACGTGCTCGTCACGACCCAAGCGCTCCGCGACCATCAAATACAGCACCTCGTCGCCATTGAACAGGCGGCCATTGGCATCCACAAACTGCAACCTGTCAGCGTCGCCATCTAGCGCGATGCCGTAATCGGCTTGGTGCAACTTAACTGCGGCGATAAGTGCATCAGGGTGCGTGGCTCCGACTTCGTGGTTGATGTTCAACCCATCTGGCGCACAGCCAATGGAGATGACCTCTGCGCCCAGCTCGTGAAACACCTTGGGCGCCACTTGATAAGCTGCACCGTGAGCGCCGTCGACAACTATTTTCAAGCCTTTCAGCGTCAAATCATTGGCAAAAGTGCTTTTGCAAAACTCGATATAGCGGCCAGCGGCATCGTCCAAACGTCTGGCTTTGCCTAGATTAGCCGAATCTACCCACTTAGGCGATTCCTCCAAAGCGGCTTCGACGGCAAGCTCCCACGCGTCGTCTAATTTGGTGCCTTTGGCACTGAAAAACTTGATGCCGTTGTCTGCAAACGCATTGTGACTGGCGCTGATGACGACGCCAAGGCTGGCCCGCTGCGCCCGCGTCAAATACGCCACGGCAGGGGTAGGAATGGGGCCGAGCAAGACGACATCAACACCCGCAGAGTTGAAGCCAGACTCCAACGCGCTTTCTAACATGTAGCCCGAAATACGGGTATCTTTGCCGATCAGCACTGTCGGGCGTGCCTCGGTTTGCTTGAGCACCCTACCCACAGCGTGGGCCAATTTGAGCACGAAATCAGGGGTGATGGGATGCTGTCCTACCGCGCCGCGAATGCCGTCTGTACCGAAGTATTTTCTTGTCATGGTATTTATGTTCTGTTCAATTATATAGAAATATGTAACGATACCAAATACAAACTTAAGCCTTAAATGATTGCACTATGGCCAGCACTTTCAATGCAGCCACTGTTTCACGCACATCGTGCACTCGCACGACACTGGCACCGTTTTGCACCGCAAGCACGGCAGCCACGATGCTGGGCGGCATGCGCTCACCCATCACCAAACCTGTCACTGCACCTAAAGACGTTTTGCGCGACCAACCCGACAGCACCGGCAAACCCAACACCAAAAGTTCACGCTGATGTGAAAGCAAGGCAAAATTTTGTTCAACCGTTTTGCCGAATCCGATGCCAGGATCAATTGTTATACGGGATAAATCAACACCTAGCCGGTATATATGTTGCCTACGTTGCTCTAAAAATAATAGCACTTGTGCAATAATAGATGCTGCATCACCCTGCATGGGTTCTGCCTGCATGGTTTGCGGTTCTTTGTGCATGTGCATGAGGCAAACGCCGCAACTAGGGTGTAGCGCAACCATATCTGCCGCACTGGCATAACCCAATCCGCTGGGTTGCCGCAGCGCCCAAATGTCATTGATGATGTCTGCACCTGCGTCCAAAACGGCTTGCATGACTTGTGGTTTGTAAGTGTCTACAGAAACAGGAATACCGAGTTTGACGGCTTCGACAACGACTGGCAGAACGCGCGACAACTCTACATCCAGTGGCACTTGCGGTGCACCTGGGCGAGATGACTCGCCGCCAATATCCAAAATATCAGCGCCGTCTTTGAGCAGCTTTTCAGCGTGTTTGATGGCCGAGCCAGAGGATGCATATTTGCCACCATCTGAGAACGAATCAGGCGTGACGTTGACAATGCCCATGATTTTGGGCGTGTTTAAGTCGATTTGAAAACGCGAGGTTTGCCAGATCATGCAAGTATTTTAAATAAGACGTCTTTGCCGAGTTGAAACAAAAACGAGGCCAATTGCCTCGTTTTTTTGATGGTTGCAGCTGACGTTATATCAGTTTTAAAGCCAGTCTTTAAGCTACAGTCGGTGCGGCTTCTGGTTTGATCACTGGTGCACTACCACTACCACCGCTGCTGTCTGCTGGTGGAATACGCGGTGTCCAGTCTTTAGGTGCATGCGGCTGCTTGCCGGCCATGATGTCGTCCAACTGGTCGCTGTCAATGGTTTCCCACTCCAACAGGGCTTTGGCCATGGCATGCATTTTATCCTGGTTGTCTTCAATCAACTTGCGGGCACGGCCGTATTGCTCGTCGATGATGCGGCGAATCTCCGTGTCCACCTTGAGCATGGTTTGCTCGCTCATGTTGGTGGTTTTGGTCACAGAGCGACCTAAGAAAACTTCGCCTTCATTGTCAGCATAAACCATGGGGCCGAGTGCTTCAGACATACCATAGCGCATCACCATGTCACGTGCCAAACCGGTGGCACGCTCAAAGTCGTTGCTGGCGCCCGTGGTCATTTGCTTCATGAACACTTCTTCGGCGATGCGGCCACCAAACAGCATGGCGATTTGGCTCAGCATGAACTCACTGTCATAGCTGTAACGATCTGCCGCTGGCAAGCTCATGGTCACACCCAAAGCACGGCCACGCGGGATGATGGTCACTTTATGCACGGGGTCGCACTTGGGTAGCATTTTGCCGATCAAGGCATGGCCAGCTTCGTGGTAGGCCGTGTTGCGGCGCTCTTCCTCGGGCATGATCATGCTCTTGCGCTCTGGCCCCATCAAGATTTTGTCTTTGGCTTTCTCAAAGTCCTGCATCTCCACAACGCGGGCATTGCGACGCGCTGCCATCAAGGCCGCTTCGTTGCACAAATTGGCCAAATCCGCACCGCTCATGCCAGGCGTACCACGGGCAATCGTGCCAGGGTTCACGTCTTGCGACGCCGGGATTTTGCGCATGTGGACGTTCAAAATCTGTTCACGGCCACGGATATCGGGCAGTGTCACGTAAACTTGGCGGTCAAAACGGCCGGGACGTAGCAAAGCAGCGTCCAAAATATCAGGACGATTGGTTGCAGCCACCACAATCACACCGAGGTTGGTTTCAAAACCATCCATCTCAACCAGCATTTGATTCAACGTTTGCTCACGTTCATCATTACCACCACCAACACCCGCGCCACGTTGGCGACCAACCGCGTCAATCTCGTCGATAAAAATAATACAAGGCGCGTTTTTCTTGGCGTTTTCAAACATGTCGCGAACACGGGATGCACCCACGCCGACAAACATCTCAACGAAGTCTGAACCTGAAATCGCGAAGAACGGCACTTTGGCTTCGCCAGCAATTGATTTAGCCAACAAAGTTTTACCCGTACCTGGTGGGCCTACCAGCAGCAAACCACGGGGGATACGACCACCGAGTTTTTGGAAACGACCCGGGTCTTTCAAAAAGTCGACGACTTCTTTGACTTCTTCTTTCGCCTCGTCACAACCTGCCACATCGGCAAAGGTCACGGTATTGGCGCTTTCATCCAACAATTTGGCTTTGCTTTTACCGAAGCTGAACGGACCACTTTTGCCGCCGCCTTGCATTTGCTTCATGAAGTAAACCCAGACGCCGATCAACAAGAGCATTGGACCCCAGCTCATCAAGAGCGACATCAATAAGGAGCCTTCTTCGCGGGGCTTGACGTCAAATTTCACATTATTGGCGATCAAATCACCCACCAAACCGCGATCCATGAACGTGCCAGTCGTGCGAATTTTGGTGTCATCTAACTTGGTACCGACAATCTCAGATCCACCAGCGCCTTCGTTGATGGTCACTGTTTTGAATTGTTTGTTGCGGACTTCCTCCAAAAAGTCAGAATAACCAACAGAGCCGGCCTGCGCGCTGCCTTTCACATCGAACTGCTTAAACACGGTGAACAGCACCATGGCAATGACCACCCAGACGGCAAACTTTGAAAACAATTCTTTATTCAAACGAAACTCCTTAGGACTACTCAGTCAACATGCGACTGATTTTAGGCTTTTCAAGATGAAAAAGCACCAACAAGGTCTGTTATAAGGACATTTCGTGCTCTAAATTGCATCAATCTTTATCAACCTTAAGACAGATCAAGTTATTTTTGCCCCATACCGACCAAAAACGTCTCTGACGACTCTGAGCGTGACGAGGCAGGTTTGATAGCTTTCACCACCTTAAAGTTCGCCTTGAACATCACCACCAACTGGCTGTAGCCGCTGCCGTGAAAGACTTTGGCGACCAGCACACCTTCCGGCTTCATGTGGTTTTTGCAAAAATCTATCGCCAATTCGATCAAGTTTTCCACGCGCGCAGCGTCTGTGGAGTCAATGCCCGACAAATTGGGCGCCATGTCTGACACCACCACATCGGCCAGATCGCCTTTCATCTCGGTGGTCAGCTGGTTTAGCACCTCGTCTTCGCGAAAGTCGCCCTGAATGAAAACCACGCCTTCAACGGGTTCCATCGCCAGCAAATCAAGCGCGATGATGCGGCCATTGAGTTCGCCCACCGCCGCACCGCCGCCTGTTGCTGTTTTAGGAGACAATTTACGGCGAATGTACTGGCTCCACGCACCCGGTGTAGAGCCCAAATCGATGACCATGTGGCCGGGTTTGATCAGCTTGTGCGCTTCGTCAATTTCTTTGAGCTTGTAGGCGGCGCGGGCGCGGTAGCCTTCGCGTTTGGCGAGTTTGACGTAGGTGTCGTTGACGTGGTCATTCAGCCACGCTTTATTGACTTTTCTACTTTGGGTTTTGACTTTCATTGTCAGCCATTATCCTCTGTCAAAGCCATTATTTGGGTAAACACCTGGTAATCACCGATAATGGAGCTATGTCAAAAATAATACTTACCCCTGCACAGCGCAAAGTTCACCGCGCTGAAGCGCACCACCTGTCACCCGTCGTCATGATTGGCAACGACGGTTTGTCTGCCGCTGTCAAAAAAGAAACCAATGCCGCTCTCAACTCCCACGGTTTGATCAAAATCCGCGTTTTGGGTGACGACCGCGTCGTCCGCGAAGAAATGTACCAAACCTTGGCAGAAGAGCTCTCTGCCGCACCGATTCAACATATCGGCAAGCTGTTGGTGCTGTGGCGCCCGATTTTGGAGATCAAAAAAGAACGCTCCGAAGACGACGACCGCATGGCCGGCCCGCGCGACTTCAAGGTTTTGAAATACAGCAGCCGTGGCGGACAGCGCCCTGAAGTGAAAACATTGCGTGTTTTGGGCAACCAGCGCTTAACCCAAGGCGGCAAAGTAAAGCGTGCGCAGCCTAAGCAAACGTCGGTTAAAAAGCGTAGTCAGACATAAACAAAACACACCAGCCTTCGGGCTGAGCCCTTCGACGGGCTCAGGACAGGCACTGTCGAAGCCTTATTCGATAATATTGTTTATATTAAAAGCATTTCGACAAGCTCAATGCGAACGGGCTTGTAGATAATCTTTTAAGAGATAACTGAGTATTATTTATTTACTCAATTTCCAAAGCACCATACCCGCGCAAACCCATTGCGCGAGGTACATCAGGCTCCCCACCGCATGCCAGAGCATCAGGTTCTCTCTAGCCACAATGCGGGGCGATACGCCAAATGTAACCAATAGAGCCATCAGCACACCAAACGCTATAAATATAATAGCTGCAGAGGCAGGAAATATACCGGCTAGAGGTATATTTTTATCATTATTAACGTTATTTTCAAGGTCGAACTGATTTTCAACGCGTTTGGGCCGTAATATCAGCAACAAAACCAAACCACAGCCCACAGATACCCAAGTTTGCACCTCAAACAAGCGTGCCGCCATATTACCTGCTAACACTTTGGTTGGTAAATACTGAAACAACACCGGCACAACGAAGAAGCCAAGCGTGGTCAAGCTGCCCCACCATAAGGCAGCAGTGAATATTGCCAACTTAGGTGCGAATATATTCTTCAATATTGAAAATAATAATATTAAAGATATTAAATATAGCGAACACTAACGATTTCGTAGCTTTTCACACCACCCGGCGCTTGCACCTCTGCAACATCGCCCTCTTCTTTACCAATCAAGGCACGGGCGATGGGGCTGCTGATGTTGACCAAGCCGTACTTGATGTCGGCTTCGTCTTCGCCGACGATTTGATAGGTCACTTTTGCACCGGTTTCTTCAGATTCCAAGTCGACCGTGGTGCCAAAAACGATTTTTCCGCCAGCGTTCAACGCAGCAGGGTCGATCACTTGGGCGACCGATAATTTGCCCTCTACCTCGATGATGCGGCCTTCAATGAAGCCTTGACGGTCTTTAGCTGCGTCGTATTCAGCATTTTCGCTCAAATCGCCCTGTGCTCGAGCCTCTGAAATCGCAGCAATGACGCTAGGACGCTCAACCGTTTTGAGCTTGTGCAACTCCGCTTTGAGGATTTCAGCGCCGCGTTTGGTGATGGGTAAGGTTGTCATGATTATTTCTATTTCAAAATTTGTTGAATAACAAAACGAAACCGCCGAACTGTCCTCCTAGGACAGCATTCGGCGGTTGTGTTGTGTGAGTTGACCTAATTATGCCGTCAAACTGAATACTAGGCAACTAGGCCAATTACTTGCATTACTTAGCCTACTTCAATTGCGCATGCATCTCCTGCACCGAAATCACGCCCAAGCTGTCCATGTACTTCATGCCCTCGACAGCCGCTTCCGCGCCGAAAATGGTCGTGAATGTCGTTACTCGTGCCAATAAAGCGGAAGTTCGAATGGCGCGTGAATCGGCAATCGCGTTGCGGCGCTCTTCCACGGTGTTGATGACCATCGCAACTTCGTTGTTTTTGATCATATCGACCACGTGTGGGCGGCCTTCGGTTACTTTGTTGACGACAGAGCAAGTCACACCAGCGGCGTTGATGGCGGCAGCCGTTCCTTTGGTTGCAACAACATCAAAATTCATAGCAACCAGAGCTCGCGCTATATCGACTGCACGTGCTTTATCGTTATTTTTGACAGTCAAAAACACCTTTTTCACGGCGTCAGTCGGACGTGGCAATTTGGTGCCTGCGCCTAACTGCGCTTTGACAAAAGCTTCACCGAAGGTTTTACCCACGCCCATGACTTCACCGGTGGACTTCATTTCAGGCCCCAGAATCGTATCGACGCCTGGGAACTTGACAAAGGGGAAGACCGCTTCTTTGACGCTGAAATACGGTGGTGTGACTTCTTCGCCAATGCCCTGTGCATCCAGCGATTGCCCAACCATGCAGCGTGCCGCCACTTTGGCGAGCTGAATACCGGTCGCTTTGGACACAAACGGCACGGTGCGCGAGGCGCGCGGGTTCACTTCCAGCACGTAGATAACATCATTGCCTTCGATCTGCTGGATAGCGAATTGCACATTCATCAAACCCACCACATTCAAGGCTTTGGCCATAGCGGCAGTTTGGCGCTTGATTTCAGCAATGGTGGCAGCCGTGAGGTAATACGGCGGCAAGGAGCAAGCCGAGTCGCCGCTGTGCACGCCCGCTTGTTCGATGTGCTCCATCACACCGCCGATGAAGACGCGGCCGGTGTGGTCGCGCACGGCGTCCACATCGCACTCAATCGCATCGTTCAAAAAACGGTCCAGCAAGACCGGTGAATCGTGGCTGACCTTGACCGCTTCGCGCATGTAGCGCTCCAGATCACGCTGCTCATGAACGATCTCCATCGCACGGCCACCCAGTACATAACTGGGGCGAACGACGAGCGGGTAGCCCAAGGTAGCGGCTTTTTCAAGCGCTTCAGGCTCGGTACGGGCTGTCGCGTTGGGCGGTTGCTTCAAGTCCAGTTCGCGCAAGAGCGCCGAGAAACGCTCGCGGTCTTCGGCAGCGTCTATCATGTCTGGCGTGGTACCGATGATGGGTACGCCATTGGCTTCCAGCGCCAAAGCGAGCTTCAAAGGCGTTTGGCCGCCGTATTGCACGATCACGCCGACAGGCTTTTCAATCGCGACGATTTCCAGCACGTCTTCCAGCGTTACCGGCTCGAAGTACAGGCGGTCGGACGTGTCGTAGTCGGTAGAAACAGTCTCAGGGTTGCAGTTGACCATGATGGTCTCGTAGCCGTCTTCGCGCATGGCCATGGCGGCGTGGACGCAGCAGTAGTCAAACTCAATACCTTGGCCAATGCGGTTCGGGCCACCACCCAACACCATGATTTTCTTTTTATCCGTTGGTGCGGCTTCGCACTCGCTGCCGGCAGCTTCATAGGTTGAATACAAATAAGCCGTGTTGGAGGCAAATTCTGCCGCGCAGGTGTCCACGCGTTTGTAGACAGGACGCACGTTGGCGGCGTGACGCGCTTCGCGAATGGCCGTGTCCGTCGTACGCAATTGCTTGGCCAGCCGGCGGTCTGAAAAACCCTTCTGCTTCAAAATGCGTAGCGTGGCCGCGTCGATTTTATCCAGCGTGGTTGTTTCCAGCTCCAACTCGATTTTGACGATTTCTTCGATTTGCACCAAAAACCAAGGGTCGATTTTGGTCAAGGCAAACACCTCATCCACGCTCATGCCCATGGCAAAAGCATCGCCAACGTACCAGATGCGTTCTGGGCCAGGAGCACCCAGTTCTTTTTCCAGAACTTCGCGGTCCTGGGTTTTCTCGTTCATGCCGTCAACGCCAACTTCCAAACCGCGCAAGGCTTTTTGGAACGACTCCTGGAAGGTACGACCCATGGCCATCACCTCACCGACCGACTTCATTTGCGTGGTTAAACGCGAATCTGCAGCAGGGAATTTCTCAAACGCGAAACGTGGGATTTTGGTGACCACGTAATCGATGCTGGGCTCAAAACTCGCGGGTGTTAAACCACCGGTGATTTCATTGCGCAATTCATCCAGCGTGTAACCGCAAGCCAGCTTGGCGGCGACTTTGGCAATTGGGAAACCGGTCGCTTTGGACGCCAGGGCGCTGGAACGCGAGACGCGCGGGTTCATCTCAATCACCACCATGCGGCCATCGACCGGGTTGATGGAAAACTGCACGTTGGAGCCGCCAGTATCCACACCAATTTCACGCAGCACCGCCAACGAGGCGTTACGCAGGATTTGGTATTCTTTGTCGGTCAAGGTCTGCGCGGGTGCGACGGTGATGGAGTCACCGGTGTGCACGCCCATCGGGTCCAAGTTTTCAATCGAGCAGACGATGATGCAGTTGTCCGCCTTGTCGCGCACCACTTCCATCTCGTACTCTTTCCAGCCGAGCAGGGATTCTTCAATCAACAACTCGTTGGTTGGGGAAGCTTCCAAGCCGCGCTTGCAAATCGTCTCAAACTCTTCTGAGTTGTAAGCAATGCCGCCGCCTGTGCCGCCCAGCGTGAAGCTGGGGCGAATAACCGTCGGGAAACCCAGCGTTTTTTGCACGCCCCAAGCCTCGGCCATGCTGTGTGCAATGCCGGAACGGGCTGAACCCAGACCGATTTTGGTCATAGCGTCTTTGAACTTGAGGCGGTCTTCGGCTTTGTCGATGGCTTCTGGCGTCGCGCCAATCAACTCGACCGGTTTGCCAGTCGCTGCACCGGTGTATTTTTGCAACACGCCGTTGTGCCACAAATCCAAAGCGCAATTAAGTGCGGTTTGGCCACCCATGGTCGGCAAAATCGCATCTGGGCGCTCTTTGGCAATGATTTTCTCAACCGTTTGCCAGGTGATGGGCTCGATGTAGGTGACATCCGCTGTGGCGGGGTCGGTCATGATGGTCGCTGGATTGCTGTTGATCAAGATGACTTTGTAGCCCTCTTCGCGCAGGGCTTTACAGGCTTGCACGCCAGAATAGTCAAACTCGCAGGCTTGCCCAATGATGATCGGGCCCGCGCCAATGATGAGGATACTTTTAAGGTCGGTACGTTTTGGCATGTTATTTATTCTCCCCAGCTTTGGTCATCAAATCAACAAAGCGGTCGAAGAGGTAGCTGATGTCTTGTGGTCCGGGTGATGCTTCAGGGTGACCTTGGAAGCCAAACGCGGGTTTGTCGGTGCGAACCATACCCTGCAGCGTGCCATCAAATAGGCTGACATGGGTGGCGCGCAGGTTGGCTGGCAATGATTTTTCATCGACCGCAAAACCGTGGTTCTGGCTAGTGATACTGACGTGACCCACATCCAGGTCTTTGACTGGATGGTTGGCACCGTGGTGGCCAAACTTCATTTTGAAGGTTTTCGCACCGCTGGCCAAAGCCATGATTTGGTGGCCTAGACAAATACCGAAGGTCGGGATGCCGGTTTCAATCAATGCTTTCGTGGCAGCAATAGCGTAGTCGCAGGGTTCTGGGTCACCAGGGCCGTTGGACAGGAAAATGCCGTTCGGGTTCAACTTGAGGACATCGACAGCGCTGGTTTGGGCAGGTACGACGGTGACCCGGCAGCCGCGCTCTGCCAACATGCGCAATATATTGTATTTGACACCAAAATCGTAAGCTACGACATGGAATTTCGCATCAACTGCAACTTGTTCGCTGTAGCCCGCTTTGCCGTTCAAGGTCGGGTTATGCAACTGCCACTCGGTTTGCGTCCAAGCGTAGGTTTTGGTGGTGGAAACGACTTTGGCCAAATCCAACCCAGACATGCTGGGCGCGGCTTTGGCCAAGGCAATCGCTTTGTCGATCAACGAGGGCGTAGCAGCTTCGCCTTCACTCAGCGCCAAAATACAACCATTTTGCGCACCATGGGTACGCAAATGGCGGGTCAACTGGCGGGTGTCAATGTCGGCAATTGCAATCGTTTTCTCTTTGACCAAGTACTTGGTCAAGCTCATGGTGGAGCGAAAGTTGGAAGCAATTAGAGGCAGATCTTTGATGATCAGACCAGCAGCATTGACCTTGGCTGACTCAACATCTTGCTCGCTGATGCCGTAGTTACCAATGTGTGGGTAGGTCAGGGTGACGATTTGCTGGCAGTAGCTAGGGTCGGTCAAAATCTCTTGGTAACCGGTCATAGAAGTGTTGAAAACAACTTCACCGACGGTATGAGGCACATCCTTAGACGCGGCACCAATGGACGATCCAACAAAGACAGTGCCATCTGCGAGTGCCAGAATGGCTAGGGGGAAACGTGGCTTGAGTGACTGAAGCACTGGGTTCTCCGAAAATAAAACGGGTACGCCCAAGCTGGCTGTAAAAATGACTCTTTTGGAGCCAATTTCGAGCTGCTATGTCAGGGTTAAGCTTGGTAATGCGCTAGGCGTACGTGGGGTAGACAGGAAGCCTCTAATTATAGCTGAGCGAAACTAGGTTACTGAACTGGCATGCAAACAAATTGCAGCCGCTGCCGCCACATTCAGCGACTCTTCGCCGCCAGGCTGCCCAATGCGCACAGAAACCTTGGCTTGCTGCAGCAATTCAGCGCGAACACCCTGCCCCTCATGCCCCATGACCCAAGCGCAAGGTTGCGGTAACTGCTTGTTTTGCATGAGGTTTTGCAAAAAATCACCTTGATGCGAGCTGGTGACGACCAAGGGAACGGTCAAAACTGCCAAATCGTCTAAACTCGCGCTTTCAATCAATTGCAAGCCAAAATGTGCGCCCATACCAGCGCGCAGCACTTTGGGGCTCCACAATGCCGCAGTTCCCGTAAGCGCAATGACTTGTTTGAAGCCAAACGCTGCCGCGCTGCGCAGGATGGAGCCGACATTGCCGGCATCTTGGACACGATCCAAAATGACAGTAGCAACGTTATATGAAATCTGTACAGATTTGGGCAAATCAACAACAAAACCCATCTTGGCTGGCGACTCTAAGCCGCTGATGTCCTGCCACAGCTTGTCTGAAACAACAACTATTTTTACTATATTTTTAATAGCTTCTGAGGCAGTAAATACGCCGGCTAGAGGCATAAATGACTCTGAAAATACGGCAATTAACGGTTTGATACCTCTTGTTAGCGCTGCACTACACAAATGGTCACCTTCTAACCAAACTCGCCCTGTTTTGCGGTAGGCTGTGGGCTCCGAACTCAACTTGCGTAACTCTTTGAGAAGCAGATTGTCACGCGATGTGATGTGGACGGTTTCTGCTGAAGTCATAAGGCTGTTCTATTCAAAACCGCGGTGACGGGTGCAAACGTGCGACGGTGCTCTGGACACGCGCCAAATTCGTTCAACGCAGCCAGATGTTGGGCTGTGCCATAGCCTTTGTGTTGGTCAAAACCATATTGCGGATGCTGAGCGTGCAGCTCTGCACACCAGCGGTCGCGGGTGACTTTGGCCAAAATAGAGGCGGCAGAGATGGCCTGCACTTTGCTGTCACCCTTCACAATGGCCTCGGCCAGCACGTCCAAAGTCGGAATGCGGTTGCCATCGACCAGCACTTTGACGGGTTTGAGGCGCAAGCCCTCCACCGCGCGGCGCATGGCCAGCATGGTGGCTTGCAGGATGTTGATCTCGTCGATTTCGGCCACGCTCGCTTCGGCGACCGAACAACATAGTGCTTTGGCGCGGATTTCGTCGTAGAGTTTTTCACGGCGCGCTACGGTCAAGGTTTTGGAGTCTGCCAAGCCTTTGATAGGGTTCAAATCGTCCAAAATCACGGCGGCGGCGACCACAGGCCCGGCCAAGGGGCCGCGACCCGCTTCGTCAACCCCTGCCATCAAGCCTGGTGCGTCCCAATATAGCGCCACTTGTTCGGCCTTTATCAGGCTTTTAGGCTTGCTTTTTGAGGTTTTTCCAGCCGTTTTAACTGGCTTTGGTGGTTTTATCAAGGACTTGGGCGATGGCATCGGCGGCTAATTCTGAGGTATTTCTGAGCAATTGGATATGCAAGGTGGTGAATTGTCGCTCTAAATCAACTACTTTTTCAGGCGCGTCAAACCAAGCCAAGGTTGCAGCGGCCAAAGCCTCGGGTGTGGCGGCGTCTTGAATCAGTTCTGGTACAACAAATTTTTCGCTCAGAATATTGGGTAATCCAACCCAAGGCTGCAGTTTTTTGCGTTTCATGATCTCGTAACTGAGCCAATTGAGCGCATAACCAATCACCATGGGGCGCTTGTACAAAGCAGCTTCAAGCGTGGCTGTGCCACTGGTAATCAAGGTCACGTCACAGGCTTCTAGAGCGATATGAGACTGGCCTGAAATGATGTGTACGTGCTTTTCAACCCCGCATTCTTTTGCTATGGTTTGCAGCAAAGAGATATGCTTAGGCATAGAAGGTACTATGAATTTCATAGCTGGATCGAAAATAATCATGCTGGCTACAGCCTTAAAATACCTTGGAGCGAGGTGTTTTACCTCTGCCAGACGGCTGCCAGGCAGAACGGCGACGACTTTGTCTTCCAGTTTCAATCCAAGCTGCTCTCGCGCTTTGGCTTTGTCCGGCTGCATGGGAATCACGGACGCCAGCGGGTGGCCAACGTAAGTAGCGGCAATGCCGTGTTTAGCCAGCAATTCAGGCTCAAACGGAAAGACACAGAGCACGTGGTCACAGCTTTTTTTGAGCTTTTCAACCCGTTTAGGACGCCAAGCCCATATCGACGGGCAGACGAAATGCACGGTTTTGATGCCTGTTTGACGCAAATCAGCTTCTAAATCAAGATTGAAATCGGGGGCATCAACGCCAATAAATACGTCGGGAGGATTGGCTAAAAGCTTGGTTTTGAGCTGGTTGCGGATACCCAAAATCTCGCGGTAGTGGCGCAAAGCATCCATATAGCCAAAAACGGACAATTTATCGCTAGGCCACCACGCTTTGAAACCGCGCTCCAACATACGCGCGCCACCAATGCCGCTGGCTTGCATCTGCGGCCAGCGTTGCTGCATGCCGTCTAAGAGCAGCCCGGCCAACAAATCGCCAGAGGCTTCGCCAGCTACCAGTGAAAACTGGGGCGACGCGGTGCTCACCGATCCAATCACCTTGCAATGCCGCGCGTACTGCTGGCTAAAAACTGGCTCATCAACGCCACGTCTGCGGCTGCTTGGGGCATGCTTTGTGAAAGTTCAGCAATCTCAACCGTGGCTTGAGCCAAGGTTTTGCCTGTGCGATACAGCAATTTGTGCATCTGCTTGACGGCAGAAATGCGTTCTTCGCTGAACTGGCGACGGCGCAACCCTTCGATATTGAAACCACGCACAGCCAGAGGGTTGCCATCGGCCATCATGAACGGAGGTACATCTTGCGTCACAGCGCTAGAAAAGCCCACCATGGCATGCGCGCCTATCTTGACGAATTGGTGAATGCCCGTGAGTCCGCCAACAATAACCCAATCCGCTAAATGCACATGACCGCCCAAAGTGGTGTTGTTTGCCAAAATCGTCTTGTTGCCGACCTGGCAGTCATGTGCAATATGCACATAGGCCATGATCCAGTTGTCATCACCTACCCGCGTCACGCCTGCGTCACCGGGGCTGCCAATGTTTAAAGTACAAAACTCGCGAATGGTGTTGCGGTCACCAATGTGCAGTTCGCAGGGTTCACCGGCGTATTTTTTGTCTTGCGGAATAGCACCAATCGAATTGAATTGAAAAATTTGGTTGTCTTTGCCAATCGTCGTGTGGCCTTCAATCACGCAATGCGCACCCACGCGCGTGCCCGAACCCAGGCGCACATGCGGACCGACCACACTGTAAGGGCCAATCTCAACACTGCCATCCAGCTGCGCTTTAGGGTCAACTAAAGCAGTTGCGTGAATCAATCGCTGCATTAATCGTCTTCACCCAACATACGGATCGTGCACATGATGGTGGCTTCGGTGACGACTTCGCCATCTACTGTAGCTTTGCCAATAAATTTCCACATGCCTGAGCGAACGCGGTCAACGTGCATTTCTAGCCAAAGTTGATCGCCTGGAGCGACTGGTTTCTTAAAGCGAACACCATCAATACCGGCAAAGTAAAACATCGTTCTGTCGTCAGGCGTGACACCTAACGTGTCAAAACCCAGCAAAGCCGCTGTTTGCGCCAAGGCTTCCACAATCAGCACACCCGGCATCACTGGGCGGTGTGGAAAGTGGCCGACGAAATACGGCTCATTGATGGAAACGTTTTTATAACCTTTGATGTATTTGCCTTTTTCAAGCTCAGTGATTCTGTCGACCAGCACAAAGGGGTAGCGGTGTGGCAGCTGCTTGAGAATGCGGTAAATATCCATCATATTGATTTTTCTTTCTTTAATTCTTTGAATATATTTTTTTTATATATTTTAATTATTGTTTATTTTTTTCTAATAACCGTAGTCTATCGCGCAAGTTGGACAATTGTTTCAACGCGGCGGCATTTTTCCCCCAAGAAGCGTTGTCATCCAAAGGAAATAAACCCGTGTATGTGCCAGCTTTACGTATCGAGTGCGTCACCACTGAAGCACCAGATATTTCAGTATGCGGTGCAATCGACAAATGGCCTGCAATGCTGACACAGCCACCAATCATGCAGTACGCGCCAATTTCAGTACTGCCAGCAACGGCTGTCGCTGCTGCAATAATAGTGTGTGCACCAATGCGGACGTTATGCCCAATTTGAATCAAGTTATCTAGCTTCACGCCGTCTTCAATGACTGTGTCGTGCAAAGCGCCACGGTCAACGCAGGTATTGGCACCGATTTCAACACCATTGCCAATAAGCACAGCACCCAATTGCTCAATTTTTACCCAACTAAGCTCTTGCGATGATTTTTGCGGCGCAAAACCGAACCCATCTGCACCAATAACAACACCCGAATGCAATATGCAGTTGTCGCCAACAACGCAGCCCTCTCCAACAGTAACACGCGATTTGAGTACAGTATTTGCTCCGATACTTGCACCAGCTTCGATGACGCACAATGCGCCAATCTCTGCAGTTTTGTCGACGATTGCTGTAGCATCAATAACTGCACTTGGATGTAGAGAGCCCGTGCTTTTAGGCGAATACTGTCGCTTCCAAAACTGCGTCAATAACGCAAAGTAAACATAGGGTTGGTCAGTGACGATGTACGAACCACGCTTCTCAGCTAGCGCTGCAAGATGTGGACTGACTATGACACAAGCGGCTTGTGAGGCCGCTAATTCTTGCTCGTATTTGATGTTGCTCACGAAGCTAACATCTGAGGATGTTGCTAACTTAAGCGAAGCCAATCCAGTGATTTGCTGGTTAGCATCCCCATGAAGATGCCCGCCTAAAGCTTCAATGATTTGATATAAAGAAATGGCCACTCGCGAACCAAGACCGAAATAATTTATGCTGGTAATTGCCGATATTGCGCTTACTTTGTAGCGTTCAAAACTTTAAGTACTTTGTCAGTGATATCGTGCTTAGGGTTGATGTAAACCACATCTTGAACGACCAAATCGTACTTTTCTGATTCAGCAACTTGTTTAACCACTTTATTTGCACGTTCTAAGACCAACTGCAGCTCTTCGTTTTTACGAACATTCAAGTCTTCTTGAAACTCTCGGCGTTTGCGTTGAAATTCACGGTCTTGGTCTGTCAATTGTTTTTGACGAGAATTGCGCTGCGCTTCTGCCAATGTTGGGGCTTCTTTCTCCAATTTGTCAGCCGCTGCTTTGATTTGCGCGCCTTGATCGTTCAGATCTTTTTCGCGACGCTGAAACTCTTGCTCTAGTTTTGCCTGAGCAGTCTTTGCTGAGTTTGCATCACGAAAAATTCGATCTGTATTGATAAAACCGATTTTAAATTCTTGCGCAACAGCTACAGAAGCCATGCTTGCAAAACCCATTGCCAAAATAACGAGGCATGAGTTGCGAGACTGTTTGAGATTAATTTTCATTAGAAGGCGGTTCCGATTTGAAATTGTACTTTTTGTATTTTATCCCCAGTGAATGATTTGATGGGTTTTGCATACGCAAGACGCAAGGGGCCTATAGGTGAAATCCAACTAATACCAACGCCAGTTGATGCGCGAAGTTCACTTAAAACAAAGGGGTCATTGGCACCGTAAACGTTACCAACATCTAGGAAAGCATACAAACGCAAACTTTTGTCATTGCCAGCACCCGGGAAAGGCGTGATGAATTCTGCATTGAGTGTAATTTTCTTCGCACCACCTAAAGCCGTTTTTGTGGTTTCGTCAAGAGGTCCAAGAGACGATGCTTCGAATCCGCGAACCGATCCTAAGCCACCAGAATAGGAGTTTTTGAACACTGGGAAGGGTTTGCCACGCAAGCCTTTACCCCAATTCAGCTCACCGTTAAAAGCAAGGGTAAATTGCTTGTTCAACGGAATGTATTGTTGATACTGAGCAACCGCTTTGACATAATTAACATCGCCGGCCGGACTCCACTCAGTCGAAAATCTTTGCAGTTTTCCTGAATTTGGCGTCAACGCGCTATCACGGTCATCGCGTGACCAACCTAAGGTCAATGGAATAGCGTAGCTTCGGTAGCCAAATTGATTCGCATAATCAAGATACGCTGCAGGCAAGTTATCCCCAGTAAATATTTTATTTTGCTCAGCACCACCTCCAACGTATATGGTGTCGACAGGACTAACAGGGATACCAAATTTAACACCAAAACCTAGAGTTGCAACCTTGTAATCACCCGTACCAGCACTTGCTGGTGTTGTTGTACGGTAGTAGGCGTCATAAATGCGAGAAATACCATCTTCGGTGAAGTATGGGTCAATCGTGGTGATTGACAGCGCGCGGTTCAACTTACCAGTGTTGAGATCAACACCCAAGTAATTACCAGAGCCGAAGATATTTTCTTGCTTGATACCAAACTGAAACGTCAATTTGTCAGATGTGGAATAGCCTGCACCAAAGTTAATATTGCCAGTAGGCTTTTCGGCAACAACAATATTAATATCAACTTGATCTGGCGCATTAGGTATTTCTTGGGTGTCAAATTGCACGTCTTTAAAAAATCCCAAACGATCTACACGGTCTCTAGACGTTCTGAGTTTTTCGCCGTCGTACCAAGATGACTCAAATTGGCGTAGCTCACGTCGAATAACTTCATCGCGCGTTCTGTTATTGCCAGATATATTAATCCGTCGAACATAAGCGCGTTGACCAGGCTCAGCAGTCAAAGTCAAGGCGACTTGATTTTTAGCACGATCAATTTCAGGCTTAACAATAATACGCGCAAAGGCAAATCCAAAATCACCAAAGTAGCTAACCATCGCCTTATTGGTCTCGGCGATCTTGTCTGCACTGTATTCTTGACCAGCTTCTACTGTCACCAAGGATTTAAATTTATCATCCCGCCCCAAAAAGCTACCCGCAAGCTTGACATCAGACACCGTAAAACGCTCGCCCTCTACGACTTCTATCGCAATAACAATATCTTTCTTGTCCGTTGAAATCGAAACTTGTTGAGATTCAACTTTAAACTCTAAGTATCCACGTGCCAAATAATACGAGCGCATGGTTTCAATATCGGCATTCAACTTTGATCTGGTGTAACGGTCACTTTTCGTGTACCAGCTCAACAAACCGCCTGTGTCCAGATCAAACAAGCCACGCAAAGTAGACTCACTAAAAGCCTTGTTACCCGTGATGCGAATTTCTTTGATCTTGGCGACATCGCCCTCAACCACACTGAACGTGAGGTTGACCCGGTTTCTTTCAATCGGAGTCACTGTCGTCACGATTTCAGCAGCGTACAAGCTTCGCGTTAAATACTGACGCTTCAATTCTTGCTCTGCTTTGTCTAACAGCGCTTTGTCGAACGGGCGGCCATCGGTCAGACCGATTTCACGCATGGCTCTAGTCAGTGCTTCTTTGTCAAATTCTTTTGTACCGGAAAACTCAATGCCAGCGACTGTTGGGCGTTCTTCGACAATCAACACCAAAACGTCGCCATTTACTTCAACGCGCACGTCTTTGAAAACACCTAATGCAAATAAAGAACGAATAGCAACGGAGCCCTTTTCATCGTCGTAGGTATCACCAATGCGAAAAGGTAGTGTGGCAAAAACGGTTCCAGGCTCCACGCGCTGCAAACCTTCGACACGAATATCTTTGACAGCAAAGGGGGTAACGGCCCAAGTAGCCGCTGAAGCTAAAAGCGATACAGCCAAGAAAACTGCCTTTTGAGCGCCCTTTTGAGCAACATTCGCCAGCATGGTATTGATATTTGGTTTGTTTGATTGTTTCATTAAATAGCAAATAGTCTAGTCACATCGTTGTAAAGCGCTATGAACATCATACTAAAAAGCAAGGCAACGCCGCCTCGCTGCAAGCGCTCAGTCCACAGTTCTGAAACTGCTTTGCCTGTCACGCCTTCCCAGAGATAATACATCAGATGGCCACCATCCAGCACAGGTAGCGGTAACAAATTCAGCACACCTAAACTTACACTAATCAGCGCCAAAAAAACAAGATACGACGTCAACCCTAAGCTCGCCGACTTTCCCGCATAGTCAGCAATGGTCAACGGGCCGCTTAAATTCTTGAGAGAAGCTTGTCCAACAAGCATTTTTCCCATCATTTTCAGCGTCAACACAGACACATCCCACGTTCTAACCGCGCCAGCTTGTAAACCATCGAAAAAATCGTAGCTCACCGTCGTCATCTCTGGCAGAGTACCGACAAATGCACCAATTCTGCCAATTTGACGATTTTCTTCAGTTTTCATGTCTACCGTAACTGGAATATTGATCAACTGCCCCGCCCTCGAAACGGTCCAATTTCTTGTTACAGCGACAGTTTGTTTGTCGTTTACTGCAACAGATGCTCGAATCAACTGCCGCAGTTGTTGAGCATCGACCACAA
This sequence comes from Polaromonas sp., assembly GCA_031424795.1. Lineage (GTDB taxonomy): Bacteria > Pseudomonadota > Gammaproteobacteria > Burkholderiales > Burkholderiaceae_C > Aalborgiella. Next base: position 13,801 of record JANPIC010000056.1, on the reverse strand, counting down.
GTACGTCATCAACTTTTGTCACAATGTCACCGAGCTGCAAACCAGCTCGTTTAGCTGCGCTATCCTCTTGCATTTCCCCAAGAATTGGTTTTGTCCACGGTCCAGTGATACCAATTTTTTGAAACAATTGCGCATCTACTTCTTTCACATCTAACGTCGCTAAATCAAGAACAACCTCTCGCGTGGGAGAGTTAGCCGATGCGGCAACAGCCAACCTAACATTTTGACCATCCAATGCCCCGCGAGTAATAAGCCACCGCAAACCTTCCATGGACTGAATTTGATGCAAATCTTCGCCCACAAAACTCGCTTGCGGCACATGCTCACCACCTATTAAACCAGCACGCTGCGCGATAGAGCCTGCTACAGGGCTTGCCAAAATAGCCTTAGCCTCTTGAACACCCATCCAATTCACAACTGAATACAAGAAAATCGCCAAAACCAAATTGGCAATAGGACCAGCAGCCACAATAGCGACACGTTTGCGCAAGGGCTGCGTGTTGAATGCCAGATGTTTTTGATCAGCCGGTACAGGTGCTTCGCGCTCATCCAACATTTTGACAAAACCACCGAGCGGCAGCATACCTATGACAAATTCAGTATCTGAGCCTCTGGGTTGCCACTTAAAAATGGTTTTACCGAAGCCTATCGAAAATTTCAGCACCTTGACGCCACATGCCACGGCAACACGATAGTGGCCATACTCATGAATGGCAATCAGCAATGCCAATGCAGCAACGAAAGCCAATATGGTCATCATGGTTTAGCCTCGAAGCGCTTGACTTGTGCTAGCGCAGCTTCGCGAGATGTCGCATCTATTGCCAATAAATCACCTAGATTCATAGGCTTCGCTGGCAGAACTGCAGAAAGCGTAGATTGATTGACGCCATGGATTTGATCAAACCTGATGCGCTCATCCAAAAACGCTTGCACCGCAATTTCATTAGCCGCATTCAACACAGCGGTAGTTCCAGCTGGCGCACGGAGTACATCCCAAGCTAAAGCCAAGCCCGGAAACCGTTCGGGGTGATTGTTACTATCGATAGCCTCAAAAGTCATCTCAGATAGGTTTTTAAAATCAATTGCTGAAGCACCATTTTCAATTCTATTAGGCCAAGACAGTCCGTATGCAATAGGGCCGCGCATGTCGGGCGTACCAAGTTGTGCAAGTACGGAAGCATCACGGAATTGCACCATAGAATGAATCACACTTTGAGGGTGTATGACCACTTCAATTTGCTTAAGTTCAACATTGAATAAGTATTTTGCTTCAATAACTTCAAGCGCCTTGTTCATCATGGTTGCGGAATCTACTGAGATTTTTCGCCCCATGACCCAATTAGGATGCAAGCAAGCCTCGCTAGGTGTGACGGCGCTTAAACTAGAAATGTCACGCGTACGGAAAGGCCCGCCTGAAGCTGTCAAGATGATTTTTTCAACGCTACTTGCCCACGTGCTTCTATCGCTAGGCAAGCATTGAAAAATCGCTGAATGCTCACTGTCGATCGGCAGCAGCGTAGCACCGCCAGATTTGACGACGTCTAAAAACAACTCTGCACCCACGACCAATGCTTCCTTGTTTGCCAATAAAAGCCGTTTCCCGGCACTTGCCGCAGCTAAGCAAGGTGCCAATCCAGCAGCGCCAACAATAGCAGCCATGACAACATCAATGGACTCATGTTTTGCTATATTTTCAATAGCTAATGAACCGGATAATACGTCGACCGAAAGAGAATTAAGCTTTACCAATCGTGCTAATTCTTTACCGTGCTCAACACTTGCCATCACTGCAAATTTAGGCTTGAATTGAATGATTTGAGCCAACATCAGGTCAACTTGCGTTGACGAGGTAAGTGCAAAAACCTCAAATCTGTCAGGATGCCTAGCAATAACATCCAGCGTACTTGTACCGATAGAACCCGTTGAGCCAAGGATGGCTATGCGCTGCTTTCTCATTAAATTTGTCATTTAATTTATCAGTCAATTCACCAAAGAAGTCAACATCATGGCGATAGGAAGTGCAGGTAGCAAAGCATCAACCCGATCAAGCACGCCACCATGGCCTGGCAATAACCCACTCGAATCTTTCACGCCAGCACTGCGTTTGATCAAGGATTCAATCAAATCACCAACCACACTCATGGCTGTTAAAAATAACAAGGCAATAGCCATCACAGCTAAATTTTGACTTTGCAACCGAGAATACAAGCTGGGCACTATACTTTGCCAATAGCCGTCAGCCCATACCCACGTCATCGCAAGCAAGAACACACCAACCACACCGCCCCAAACACCTTCCCAGCTTTTGCCGGGGCTAATGCTAAGCGCAAGTTTGTTTGCGGTGAATTTTCCGCCCCAGGTTCTGCCAGCGAAGTAGGCAAAACTGTCTGCCACCCAAACCAGTGTTAAGACAGACATTAGGTAATTAACCCCTTGAACACGTGCTTGCGCAACAGCCAACCATGCCAACAACAATGCCAGCAAGCCACCCATGCGTCGTAATGTCACTGGAATTTGGGCCCAACCGGAAACGCCCGTTTTAAGCAACCATGCGCTGATGAGTACCCAAAAACCGCTGGCCAATATCCAAACCATAGGCAGTTGCTGCTCAATTAAACCCAAGTACCAACCAAGCGTCGCCAAAACGATAAAAAGACCAGCAAAGCAAATTGAGCCTACAGCGTGCATGCCGTTCAATTTAGCCCACTCCCAAGCACCTGCTGCAATAAAAAGCAATGCTAATGCGCAAAAAGGCCATGGGCTCGTGAAAAACAGTGTCGGCAGCACAAGAGCCAACATGATTAAGGCGGTGATGACGCGTTGTTTAAGCATTCTTCGCCTTTGTTTGTATTTGTATATTGAATTTGTAAAAGCTACTTGCCAATTGCGTGAATCAATCACACCATAGATTTTGACTGAATTTGCTCTGACGTTTTACCAAATCGCCGTTCCCGTTGGTTAAACTCATCAATCGCCTCATCCAGAGCAAAGGCATCAAAATCTGGCCACAATTTATCACTGAAATACAACTCAGAATAAGCGGCTTGCCATAGTAAGAAGTTACTGAGGCGCTGCTCGCCTCCGGTTCGAATAACCAAATCTGGATCTGGTACGTGCGCCAGTGACATCTCCGAATTCATACTAGCTGGCGTAATACTTAAACCTTTTGCTATTAATTTTGCAGCAGCTTGGACAATATCCCAGCGGCCTCCGTAATTAAAGCAAATATTGAAGATCAGTTTCGAATTGTGCGCTGTGGCAGTTTCAGCCTGTTCAAAACCGCGTTTTAAACTTTCTGACAAACTATCGCGTTCACCAACAAAATGAATTTGAATACCGTCTTTACTCAGCTGTACAACTTCGCGTGCGAGCGCTTTTGCCAGCAATTCCATCAAGCCGGAAACCTCATCTGCTGGACGTTCCCAGTTTTCAGATGAAAAGGCGAACACAGTCAGCACTTTAACACCGCGCTCAGCGCAGGCTTTGACGCATTCATGCAAGGCATCAACGCCTTGTTTATGCCCCGCCACACGGGGTAAAAACCGGCGATTCGCCCAACGGCCATTGCCGTCCATCACAATAGCGATATGATTAGGGATGCGCCTATCAGCTGCCATTTGAAGTGGTCATTAAAGTTGAAATATTAAGGCTAAACAGCCATGATTTCCTGCTCTTTAGCGGCAACCAGCTGATCAATCGTGATGATATGACGATCTGTTACTTTTTGAATCTCCGCTTCACATCGCTTTTGATCGTCTTCTGAAGCTTCTTTTTCTTTCACCAATTTTTTGACACTCTCATTAGCATCCCTGCGCAAGTTGCGAATGGCGATTTTTGAGTTTTCACCTTCATTGCGCACCAATTTGGTCATCTCTTTGCGGCGCTCTTCACTCATCATAGGCATTGGTACACGAATCAAATCGCCCATACTTGAAGGATTCAAGCCCAAATCGCTGTCTCGAATTGCTTTTTCAATTTTTGCGCCCATGCCTTTTTCCCAAGGCTGAACACCCACGGTGCGAGAATCAATCATGGACAAATTAGCCACTTGGCTGATCGGCGTCAAATTACCGTAGTAATCAACTTGCACACTTTCAAGCAAGGCTGGACTGGCTCGACCCGTGCGAATTTTACTGATATTGTTTTTAAACGCCGCAATGGATTGATCCATCTTGGTTTCAGCTTGCATTTTGATTTGACTTGTTGGCATGATTCTTCTCCGACAATTTATTCCGACAGAATATTTCAGCAGTTAATTTCTAAAATTTTTTTCGCTCATTCATGCGTAGACCAAAGTGCCTTCGTTTTCACCCATCACAACACGTTTCAGTGCGCCATGCTTGAATATTGAAAACACTTTGATCGGCAATTTTTGCTCTCGACATACGGCAAAAGCTGCAGCGTCCATGATGCCAAGATTTTTCATCATGGCTTCGTCAAAGCTTAGCCGCTCGTAGCGCGTTGCTGTGGGGTCTTTTTTAGGATCAGCTGAATACACACCATCCACTTTCGTCGCTTTTAGAACGACTTCAGCACCAATTTCTGCGCCACGCAAGGCCGCTGCAGTATCTGTGGTGAAAAATGGATTTCCCGTGCCCGCTGCAAAAATAACCACTTTACCTTCTTCAAGGTACTGCAGCGCTTTGGGGCGAATATAGGGCTCGACAACCTGCTCAATAGCAATGGCAGACATGACCCTAGCGACCAAACCAGCTTTGTTCATGGTATCCCCCAAAGCCAGCGCGTTCATCACCGTTGCCAACATACCCATGTAGTCAGCAGTGGCGCGATCCATACCAACTGAACCGCCAGCCACACCCCGGAAAATATTACCGCCACCAATGACCACCGCCACTTCAACACCCATGCGGGTGACTTCAGCAATCTCTTCAACCATGCGCACAATGGTGGCGCGGTTGATACCAAAAGCGTCGTCACCCATCAAAGCCTCACCAGACAATTTAAGCAAAATCCGCTTATACGCGGGTGCATTGTTCGCTGGCGTTGGCTCAGACATAGACGACTCCTTTGGGTTGATGGTGATATGTGTTTGGTTGCTTAAAGCGAAACTAAAACAATTAAGCAGCTTTAGAAGCGGCCGCAACTTGCGCTGCCACTTCAGCGGCGAAATCATCAACCTTCTTCTCAATGCCTTCACCCACCACGTACAGGGTGAAGCCCTTGATAGTTGTGGCTTTTTCCTTCAACATGGCTGCCACAGTTTGCTTGCCATCAGCGGCTTTCACGAAAACTTGATCGTACAAAGAAACTTCTTTCAAGAATTTTTGTACGCCGCCTTCAATACGCTTAGCAACAATCTCGTCAGACTGCACAGGCTTGCCTGCAGCAGTTGCGACAGCAGCGTCTTCTGCCGCTTTGGCAGCAGCCACTGAGCGTTCTTTGGCAACCAATTCAGCCGGCACTTCAGCGCTGGACAATGACACGGGCTTCATCGCTGCAATGTGCATTGCAACGTCTTTGGCAGCGGTGTCATCACCTTCAAACTCAACCACCACGCCAATGCGTGTGCCATGCAAGTAGGTAGCCAATTTAGCGCCGCTAGCGTAATACTTGAAACGGCGGAAGCTCATGTTTTCACCGATTTTGCCGATCAAGCCTTTGCGAACATCTTCCAATGTTGGGCCAAAACCGTCCAAGCTGTAAGCCAATGCACCCAAGGCAGCGAGATCAGCCGGGTTGTGCTTAGCCACCAAGTCAGCAGCAGCTTGCGACAAAGCCAAGAAACTGTCGTTCTTGGTCACGAAGTCGGTTTCGCAGTTCACTTCAAGCATCGCACCTGTGCTGCCACTCACGCTGCACATGACCACGCCTTCGGCAGTGATACGGTCAGATGCTTTGCTGGCTTTGCTGCCTAATTTCACGCGGAGCAATTCTTCTGCTTTATCCATGTCGCCTACAGCTTCTGTCAGGGCTTTTTTGCATTCCATCATGGGGGCATCGGTCTTGGCGCGCAGTGCGGCGACCATGCTGGCGGTAATTGTTGTCATATTTAACTCCTACTCAATATTCAAAAATTTAATCAAACTAATTTTGGCTAAAAAAAGAGGGCATCCAGTGCCCCCTCGTTTTTTCCTAGCAAACTAGGGGCTTGGTGCTTTGGGCTTAAGCCGCTGGCGCCTCTTCCACTTCCACAAACTCGTCCGCGCCTTCAGGCTTGGCAGTTTTCACAACTTCGTTAGAGCGGTTGTTGCGGCCTTCGATGATCGCATCAGCAATGCCGCGCGCATACAAAGCAACCGCTTTAGATGAGTCGTCGTTACCTGGAATGATGTAGTCAATACCTTCTGGTGAATGGTTAGAGTCAACCACACCGATCAAAGGAATACCCAATTTGCGAGCTTCCAAGATGGCAATTTTATGGTAACCGACGTCAATCACGAAAATCGCATCTGGCAAACCAGTCATATCCTGAATGCCGCCCATGTCGCGCTCTAGCTTGGCCATTTCGCGAGAAAACATGAGTTGCTCTTTTTTGCTCAAAGCATCAAGACCAGCTTCTTGCTGAACTTTCATTTCCTTCAAACGCTTGAGGGAGATTTTGACCGTTTTGAAGTTGGTCATCATGCCACCCAACCAACGCTGGTCAACGAAAGGCACACCTGCGCGCAGCGCTTCAGTAGACAAGATTTCGCGTGCTTGGCGCTTGGTGCCGACCATCAACACGGTACCACCGTTTGCGGTCAACTGACGCACAAACTTGGTTGCCTCTTGGAACATCGGGAGCGATTTTTCCAAGTTGATGATGTGTATTTTGTTGCGATGACCGAAAATAAACGGGGCCATCTTAGGGTTCCAGAAACGAGTTTGGTGTCCGAAATGAACGCCCGCATCCAGCATTTCACGCATTGTTACTGCCATGATAAATTCCAATTAAATCAAAAGGTTAGGTCTAAAATCAGTCCGATTTGTCACAACGAAGTTTGAATGTCATTGCGCAACACCTTGAATGGACGGATTTGCGAATAACTTTGCCATCTGTGCACAGAGGGTATGCCTAGCTGGTAAAGCCTATCGATTATAGCATGGCACTCTGCGTTACATCTGTATCAACGATAATTGCGATAATTCAGATTAGCCTCCTCTTTCAGCTGCCCACTTCTCCCATATCTCTCGTTCAGAAATACCGTATTTATCCATGAAAATTGCCATTGTTGGCGCAGGCGTCATCGGCGTCACCACAGCTTACGAGCTGGCGTGTGATGGCCACGAGGTCACCGTTTTTGAGCGCAACTCTTCCATCGCCGTCGAATCCAGCTTTGCCAATGCCGGCATCATCGCGCCTGGCTACGTTGCCCCTTGGGCTGCGCCCGGTATGCCTTTTAAGGTGTTCAAACACCTGTTGAGCCGCCACGCGTCCGTTAAAATTAAGCTTCCCATCAGCGGTGCCGAGCTGGCTTGGATGTGGCACTGGTGGCGCGCCTGCAAGCTAGACACCTACCTTGCCAACCGTAGCCGCATGCAGGCACTTGCCAGCTACAGCCGCGACCGGCTGCACGCCATCACCGCCGATTTGTCGTTGGAATTTGAGCGAAACGAAGGCTATATCGTGCTGCATCGCAGCGCCAAAGACAGTGCTTTGATGCAGCCAAATTTGCAAGTGCTACGCGAAACCGGTGTGCCCTTCAAAGAAATCGATGCAGAAGAAGCACGCTTGATTGAACCTGCACTGAACCCCGACAACGACTTTTTTGGCGCTATCCATCTGCCCAACGACGAAGTCGGCAATTGTCGCGAATTTACTTTGCTTCTCAAGGCAGAATCGCAAAAATTAGGCGTTAAATATGAGATGAATACGACTGTAGCCGGCGTATCATCTGTTGATAACGCTTCTTTAAATATAGCAAATGAGAACACGCCACGCAAATTTGACGCCATCGTGATGTGTGCGGGTGTGGCTAGCGCCGAACTGTTGAAGCCGATTTTAAAAGTCCTGAAACGCAAGCTGCCACTCGTCCCTATTTATGGCTACTCCATCAGTGCCGCTATTCGTGAACCCCTCAACGCGCCACGCAGCGCCCTGATGGACGAACGCTACAAAGTCGCTATTTCACGCTTAGGCAACCGCGTTCGCGTCGCAGGGAGCGCCGAAATTGGCGGTTCGCTGGATAACAAGCGCATCAGTGCCATTTCTACACTTTACAAAGTGCTGCAAGACTGGTTTCCTGGCGCGGCGCACATCTCCAACATGGGCGCGAGCGTTCATGAGTGGAAAGGTGCACGCCCCATGCTGCCTGATGGCCCACCAGTTTTGGGCCCCAGCGGTGTGCCCAACATTTGGTTGAACTTGGGGCATGGCTCCAGCGGCTGGGCGCTGAGCTGCGGTAGCGCGCGGGTTTTGGCAGATTTGATTGCCAAACGCATGCCAGATGTTGACATCAACGGCATGACTCTTGCGCGCTTTTAAGTTCTTTTAAGCAACTTTGTTAAATTTTAAAAGCTTTTATGAACTCATCACACCAATTTGACGTCGTCGTCATAGGCGCTGGTGCAGCTGGCTTGTTTTGCGCTGGGGTGGCTGGGCAGGCGGGTTTGAAGGTTTTAGTGATCGACCACAGCGACAAAGTGGCTGAAAAAATTCGCATTTCTGGCGGTGGACGCGCCAACTTCACCAACAAAGACGTCAGCCCCGCCAATTTTTTGAGTGAAAACCCACACTTTTGCCGCAGTGCCTTGAGCCGCTACACCCCGCGCGACTTCATTACCTTGATGGACAAGCACGGTATCGCCCACCACGAAAAGCACAAAGGCCAGCTGTTTTGCGACAACTCAGCACAAGACTTAATAGACATGTTGCTGCGCGAATGCGATGCTGGCGGCGTGCAGCGCTGGCAGCCGTGCCACGTTCGTCACATCAGCGACATTTCTCAAAAAATCACTGATTTAAAGGTAAAAAGTGACTCTAGCCGGCGTATTAATTGCCTAGATAGCTATGAAATTAGTAGTGATAAAGGTGTCATTCAAACTTCAAATATCGTCATCGCCACCGGTGGATTGTCCATTCCCAAGATCGGCGCGACTGATTTTGGTTACCGTATTGCCAAGCAGTTCAATATACGCATGGTTGAACCACACCCCGCCCTTGTGCCACTGACATTTGATGGCGATGCCTGGCTGCCTTATGCAGGCTTGGCAGGCTTGGCGTTGCCAGTCGTCATTGAAACTGGAACCAAAAAGTCCAAAATGAACGAGAAAGCCGCATTTTCGGAAGATTTGCTCTTCACCCACAAAGGTTTAAGCGGCCCAGCCGTTTTGCAGATTTCCAGCTTTTGGCGTGAAAAAACGTCAATTAGAATCAATTTAGCACCCAATACGGATGTTTTAGCGCTTTTACAGCAATCTAAGGCTCGCTCCCATAAACTGGTGGCTAACGAGCTGGCCAACCTTGTGCCCAATATCCCATCTCGCCTGGCGGATGCTTGGACCAGCACTGACACCGCTTTGCAGCGCCCCATGAGCGATGTGCCCGACAAAGCCTTGGTGCAATTGGCGCAGCGGCTATCCAACTGGGAGCTGACGCCCTCGGGCACGGAAGGCTACAAAAAAGCCGAGGTGACGCTGGGTGGGGTCGACACGCGGGATGTGTCGTCGCAAACCATGGAGTCCAAACAGCCCGGGTTGTATTTCATTGGAGAGGTGCTGGACGTGACCGGCTGGCTGGGCGGCTACAACTTCCAGTGGGCGTGGGCCAGCGCCTTTGCCTGTGCTCAGGGTTTGAAAGCCAAGCTCACTACACCAGTTGCCGATCCATCAATTCCTTCTTGAGATACGCGTAAAACACAGGCGCAGCCACCAAACCTGGCATGCCAAACAGCGTTTCCATCACCAAAATAGCCGTTAACATTTCCCAAGCGCGGGCGTTGATTTGGCTGCCGATGATGCGGGCGTTCAAGAAGTATTCTAGTTTGTGAATCACGACCATGAAAACAAGGGATGCCACGGCAATCTGCAGCGAATGCGATAGGCCAACAATGACAATCACCGTGTTTGACACAATATTGCCCACCACAGGTATCAAACCCGCCAAGAAGGTGATGGCGATCATGCTTTTGGTCAATGGCAAATGCACGCCTGCCAGAGGCAAAATCACCAGCAAATAGACAGCAGTAAAGGCCGTGTTGATCAGCGAAATTCTCACTTGGGCGAAGACGATTTTGCTGAACATGAGATTCAAGTTGCCAATGCGGTCTAGCAAAGCCTTGGCAAAGGGGCGGTAGTTATCCTCCGTCGTCGCATCTTGCAAAGCAACCATGCTGCCAATAATCATGCCCAAAACCAGCTGCACGATGATGTGGCCTGCCTCTTGCCCCAAACCTTTCGCCTCGCCCGCATGCTCTCGCAGCCAGTCCGTCATCAGCTCACGCAAAGCTTCTACCCCTTCGGGCAAGTAAGCGCTCAACCACTCAGGCAGTTGGTTGCGTGAGGCTTCGATGATGTCGGCCAGCTTTTGCAGCAGGTTTTGCAGGTTGCCCGCTTCGCTCCTGAAAAACACCAAAATCCCCCAAATCGCCGCGCTGATGAGCAAAATAATCACAGAAGACAGCAAAACGACGGCAATAGTGCGCGCCTTGTTGCTGCTATAGCGCTTTTCTATCGTGGGCACCAGCACATGCGCCAGCGCGTAGACCAACAACCCTGAAAACAGAGCTACCAACAGGCTAAACTCCACCACAATGAACAACGCTAGCGCCGCTAGAACGTAAGAGGCAATGTCGGATCGGGTGAGCGTTTTGGCTTTATTCATACTCAAAATGTACCCCAAATTCAGCGCCACATCAGTGACACCTGCTCCATGACGGTGTCGTAGTTAGCAAGTGCCTAAAAATTAGGTATAATCCTATGCTGTACTGCTGCACTCATGAGCCATTGTTCTGTGTAGCTACAAATACCCCGCGCGGGGCCACGATCTTCCCAGCGCAAATTATTTTTCAGAAATTATTATTTCATGACCACTATTCGTTTAAAAGAGAATGAGCCGTTTGATGTTGCACTGCGTCGCTTTAAGCGCCAGATCGAAAAATTGGGTCTATTGACTGACCTGCGCGCTCGTGAGTTCTACGAGAAGCCAACAACAGAGCGCAAGCGTAAAAAATCTGCTGCTGTCAAGCGTAACTACAAGCGTATTCGCGCAATGCAGTTGCCTAAGAAGATGTACTGATCGTACAGCTTTCAAGCGCAAAACAAGCCCGCTAGACATGCTCTTGCGGGCTTTTTTACTTTAAGGAAATAGAAAAATGCTACTCAAAGAACAAATCACCGAAGACATGAAAACCGCCATGCGCGCCAAAGACGCTGAGCGCTTGGGCACGATTCGCCTGCTGCTGTCTGCCTGCAAGCAAAAAGAAGTGGACGAACGCGTGGTGCTGGATGACGCCATGGTGATTGCCATCATCGACAAAATGATCAAACAGCGCAAAGACAGCATCGACGCCTTCACCAAAGCCGACCGCAAAGACATGGCCGACAAAGAAGCGGCCGAAATCACCGTGCTGCAGGGCTACTTGCCGGTGCGTATGACGTCTGATGAAGTGTTAGTCGCCGTGAAAGCCATCGTCGCAAGCTTAGGCGCTGCAGGCCCTGGCGACATGGGTAAAGTGATGGGCGCAGCGAAGGCGCAATTGGCGGGCAAGGCTGAGATGGGGCAAGTTTCAGCAGCGGTGAAGGCAGCCCTAGCTGGATAAACCCAGCTGGTAAATCACTTCACCGTCGCGTTCATCTGCAACATCAAACCAGCTGAACCTAACAAGTTCAGCTGCGCCGCGAATTGCTCGTTGAAGTCCCAACCTATCGACGAAATCACGCCCAAGCCCCAGCCGCTAGACGTGTTGATGGGGATTTTCTTGTCATACGGCGGTTTGTAGCCGTGAATAACGCCAGCTGACACTTTGGTGAAGAACTTGGGCGTATCGTCAATCGGGCGAAACTTGGCACCCACATAAACGTATTGGGTAGGCTGTCCGAATGAATTGCTGAAATATGCAGCGCCTGCAAAATAGCGATCCGTGAGCATTTTTTCTGCACCTACAAGCCACACGTATTTGTGTTTTTCGTCAGTAGAGTTAGGGTCACGGTTGATATCCGAGAAATGCAGCGTCAGCGGCGCAGCCATCAGCGTCCACTGCCCCGCTTCAGACAAGGTGGTGCTCATCTTCAACTCTTGCGTGTTTTGTGCGTTGACTGAAGTGCTGACAAATGCTGCGATGTAGCTTAGGGTGATAAAAAGTAACTTTTTCAACATGTTTGATCTGAAATTTAGGCGCTTAACTCAGCTGTTTAGAAAGAATGGTCGATCATTCTTGAATGTAACTATTGTACATTTATGAATATCTGCTCCCAGCTTCTGACCGAGCTATTCCACCCGAACTGGTACGTACCCCGTAGCCGCCATCGTTTTATCCGGCATGTTGTTATCCACAAAGTCCAATTTCATACTGTAGGGTCCCGAAGGTGGCGCAAGCCACGTCTCCGTTTGTCCATTGACGAAATTTAATATCTCTGGCTTACCACCCCTCGGCGAGGTCAAGGTCAATCTGAAATGCCCTGTGTCCTTTGTTTTTTGACTCAGGTGCCCTGCGCTCAGCCCAGATGCATGAAATTGCACGCGAAACGGTGGTTTGAGTTTTACGTCTGGCGCTATATTCAACAGACTGACATTATTGAGAATCAGACTCTTGGGATCAATATCCTTGTTCTTGCGCGTCACCACGACCTTCACCGGCTTACTGTATACAAAACGCGGAATATGCTTGTCATCCGCCAACAGCAGCCGCAATGTGTAATTGCCGGGCTCTAGGGTCAACACGGTTTCCATCTGCCCCTTGCCGAAGTGAATGTACTGATCGTTGAAAGGCAAGGCTTTGCCAAAGTCCAGTGGCAAATCACGGTTCACTAAAAGGTGGTGGTGCCCGCTTTTGCCGCTAGCAGCCGAGGTGATGGGAGCCAAACCCCAACCTCCGGCCAGCCCAAAAGTCGCTCGGAATGGTGTTTCTATTTTCGCGCCATCCGAAAGATTGGTGAAATACGCCTCGGATGTCATGTTTGGTGGTGGCACTACCCAAGGGTGCAGCACCACTGTGTTTTCGGAGGTCACTGGCGGAGATGGCGCTTTAACCTGTGCCTGGGAACACGTTATTGATAGTATCGACAGAAGAAAAACAGAAATTATCGTTTGAACTGGTTTAAAAAACATATGCGAACTCTAGGTATTTATATAGACCGCATAGTATATTCTGTAAGCATGCACACAAACTTACAAAGAGATGAGTAGAGTAGCTCAGCCATGCATGCAAAAAATTGCTACTTAGCTGCCTGCAACCTTCATCCTGTTCAACAACACCGACCCCATCGTTTTCGTGCCAGAGACATAAGTATCTGCACCCACGGCCTCAATGCCCTTCAGCATGGTTTTGAAATTGCCAGCGATGGTGATTTCATGCACGGGGAAGGCGATCACGCCGTTTTCAACCCAAAAACCACTCGCGCCGCGCGAATAGTCACCCGTCACGCCATTGACGCCTGAGCCCATCAATTCAGTCACAAACAAGCCTGTGCCGAGTTTGCGCAGCATCTCATCCAAATCGTCACCCCCCTGGGTGCGTGTCGATGTCATCGTCAAATTATGCGATCCGCCGGCGTTTCCCGTCGTTTTCATGCCCAGTTTGCGGGCGCTGTAGCTGCCTAAAAAGTAGCCTTCCACGACGCCAGACTTGATGACTTGCCGCGCTTTGACGCGCACACCCTCGTCGTCAAACGGTGAGCTGCCGTTGCCGCGCAGCACAAACGG
>JANPIC010000055.1:0-6679 GCA_031424795.1 Polaromonas sp. | reverse complement strand
GGCAAGGTGTCGGTGAAGCTGACGGTTTGTGCCGGGTTGCCCGCTGGGTTGCTCACTGTGAATGTCAGTGTGCTGGTGCCCCCTACGCTGATGCTGAGCGGGCTGAAGGCCTTGGTCAAGGTCGGTGCTACTGTGTTAGTGTCTGTCGCCGAACAACTGACTGGAGCACCACTTGCATACGACAAACCAGTACCAAGCGGGCCATTGACACACGTCAAAACAAGGCCAGCAGGTCGGGTTACAGTCGCCGTGTTTGTTTGTGCGAACAATTGACTCGTTGCTAAAAGCGCCAATAATGCAACAAATGCACTAGCAGTACTTTTTACCCTAATGAAAGATAGAAGATGACTCATACTTGTAATCACTTTTGAATTTGAATTTATTGTGCTTGTGCGATTAATTGTTTGATGCATTCAATTGACGTTGCATGTATATGCAAACTGAAGTGAGCCCGTAGCTGGCAATGTGGCAACAGTAATACCGACGCCAGTTAACGTAGTTATATTTGACGCAGCCGGGCAAACAGCACCGTTTACTGCACCCGAGCAAGTTACAACGTTAGTGCCTGGGCATGTCAAACCCGCCCCGACCACATCAGTCAGTACTACGCCATCAGCAGCAGCAGGCCCCGCGTTCGAGAGCGATAGCACGTAATTATTCGTGCCGCCTGACGTTGCGACCGTTTTTGAATCAGTTTTTGTAATCGTCAGAGCGGCCAAAATACTGCTGTTGGTATAAGTACAAACAATATTGGTGTCGGTTGCACCCACCGTCAAGGTACTGCCAGACAAACCAGTTGTACCGGTACAGGCCAAGCTTGTGTTGTAGTTAGCCGCGCTTCCCGTTGTGAACGCCTCGGACAATGTCAATACGCTGTTCACTGGAACCAATTGCACGGCTCCTGTATCGGTTTCGCTGGCCGTATTGGCAACGGATGCCAAACTGGTCAATGCGGGCGTACCGCCAGCTGCAGCCACCGTGACTGCATCATTAACCGTGGCATTCACCCAAGTTTTGCGCAACGTAATATTGGCTCGTGCTGGCAAACACCATGTAAAGGTGTTCCACCCAACAAATTGCGTGTTATTTACATGTGAGGGCCCCGTTTCAAAAGCCTGCGAAGCTGACGTTATGCCTGTCGTGTTGAAATTTGACGTGACATTACAAGCGTTGCTGTTTGTCGCGCATTGAGAGCCGTTGTAGTTTGCGGTTGCCGTACCTGCTGCTGCATTGACGGTGATATTGGCTGGGGTCACTGGCACCAACGATGTTGGAATGACGGTGCCGTTGACACGTGTACGAATGACGTCCTGAAAACCCTGGCTGTCAACGTCTGCCGAAATGAAACTCAGTTTATTGACGGGACGATTAAAAGTGAGGTTTTGTGTAGACAATAAAAGGTTGGTACCACCCACTGTATGCTCCGCACGAACGGTGTTGGCAATATTACCCAGAATCCCTTGGGTTGGTGAACCACCAGAGAAAGGCTGACTGCCAACAATCTGGAAAGTCAGGTTGATGGCGGTAGCTCCCGCACCTACAGTAAAAGCATAAGGACCCGTGGTGCCGTTTGTCCAACTGTTAGCCGGAAAAGCAAAAGTTTGCAATGTCTCACCAGCTGCACAAGCAGATGACTGCGCATTTACCGCCATTGGCAAGGCGAATACAGTCAACATCAAACAAGTCGTCAAAATTTTAAACACGCTTTGCACTCGTGTTTTATTTAACAATTTATTGATCGAGATCATTTTTTTGATAGACTTCATTTTTTTGACTGCTTAAACTACTGCTGAACTGGATGATTCACAAACGCCCATCCAGTTGGGTATTTAGTACTACATGAATATAAATCATTTACACATTGAAACACAATTAATGAGTACGTTATACCCACTACTTTCCATAAAATACAACGAAAAATCGTGATTTAATTCACGTAAACCCTGATTTTCTTAAGTCGTGTATTTTCACAAGCTATTGAATTCAAACAATTTATTGCCAAATAAATTGCCCGTGAAAGCGAAGTTACGTTGGCTTTTTCACAATTTCACGCGGCTTGCCATGGTCATCAATCGCGACATAGGTAACCAATGCCTCTGTAACTTTTATGTAACTTCCTTGGCTTCTGAAACGTTCTGCAAACACTTCGACCTTCACCGTCACAGACGTGCGCCCAATGCGTGTCACTTCAGAAAAAAACGACAAAATATCGCCCACACGTACCGGTTGCTTAAAGATGAACTCATTCACAGCAACCGTGGCCATGCGCCCCTGCGTGTGTCTAGCGGGTATCACGCTGCCCGCCAAGTCGACCTGCGCCATCACCCAACCACCAAAAATATCGCCATTGGCATTGCAATCTGCCGGCATGGGGATGACTTTGAGCACCAACTCCTTGTCCAGTGGCAATGCCACGTTTAGCGCATTTAAAGAGGTGTTTGGTGGAATTAACGTGCTGGCGCTTGCAATTGTGGACATCAGAGACAATCTATAGTTAAAAGTACATCTACTTGCGCCATAGAGTTACAAATAGATGTAGATGTAGATGTCGCAAACTTCACAGTGAGAGATTATCCAAGATGCGCGGTTATAGCCACCTTAATATTGCCAATATTGCCCCTAATTCTGTAGCAAATACAACACAGCTAACGGCACCCCGTTCGGATTGGGGCACCCTGTCACGGCTGTTTCCGTACCTATGGCAGTACAAATGGCGGGTCATTGCGGCGCTCACCTTCATGATTGGTGCGAAGGTCGCCAATGTAGGCGTGCCACTATTGCTGAAACAGTTGGTAGACGTCATGACGCCCAACTTCACATCTGGCACACAAGCCCTGCTGGTTGTCCCTATGGCCTTGCTGTTTGGTTATGGCTTATTAAGGTTATCCACAAGCTTGTTTACCGAATTACGTGAATTGGTGTTTGCCAAAGCCACCGAAGGCGCTGCTCGCAGCATTTCACTCGAAGTTTTCCGCCATTTACACAATTTAAGCCTGCGTTTTCACTTAGAGCGCCAAACTGGCGGCATGACGCGTGACATTGAGCGTGGCACGCGGGGCGTGAAATCACTCATTAGTTACTCGCTGTACAGCATCATCCCCACACTCATAGAAGTGGCGCTGGTCTTGACACTCTTGGCTGTCAAATTCGACATGTGGTTTGCTTGGATAACGGTCGCAGCTTTGGCTGTTTACATCACTTTCACCGTGACAGTGACCGAGTGGCGCACCCAGTTTCGTATCAAAATGAACGAAATGGACGGTCAAGCGCATACGCGGGCGATTGACTCGCTGCTGAACTACGAAACCGTCAAATACTTCAACAACGAAGAATTTGAAGCCCAGCGCTATGATGACAATTTGGACAAATTTCGAGCCGCCTCAGTCAAAAGCCAAACCACACTGAGCCTGCTCAATACGGGGCAGCAGCTCATCATCGCCACCGCGCTGGTCGCCATGCTATGGCGCGCCACCCAAGGCGTGGTCGACGGCCGCATGACGCTGGGCGACTTGGTGATGGTGAACGCTTTCATGATCCAGCTGTACATTCCGCTGAACTTTTTAGGCGTGATTTACCGTGAAATCAAGCAAAGTTTGACCGATTTGGACAAAATGTTCACGCTTTTGGAGCGCGAACGCGAGATTGCGGACCAGCCAGGTGCTCAAAATCTACAAATAAGCTCTAAAATAGACCAAAATATGGATCTAGCCGACGTATTTATTGACTCATCAGCTATAAATAATATAGCAAATTTAAGTGTTGAAAGTCCCGAAATCAGCTTCCAAAACGTCCATTTCGCCTACGAGCCTAGCCGCCCTATCTTGCACGGCATCAGCTTTACTGTACCAGCGGGCAAAACGGTGGCTGTCGTCGGGCCCTCAGGCGCAGGTAAATCGACCTTGGCACGCTTGCTTTTCAGGTTTTACGACGTCCAAAGCGGCACCATCGCCATCGCTGGCCAAGATATCAAAACCGTCACCCAAGCCAGCGTGCGCCAAGCCATCGGCATCGTGCCGCAGGACACCGTGCTGTTCAACGACACGGTGGCGTACAACATTGCGTACGGCAGACCGGGTGCAACGCAGGCTGAGGTGGAGGAAGCCGCCAAGTCCGCCCGCATCCACGACTTCATCGCCGCCACCCCGCTGGGCTACCAAACCATGGTGGGCGAGCGCGGTTTGAAGCTTTCTGGCGGTGAAAAACAACGTGTCGCCATCGCCAGAACCTTGCTGAAAAACCCACCCATTTTGATTTTTGACGAAGCCACCTCAGCGTTAGACAGCGCCAATGAGCGCGCCATTCAAGCCGAGTTGCAAAGCGTTGCGCGAAACAAGACGACACTGGTGATTGCCCACAGGTTATCCACAGTGGTGGATGCACATGAGATTTTGGTGATGGATGCGGGCCACATCGTCGAGCGCGGTAACCACGCCCAGCTGTTGGCGCACAACGGCGTTTATGCGCAGATGTGGGCGCTGCAGCAGAGTGGCGGGGATTAATTCACGTTGCAGGTATATGCAAACTGAAGCGCACTATTGGGTGGAAATGTTGCAATGGTCGCCCCAGTAGTTAGATTGGCGAAGGTGAGCGGGCTTGCTGGGCAAACTGCAGCACCAGCGGTTACGGAACAGGTCACCGTGTTGGCCGGCGGACAAGTCAAACCCGCTCCAACCACATCCGTCACCACCACGCCATCAGCAGCACCTGGCCCAGCGTTTGACAGCGTGATGACGTAATTATTTGTGCCGCCAGACGTTGCGATGGCTTTTGAATCGGTTTTACTGATAGTCAAAGCAATCGCAATACTTGTATTGGTGTAGGTACACACGATAGCCGTGTCGCTTGCACCCACCGTCAAAGTGCTGCCCGACAAACCCGCCGTGCCGGTACACGCCAAACTGGTGCTGTAGTTGGTGGCGACGCCCGTGGTGAAGGTTTCCGACAGCGTCAATACATTTCCGATACTGACGGGCTGCGACACGCCAGTATCCGTTTCATTGGTCGTGTTGGCCACGGCGGCCAAACTGGTCAAACCAGTTGCCGCCACCGTGACAGCATCGTTCAGGGCAGCGTTCACCCAGGTTTTACGCAGCGTGACCGTTGGTTTTTTGGTATTTGTATACTTGCACAGCGCACCGTAATTGGCAGCCGTCAAATTGGCCGTCACGCGGCGGTTGGCATTGTCTATCGTGACGTAGCTCGCTGCACTGCCACCACTAGGGTTGGTACAGGTGATAACCGTCCCCGGCCCCCATTCATTGGTCAGCGTTTCATCAATCACCAATGTACGCGTACCGCCCGTATCGCTCAAGGGCACCGTCACCCTTTGGCTTTGCCCGTTGGCAAGGTTAAAACTTGCAGGGCTCACCGTGCTTGCCGGTGAAGCGGTGGCATTAAAAGCAAATGTTTCTGTGGCTGTTGCCGGAACGGTTGCCTTGCTGATGGTCACATAACCCAGTGTGACGAGACCCACCACGGTAGCGGCGTTGGATGAGACGCACTTGGAAGTCGTATTGGCAGTCAGTGTTGAGGTCGTGCATGTGTTTTTGGTAGGACCCGTGTTGTTGTTGTCCCAGGCAACGACATAGGGAATATTGACAAGGTTGGTACCAGCGGCAGGATTGCACAACAGGCGCACTTGTCGAATCTCCAACTGCGCGGTAGAGTTGCCCTGAAAATCTCCACAAACGTCCGTGTCGTCGGTGAAAAATGGCGGGGGTGACGTGGGGAAAACGCCCAGTGAACAGAGATTTGCAGCGTTGTCTTGCCTAGGATCATTGCCATTTTCACCTATGAAAATGCCAACATCGTAGCGAATGGGACTGCCCGATGTGATGCTAGAGATAGCGTCAACGGTGATGTATTCACCTGCAATACAGTTTTGGATGGCGTTGAGCGCTGGCTGCGTGAACGACAAACCTACCGCGAAATCGTTAGCCGTACAACCTAAGTTGAAGGTAGCACGCGTACCCGCACAAGATTGGCCCGTTAAAGCATTAACAACAGCCGTTTGAGCCTGAGCGGTAGCAGTAAAACCAATTGATGCAATTCCAACGAACAACCATACTGAAAATCCCCAGCCAGAACACCAAACGCGAAATTGCTTCATTTTTGCCTCTGCTTAAATTATTTGTTACATTTTTTGGTGTCATATGCAACTAAATTTACTACAACTGTAAGCTAAATTATGAATTTAGTCACTATTTATGGTCAATGGCTCGGCTTTATTTGAAATTTAGCATACTAATGTTGTATCTTTTGTTACGCTTAATTTTCTCATATCCTCAAACGTAACAAATCCACCCCCATTTGTTGGGCTAGCCGCACATTCAGTGGGATGCGAAGGGCGCTGTGGTCGCCTGGTTGGCACGGCATCCATCTTGCCGCACCTTGGAGTCACGCTTTATGGCCTCAATTCACATTGCAGGTATATGCGAACTGAAGCGTTCCGTTGGCAGGCAGGGTGGCGATGGTGACGCCGGTTCCCGTTAAATTACCAACGGTTATGGGGCTAGGGCAGGACGCACCAGGAGCTACACCAGATGCTATGACGGTACAAGTCACCGGGTTTGCGGCAGGACAAGTTAACCCAGAGCCCACCACGTCGGTCAGCACTGTGCCATTTGCTGATGCGGGTCCTGCATTGGAGACAGTAACGATGTAATTGTTCGTCCCGCCC
>JANPIC010000054.1:0-43099 GCA_031424795.1 Polaromonas sp. | reverse complement strand
CTTTGCAAGTTGTGCTCAAAGCCGCCGTGCTCTGCCATACAAGCGTTCAAGGCATCCTGCCCCGCGTGGCCAAAGGGTGTGTGCCCCAAGTCATGCGCCAAGGCAATGGCTTCGACCAAGTCTTCGTTGAGTTTGAGCGTTCGAGCGATGGAGCGGCCTAATTGCGCGACTTCCAAGGAATGCGTCAACCGTGTGCGAAACAAATCACCTTCGTGGTTCAAAAAAACTTGGGTTTTGTAGACCAAACGCCGAAAGGCAGTGCTATGGACGATGCGGTCGCGGTCTCTGGCGAACTCGGTGCGAGTGGGGGCAGCAGGTTCTGGGAAGCGGCGACCCCGCGATTGATCGGGATGGCAAGCGTAATCTGCTAAATACATTGAAACAAAGTTTAGCTACAGGCGGCGATAACTTCTCGCACCAGCGCATCAGGTGCAGTTTGCACCACGCATTGACCGGGCTGGTTGATCAAGATGAACTTGATTTCACCGGCTTCGGCTTTTTTGTCGACGCGCATGAGTTCTAGGTAGCGGTCAGCGTTTGCTTGCACCCCTTCAGCCAAGGCTGGTGCCACGGTAGGCAGACCTGCTTTTTGAATCAAGGCAGTTAATCGAGCCACAAACGCAGCATCCACCAAACCGAGGCGCTGTGACAGCTGCGCCGCCATCACCATGCCGCAACCGACCGCTTCGCCATGCAGCCATGCGCCATAGCCCAAGCCCGCTTCAATGGCGTGTCCAAAGGTGTGGCCAAAATTCAAAATCGCACGCAAACCAGCTTCTCGTTCGTCTTGGCCAACGACATAGGCTTTGATCTCGCAGCAGCGTTTGACAGCATGCGCCAAAGCACCCGGATCACGCGCTAATAAAGCGTCGATATTGGTTTCAATCCAATCAAAAAACACCATGTCGGCAATCGGGCCGTATTTGATGACTTCGGCCAAACCGGCGCTGAGTTCACGTGCTGGCAAGGTGTTCAAGGTACTCAAATCACACAATACAAGCTGAGGTTGGTAAAACGCACCAACCATGTTTTTACCCAGCGGGTGGTTGATGCCGGTTTTACCGCCTACAGAAGAATCAACCTGCGCAAGCAAAGTTGTCGGAACCTGCACGAAAGGCACGCCGCGCATATAGCTGGCAGCGGCAAAACCCGTCATATCTCCCACCACGCCACCGCCTAAAGCAAAAAGCGTGGTTTTGCGGTCGCAAGAATGCTTGAGCAGGTCGTCAAAAATCAGATTGAGGGTTTGCCAGGTTTTGTGTGCTTCGCCATCTGGCAAAACAATGGTGTGAATCGTTTTATAGCGGCCTTGCAATGATGCTTGCAAACGTGCGGCATAGATGGGAGCAATCGTCGTATTGCTAACAATGACGGCAACACTGGCTTTGGGGAGATGATGAAAAACGCCTGCATCGTCCAACAAAGAAGTGCCAATGTGGATGTTGTAGCTGCGTTCAGCAAACTCGATACGGACGATTTCAGAAGGATTTACAGATAGCTGTGCAGATGGATTGGCGCTAGAAGTCATAGCGCAATTTTAAGTCAATCAAGACCTAGCACTTGATGGGGAAAATTAGTGCGGAGATAACACGCCAGCAAGCTCTAACTGCATGACAACCATGTTGAGTAAATTGGCGACGGAAGGACGGCCCGTTTCAACAACAAAATGCGCTGTTTCACGGTAAAGCGGATCACGGATGGCATACAAATCGCGCAGACGGGTCAACGGGTCATCGACTTGCAGCAAAGGTCTTTGCATGTCATGCCGCAAGCGGCGAAAGATTTCTTCAGGGGATGAGCGCAAATACACCACATGACAACGTGAGTGCAAATGTTCGCGATTGGTCAAGCGCAATACGCTACCGCCGCCTGTAGAGATAATGCCGTTGTGAGATTGGGTCACGTCATCAATAACAGCTTGCTCGACGTCGCGAAAACTGGCTTCGCCCTCGCGCTCGAAATACTCACGAATGGAACAACCCAGTCGCTGCTCAATGACATGATCAGTGTCGAGTGCGCTAAGCCCCAAACGCCTAGCAAGCTGACGCCCAATGGTTGATTTACCAGACCCCGGAAGTCCTACAAGTGCAATCCGTAACACTACAACTCACGCATTTACCGAGCAGAAACTCTGTCTGTGATCATTTTTGGTGTAATGAAGACTAAAAGTTCACGCTTCGACGAGTTTCTAGTTTTGGTTTTGAATAAATTCCCAAGCAATGGAACATCACCCAAAACAGGAACCTTGGTTTCGCCATCAGTTTCTTCTAATAAGAAGATACCACCGATAACAACAGTTCCACCGTTCTCAACCAATACATTCGTTTTGATGTGCTTGGTGTTGATAGCCACTGTACCCAGCAATACCTCACCGCGACTGTCTTTGTTGATATCCAAGTCAAGAATAATATTTCCTTCTGGGGTAATTTGTGGCGTCACTTCAAGCTTCAAAGAGGCTTTGCGGAACGCCAAAGTTGTACCACCGTTAGGGGCAGTCACTTGGTATGGATACTCCGTACCTTGCTCAATAAGTGCCTTGGTTTGGTCAGCTGTAACAATACGTGGACTTGCGACAACTTTACCTTTGCCATCATTTTCAAGCGCAGAAAGCTCCAGATTTAAGAATCGGCCAGCCACACTGCTGAACAATGAAACACCGATAGAGGCCGGGCTAAATCCACCTAAACCGGTAGCGCCCAAACTGAGAATTTGTGTATTTAATGTATCTAGGGTGTTTGCAGATTCACCTGTAGTAGCTGCAACAGCGTTGTAATTACCACCAAATGCCAAGCGATTACCGCCATTGGCACCACCGGTGATTTGCGTACCTGCTTGACCACCGCGTATACCAGTCAGATCGCTACCGCCCCACTTAACACCCAATGATTTACCGAATGTGTCTTCAGCTTCAACAATCCGAGCTTCAATCAATACTTGGCGAATAGCAATATCCAGTTTTGCAATGAGCTCTTGTACTTGTTCGAGTTTAGAGGGGATATCGGTTATAAACAATTGATTAGTACGAGGCTCTGAAATAACACTGCCTCGGGAAGACAACAATCCACGCGCATTAGCCGCGGTGCCGCTACCACTAGGTTGAATTTGCAAAGCAATGTCTGCAGCTTTTGTGTAATTCAGCTGGAAAGACTGGGTTTTCAAAGGTTCAATGTTTTGAATAGCCGCTTTAGATTCAAAATCTTGCTTTTCTTTAGCTGCAAGCTCGTCTTTAGGAGCAATCCACAAAACATTGCCTGTTTTACGCATGCCCAAGCCCTTTGCTTGCAGAATAATATCAAGGGCTTGATCCCACGGAACATCCTTTAAACGCAAAGTCACTGCACCAGAAACTGAATCTGAAGTGATGATATTGAAATTAGTAAAGTCAGCTATGACTTGCAGCAAAGAGCGAATTTCAATATTTTGGAAATTCAAAGACAGTTTTTCACCATTGAAACCGACACCTTGCGTTAACTTTGCAGGATCTACTTTTTGGGCGCGAACTTCTATCACAAATTGATTGTCACTTTGATATGCCGAATGTTCCCATGTGCCTTTTGGCTCGATAACCATGCGAACACGATCACCGGTTTGAAAAGTAGAAATAGCTTGTACTGGTGTACCGAAGTCAGTCACATCTAAACGGCGACGAAGACCTTCTGGCATGCTCGTCTTCAGAAATTCAACGACCAAATTTTGACCCTGCTGACGGATGTCCACACCAACCTGGTTGTTAGCAAGATCAACCACGATACGACCAGAATTGTCTGGACCACGACGAAAATCAACATCTTTCAATGCCAAGGTTGCTGCATTTAAGTTTTCAGCAAAAACAGCAACAGGTTTATCACTGGTTGATGCAACGACGGGATCCAAAAATATCAATACTGACTTACCTGCCAGTTGCGTTTTGTATGTGACTGACTGCTTTAGATTTAAAACAAAACGCGTACGTTCACCTGCTTGAATCACGTTTGCTGATTTAACATTGCCTTGATTGATAGCAATAGCAGACTGCATAGAGCCGCTGCCTACATTTGGCAGGTCAAGCACGACGCGCGCAGGTGTTTGAATAGAAAAACCGTTGGGTAGTGCAGGTAAAGCTTGGGTCAAATCAATCTTGATAACCTCGACACCCGCTTGCGTTGACGTGGTGACCGCTTCGATGACATTTTGCGCATGCGCAATGACGGCAGCAAACGTAAGCGTCAACACGGCTGAGGCTTTGCTCAAACAAGCAAATATCTCTCGGCGCATTGGCAAAGCAGTACCAGCAATTTGCATTGGATTGCCTATAGATAATAGTTTGTATTTCATTTTTCTTTCGCTTGCAACTGCAAGTTCACTTTTCGTTCAACCCACTCACCAGATGCATCTTGTGCAATTTCTCTTAGCACTATTTCCGAATCTGAAATTTTTAAAATTCGACCATAGTTTTGACCGACATAATTACCCACCTTAGCTTGGTAGAGCAATTTATCAACTTTTAACAATGCCACAGGTGAATTTTTCTTGTTCAAAGTACCCACCATGGAAACAGTATCAAGCGGAAAGCTTTCTAATGCTTCTTTCCTACGTGCAAGTTCAGGAGAAATAAGAGCTAAATTTGCCGCTGATTGTGAGGAGTCTCTACGCAGTGCTTGCAATAACTTCTGATTATTGAATGGCTCCATAGCAGTTTGTTGCGTATAAGCTTGAGGTACAAATTTTTTCGGCGCCGCAATGGGAGCCACTTTAGCTGGCGTATTACCTTTTTGCTCAACCATCCACTGCTGAAGCTCCGCATCCTTAGAACTAAAACAGCCGCTAAGTAAAAATACAACACTGAGTACGCATGACTGAACTGCGTACCCCTTAAGATGATTCAATGTACGGCTCATTTTTTAGCTCCAGCCGCTTTGTCTTTTGCTTTGCGTTGATCAGCGATTTCTTCAGCATCTAAGTACCTAAAAGTTTTCGCAGTAGACTCCAGAGCTAGTGTGCCTTCTTTGCCAGCCACAGGTGAAAGCGCTAGATTGTTAAGCGTGACAATTCGCGATAAATTGGCAACATCAGCTACAAAAGAGCCAATGTCATGGTAATTGCCTGTCACTTTGACAGCGATAGGCAGCTCAGCATAGTATTCCTTCACATTGACTTGGCCAGGTCGGAACAGCTCAAATTGCAAACTTCTCCCTAGACCGGCCTGGTTGATGTCAGACAACAGCGCATCCATCTCAGCCTTGCTAGGCAATTGTTTCTCTAATTGCGTCACGTATTGCAAAACTTGTTCACGCTGCTTTTTGAGTGCCTCTAAATTGACAGCTTGGGCTAATTTACTTTTATATTCAGTGCGCAAGGTGACTTCCTTACCCTCTTCCGCAACAAGCTCTTCATTTGAACTGCTTAGCCAAAAATACCAAAGCAAACCAAGAACGAGCAAAGTAACCAGCACATAACACAAATAGCGCGGAAACGCAGGCCACGAGCCCGGATCGTCTTTGTTTAAACCTTGAAATTGGCTGGAAATATTCCTACCAAGCTGGGCTAAATCTATATTTTTAGCAGATTTGATTGACATGGTCTTACTGATCAAGATTTCGCAGGTGTTACAGCGGGAGCAGGACTTGAGGGAGAGACGACCGGAGTCGCAGCTTTTTTCTCTTCAGCGATTTTCTTAAGCTGCACTCGGATTACAAAATTTGAAACGCGCCGCTGATCTTTTGGAGTCAGTGCAGTTGTACCTGCAACAATCTCCACCAATTCAGGCTTGGTGACATATGGATTCTCGCTAGACAAATTTCTTAAAAATTCTGCAACGCGTTCATTGGATTGGGCAACGCCAGTTAAAGCAACAAGTGAACCTTCTTGTTTCAGGTTTTTTATAAACACGCCATCTGGTACCTGCTTGACAATCTCATTCATCAAATGAACAGGTAAATTACGCTCAGTTTGCAAGTCTTCCACCGCCTCTTGACGTGACTTCAAACCCGAAATTTCTTTTTGCAGTGTGGCTACTTCTTTGATTTGAACATCAAGACGTGCATTTTCTGAGCGTAACACCGTATTTCTAGCTTGCTGCTCTGTAATTTGTACTTGGTACCAAACAAAAACCAAAGCTGCAAGCAAACAACCCAACAAAGCAGATGCAGCTAATGAAACAAAGAAGGACTCTTTGCGTTTTAGTTTTGCAGCCTCGCGGTGAGGTAATAGATTAATCAAAATCATTTTTGATATCTCCGCATGGCTAGACCACATGCAATCATGTAACCAGGTGCTTCTGCACGCAGCTTTTTCTCTCTGACGCTTTGGTCAATTTCCATAGCCTCAAAAGGATTAATCACAGCACAAGGAAATGTCGTTTGACCAGTCACTAGTTTTGATAAGCCTGTAAAAATACCAGCTTCACCAGACAACATAATGTAATCAACGCTGTTGTGCTGCGTACTTGTAAAGAAAAACTGTAGCGCTCGGCCAATTTCATTACTTATTCCAGTTACGAATGGTTCCAACACTGCAGTACCGTAATCATCAGGTAAATCTGCATTACGACGCTTGATAACGGCATCTTCCATGGTTAAACCATATTGCCTAACAATCAACTTCAACAGTTGCCCAGAACCGAAAGGTTGTTCACGCTCATAAAGCACGGCATCATCTCGCAAAACTTGCATACTTGTCGCTTGCGCTCCCACCTCAAACAATGCAACTGTGGCTCCAACGCCTTTGTTCGGAAGTTGCGCTATAAGTCTAGACAAAGCAATGCGTCCTGCATAAGACTCTACATCCATCACTGTTAGCTTTAAACCAGCAGCCTCAGCGAGGGCAAGTCGATCTTGAACTTTTTCTTTGCGTGATGCCGCTATTAAAACTTCCACATCACCAGGAGAGTTCGCTGCAGGGCCTACAACACAAAAATCTAAGCTAGCTTCTTCTAATGCAAAAGGAATGTATTGATTAGCCTCTGCTTCAACCTGAGATTCAAGCTCTTGATCGCTCAAACCAGCTGGAACAATCATTTTTTTTGTGATAACAGCAGACGGTGACAGTGCCATCGCTATATTTTTGGTTTTGGTGCCTGTTTTTTTCAACAAACGCCGTAAGGCCGCTAACACCTCATCAAAATTTTCGATGGTGCCATCAACAATCCAACCATGGTCTAAAGGCTCAATGGCGCATTTTTGCAGAACCCACTCATTGGCTTTGCCTTGTTTCAACTCGGCCATTTTTAACGCAGACGAGCTAACGTCCAGCCCGATTAAAGGAGCTGGCTGACGGCTAAATAATGATTCAATTAGACTCAATTCATTTCCAAAGTTGGTTTATAGCGTTTCAAATAACCCAGTGCTAATTGTTACAGCAAATACACCTTGTATCGACAATGCTAGCAGCAAGTTGAGCGTTTTCAGGTATTTTCGAGTGATTGCAGCTGCAGGTGTAGTCTCAATCCAACAAATGCTACGACTCTAAAGGCTATGAGTGACACAAACTTACGTAATTTTGTTGAAGTATAGGCAGAAATAAGTACATCAGATGTCGTGGATAATCCTTTTACTTGTTCTAATGTCCGTTTGACTGCGTCGAAACACTCTTTTCTAAATTAAACATTTATACCTTTTTGCAGAACAAAATGTCGTCTAACTCCCCTGAAACTGCGGGCACCTCTGACCGCGAAACTAAATTATCGGTTTCTAGCTGGCTCAAAAAAGTCGCTTTTTGGACTTTGAGCATTGCTGCGGCCATATTTGCGTCCGTTTTTCTGGTTGTTGCTGTGGCTTTGGCTGTGGCTTATCCGAAACTGCCAGATGTTTCGGATTTGCTCGACTATCGGCCCAAGCTGCCTTTGCGCATTTTTTCAGCAGAAGGTGTTTTGCTTGGTGAATTCGGTGAAGAGTTGCGCAACCTGACACCCATCTCGCAAATACCCAAAGTCATGAAAGACGCGGTTTTAGCGATCGAAGACGCCCATTTTTATGAGCATGGCGGCATCAATTACAAAAGTGTGTTGCGCGCAGCAATTGCCAATTTAGGGCAAGCCAAAAGCCAAGGCGCATCAACCATCACCATGCAGGTGGCAAAAAATGTGTATTTGTCTTCTGAAAAAGCCTACACCCGCAAGATTTATGAAATATTATTAACATTTAAGCTTGAAAGTTTGTTAACAAAAGATCAGATTCTTGAAATTTACATGAATCAAATCTTTTTAGGGCAACGTGCTTATGGTTTTGCCATGGCTTCGGAAGTTTATTTTGGCAAACCGCTAAAAAATATCACGGTTGCGGAGGCCGCGATGTTGGCTGGACTACCCAAAGCGCCGTCCGCATTCAACCCCATCGTCAACCCAGACCGTGCACGTACTCGCCAACTCTACATCATTGAGCGGATGCTGGAAAACGATTTCATCACCAAAGCGCAAGCAGATGCGGCTAGCAAAGAAACTTTGAAATTAAAAATTGCTAGCGACATTGACAAAGTGCATGCGGAATTTGTGGCTGAAACTGTACGCCAACTCGTTTTCGCGCAATATGGTGCCGAAACATATACGCGGGGCTTGAACGTCTATACAACCCTGAAAGCTTCTGACCAAAATGCTGCCTATCGTGCCCTGCGCAAAGGCGTTTTAGACTTTGAAAAACGTCACGCCTACAGAGGCCCTGAAGTTTTCATTGACTTGCCAAAGAAACAAGAAGATGTTGATGATGAAATTGATGTTGCATTGGCGGAACATCCAGACAACGATGATTTGAAGTCAGCCGTTGTCATTGCCGTCACACCTAAAAAGGTAACTGCGATTCGGCAAAATGCAGAGACGATTGAAATCGTCGGTGATGGCTTAAAAGCCGCACAATCTGCGCTTTCCGACAAAGCACCCGCCAATATTAAGCTGCGTCGCGGTGCCTTGATTCGCGTTATCAAAAACCCTAAAAGCACTTGGGAAATTACGCAATTACCTGAAGTTGAAAGTGCCTTTGTCGCCCTAGACCCTCGCGATGGCGCCATCAAAGCCTTGGTCGGTGGTTTTGATTTTGATAAGAATAAGTTTAACCATGCGACACAAGCTTGGCGTCAGCCAGGCTCTAGCTTCAAGCCTTTCGTTTACTCAGCCTCGCTGGAAAAGGGTTTGTCACCTTCTACGGTTATCAACGATGCGCCCTTGTTTTTTGATGCCTCTGTCACAGGTGGGCAGCCTTGGGAACCGAAGAACTTTGACGGAAAATTTGATGGTCCGATGTCCATGCGTACCGGTTTGGCAAAATCCAAAAACATGATTTCAATTCGTATTTTGAAAGAAGTGGGCACCCAAAACACGCAAGACTGGATCACCAAATTTGGTTTTGAAGCAGAGCGCCACCCACCCTACTTGACCATGGCTTTGGGCGCTGGCTCTACCACTCCCATGCAAATGGCGACCGCCTATTCTGTGTTTGCCAATGGCGGCTACAGAGTCAGCCCCTATTTGATTCGCAAAATAACAGACTACAAAGGCGCTGTGATTGTTGAGACAAAATCCCCTGTGTTGGATGAGTCCATGCGCGTGATTGATGCACGCAACGCTTTTGTGATGAACAGTTTGCTGCAAGAAGTGACATCTTCTGGCACCGCCGCTAGCGCCAAACGTGTACTGGGTCGCAACGATATTTTTGGAAAAACGGGCACGACCAATGACGCCATTGATGCCTGGTTTGCAGGCTTTCACCCGACGCTGACTGCTGTGGTTTGGATGGGCTATGACAACCCCAAACCACTTGGCAGCAGCAACGCGGAAACGGGTGGTGGCTTGAGTTTGCCGATTTGGATTAACTTCATGCAACAGGCTTTACAAGGCGTGCCCATTGCGACATTAACCCCCCCAGAAGGGCTGACCAAAGCCAATGGCGACTGGGCTTACACAGAGTTTGCAGGTACAGGCGTGCGCAGCTTAGGTTTAGGTGACTCGTGGGGACTACCTAAGAAAGAGCAAGATGAACTGCTGAACCTGAGCCCCGGTGATGCTAAACCTGGTAGCGTCGAAGAAAAAAGCTCGATCCTAGATTTGTTTAAAAACTAAGTTAGTTTGCGCCTGTTCGCTCGCGCAAACCGACAAATGGGCAAACAGCTCTGCTTGACTTTTGGTGTCTTGCCACTGACCATTGATACATTTGTAGTGGTAGCCACCACGCTTGGCCGCAAGCCAAATTTCTTGCAGTGGTTTTTGCAAATTCACGACGATTTGGCTCTTGTTTTCAAAGCTCAGCGTGATCATGCCGCCGGTGCGCTGGTTGTCGATATCAGCCTCACCGGCATCGTTGATACGATCACAGCAAGCCTCAATCGCTTTGAGGGCACTTTCAGCTTGGTCTAAAAATTCAAGGTCAGTCATTACAATGCTAGTCAGAAAGAGTTAAATCATGAAAAATAATCAATCAGGCCATGGTAACAAAATTGCACGCATGGTGCAGAAAAATGTGGGCATAGTGTCTGCATCTTTGAGCTTATTTGCATTATTCGCATTAGCTGGTTGCGGACAACGCGGCTCGTTGTATTTACCTACAGCGCCAGAAGCAGCGCAACGCTCAAGCATTGTGGAAACGCTCAGCGCGCCAGCCACCAACGATACTGACAAAAGCACCTCTAGTACGCGCTCGCCCATGACGGCACCTGCTACCAAATAAAAACTAGTATTTTTCCATTTCGTTATGTCATTTACCGCATCCCTGCCGCCAAACTCTACTGATTTACTCCCCGGCCACCCCCACATTGCCTACAAAAACGGCGATTTGTATGTTGAAAACCAACGTGTTGCCGATTTAGCAGCTCAGCACGGCACGCCTTTGTTTGTTTACTCCAAAGCTTCCATGCTGGATGCGCTGAGTGCCTACCAACGCGGTTTTGCAGGGCGAAAAGCGCGCGTGCACTACGCCATGAAGGCCAATTCTTCGCTAGGCGTGCTACAAGTATTCGCCCAAGCGGGTTGCGGTTTTGACATCGTCTCTGGCGGTGAGCTAGACCGCGTCATCGCCGCTGGTGGCGATCCAGCTTTGGTCATTTTCTCGGGCGTGGGTAAAACCCGGGCTGAAATGAAGCAAGCGCTGCAAGGAGGCGTGGGCTGTTTCAATGTGGAAAGCGAGGCCGAATTAGAGGTTTTGAGCGAAGTTGCCCTCTCAATCGGTAAAACTGCCAACGTCAGCCTTCGGGTCAACCCCAACGTCGACCCACAAACCCACCCTTACATCTCCACAGGTCTCAAAGGCAGCAAATTTGGCGTGGCACATGACCGAACTGTGCTGACTTACCAACGCGCGGCAGCATTGCCAGGCCTGAAAGTCGTCGGCATTGACTGCCACATTGGCTCGCAAATCGTACTCGAAAGCCCATATTTGGATGCTGTAGACCGCATGTTGGACTTGGTTGAAAGCATAGAAGCGGCAGGCATCCCGATTCATCACCTCGACTTTGGCGGCGGCTTGGGCATCAATTACAACGGCGAAACACCGCCAAAAGCCGATGCGCTGTGGCACAAACTACTCGCCAAGCTAGACGCACGCGGCTTTGGGCAGCGCCAGCTGATGATTGAGCCAGGTCGCTCACTTGTAGGAAACGCTGGCATCTGCATCACAGAGGTGTTGTACCTCAAACCTGGTGAACAAAAGAACTTCTGCATCATCGACGCAGCCATGAACGATCTGCCCCGACCCGCCATGTACCAAGCCTATCACGCTATTGTTAATATAGCTGAACAGGCAATAAATACACTGGCTAAAGGCATAAATGATACTGTTTTTGACGTTGTATATGATGTTGTCGGCCCCGTTTGCGAAAGCGGCGACTGGATTGGCCGAGACCGCGCTTTGAACGTCAAACAAGGCGATTTACTCGCCGTCTTGTCTGCCGGCGCTTATTGCATGAGCATGGCCAGCAACTACAACACCCGTGGCCGTGCGGCTGAGGTGCTGGTCGATGGCGACATGGCGCATGTGATTCGCCAGCGTGAAACCGCTGCGGACCAAATGCGTGGTGAGTCTTTGCTGAAGGCTTGATGCTGAAGCTTTGATTTTCCAGAACTTGTCCTAGGACAAGTTTTAGTGTTTGTTGGTATGCCTACAATGTAGTTTTGAGAAATTGTGAAATTTTTTGGAGCAACTTCTATGCAACGACGAACTCTTTTACAAGCAGCACCAGCCATGGCTTTGGCAAGCGCTATTGCACCGCAGTTGGCATTTGGCCAAACCGCCTACCCTAGTAAAACCATCCGTTACATCGTGCCCGTCTCTGCTGGCGGCGGCAGCGACATGGTGGGGCGAACGCTAACCGAGCGCTGGGGAATACTCCTGAAACAAAGCTTTGTTGTTGATAACCAAGCTGGCGGCGGCGGCGTGATCGCCTGCCAAGCCACGGCACGCGCTGCGCCCGATGGCTACACGCTGATGCAAGGCTATGTCGCCACCCACGGCACCAGTCCCGCAACCCGTAAATTGCCTTATGACGCCGTAAAAGACTTCACCGCCATCGGCATGATAGGCGCCACGCCAAACGTGCTGGTCGTCAACAGCGGCCTGCCCGTCAAAACCGTCAAAGAATTTGTTGATTACGTCAAAAAGAACCCGGGCAAACTGAGCTATGGCTCGGCGGGACAGGGTTCACTCACGCACTTGACGATGGAGCTGTTTAAGCAACAAATCGACTCCTTCCTGGTTCATATTCCCTACCGCGGCATCGCGCCAGCCTTCACTGACTTGATTGGTGGGCAAACGCAGGCGATGTTTCCGGGCTTGGCTGCTGCTTTGCCGCACATCCGATCTGGACGTGTGAGACCGCTGGCGGTGACGGGTTTGACGCGGCATTCGCAATTCAAAGACCTGCCGACACTGGACGAATCAGGCTTCAAAGGCTTTGATGCGCAGCAGTGGTACGGCGTTATGGGCCCCGCCAACATGCCTGCTCCGATTGTCAAAACGCTGAGCGATTCGCTGACCACCATCCTCAAAGCGCCCGATTTGCGCGAAAAACTGTCGATTGAGGCTATTGAACCTATCGTCCTGTCACCCGATCAATTCGCCGATTTCGTTAAAAATGACATCGCCCGTTGGACCAAACTTGCCAAAGACCGCAAGATTGAGCTGGATACCTGATTTACTCTAAAAACCCTATAAATACCACTCTAGCCGGCGTATTTATTGCCTAAGCAGCTATTATATTTATAGCTTAAATCAATATTAACTCATCCATCTTTCGTTCTACCATTCAATCACCATGGCTCGCAATACCCAAGTTTCCGCAGATCACAACGCACCACCCATCACCCAAATATTGGCCAAATTCGTCGCCACACACCCGTCTAAGGGCTGGAGCGATGCTGTCGACCATGAGGCACACCGCACCTTTATGAACTGGCTGGGTTGCGCTGTCGGTGCAGCCAACCACGAAGCGGCCGATGCCGCCATCGCCGCCGCCAACATGCTGCAACCCGCAGCGCAAGCCAGCATCTTGGGTCGTGCGGACAAGCTGGACATGGCCAATGCGGCGCTGGTCAACGGCATCACCTCGCACACGTTTGACTTTGACGATACGCACCTCAAAACCATCATCCATCCTGCAGGCCCGGTTGCCTCTGCTGCATTGGCACTGGCTGAATATACAAGTAACAACCCAGATGAAACACAGCGCGTTTCGGGTCGCGAGCTGATTGATGCGCTGGTGATTGGTATCGACGTGGCCTGTCGCGTCGGCAACGCCATGTATCCCGAGCATTACGACCGTGGTTGGCACATCACCGGCTCCACTGGCACCTTGGGTGCAGCGGCGGCCTGCGCACGTCTGTTGAAACTTGATACGGCACAAACCGCCATGGCGTTGGGGATTGCGGCGTCGCAACCTATTGGCATGCGCGAACAGTTTGGCACCATGACCAAGCCCTTTCACCCCGGCGGCGCAGCCCGGGCGGGCTTGATGTCGGCTCTTTTGGCAAAAAACGGCTTTACCGCCAGCCCCAAAGCCCTTGAAGCACCGCGCGGGATGATGCAAACGATTTCAACCAAAAATGACTGGTCTGAAATCACCCACGAGCTGGGCCAACGCTTTGAAATCTCGTTCAACAGCTACAAACCCTTTGCCTGTGGCATCGTGATTCACCCCAGCATCGACGCCTGTGCTCAATTACGCGCCCAAGGCGTGAAGCCTGAGCAAATCGAGCGGATTGAGTTGAAAGTTCACTCATTGGTGCTCGAATTGACCGGAAAAAAAGAGCCACAAGACGGTCTACAAGCCAAATTCAGCGTCTACCACGGTTGCGCGGCAGGTTTGATGGTTGGCCAAGCGACGGAAGACGAGTACCACGACGCTTTCGTGAACCGCCCAGACATGGTCGCCTTGCGCCGCAAAGTGGTCGCCGTGGTCGACGACGCGATTGACGAAGCCAGCGCAGATGTAACCGCCATTCTGATCGATGGCCGCCGCGTGCATGTTTTCGTCGAACACGCCATTGGCTCGCTGCAAAACCCAATGACGACAGCCTTGCTAGAAGGCAAATTTCACGGTTTGAGTGACCCTATTTTGGGTGAAACGCAAACGGCAGCGTTGATCAAAGCCTGCTGGAGCGTGGGGCAAGCTGAGGATGTGAAAAACATCATCCAGCTGGCAACGCCTAAAAAGTAATTTAAAAAAGTAAATATGCTATTATTTTTATAGCTAATTAGGCAATAAATACGCCGGCTAAAGGCATATTTACCGTATTTTTTGTGCTTTTACGCGTATTTTCTCGTGTTTTGCTGCTTTTTCTTTAACCACTGAACGACTCTCCAACCCAGCAGCACAGCCAGTATTGCCGCGTAAACAAACACCTCGTTAAAGTTGTTTTTACCCGCCCGCATCCAGAAAAAGTGCAGGATGCCCAAACCAGCAATCAGGTAAACCAGCTTGTGCAGCAACTGCCAGCGTTTCGCACCCATGGCCTTGATGGCTTTGTTGAAGGAGGTCAGCGCCAACGGTGTCAGCAGCACAAAAGCAGCAAACCCCACCAAAATAAAGGGCCGTTTGGCGATGTCTTTGGCAATATCGGGAATATCAAAACCCATGTCAAACCAACTATAGCTCAGCAGGTGAACGACCACATAAAAGTAGACAAATAGCCCTAACATGCGTCTAAAACGCGCTAAACCCGGCGTATTGCTGATGGTTCGCAGCGGGGTAACCGCCAGCACAATGCACAAAAATCGCAGCGTCCAGTCGCCCGTCGAACGAATCAAGGCCTCTTGCGGGTTGGCGCCCAAGTTTTGCGTGAAGACGTTGTAGACCAGCCACGCAAACGGCAGTAAGCACAGCACAAACAGCACCGGCTTGGCAGCTGGGCGGGTGAGGTATTGACGCATGGTCGATAGAAATCAGATATTAATTTAGAAGTTTTTCTTCAAATCCATGCCAGCATACATAGCCGCAACCTGTGCTTCGTAGCCGTTGAACATCTCGGTTTTACGCTTTTTAGCGAACAAACCGCCCTCTTCACCAATGCGGCGCTCGGTCGCTTGGCTCCAGCGTGGGTGGTCTACCGTGGGGTTCACATTCGAGTAAAAACCGTATTCATTGGCGGCGGCTTTGTTCCAAGCTGTGGCAGGTAGTTTGTCGGTAAAGCGGATTTTGACCAAGCTTTTCGCGCTTTTGAAGCCATATTTCCATGGCACGACCAAACGCACGGGTGCGCCGCTTTGGTTAGGCAACACTTCGCCATACATGCCGAAACTGAGCAAAGTGAGCGGGTTCATGGCTTCATCCATACGCAGACCTTCCACATACGGCCAATCCAGCACGCGCGAGCCGACAAAGGGCATGGTTTTCGGGTCAGCCAAGGTCACAAATTCAACGTATTTGGCATTGCTGAGCGGTTCGACTTTTTTGATCAACTCTGACAACGAGTAGCCCACCCATGGAATCACCATAGACCAGCCCTCAACGCAGCGCAAGCGATAAATGCGCTCTTCTTGGGCACTGAGCTTGAGCAAATCTTCCAAGGTGTATTTCGCTGGTTTTTTGACCAAGCCTTCAATCTCCACCGTCCACGGCGTGGTTTTCAGGGTATGGGCGTTTCTGGCGGGGTCGGCTTTGTCGGTGCCAAATTCGTAAAAGTTGTTGTAGGTGCTGGCGTCTTTGTAGTCGGTCAGCTTGTCCATTGCCATACCGCCGGCTATTTTTGACGGCGTGTTGGCCAAAGCTGCCAATTTGCCCGGTTTTGGCGTCATAGCATGTGCTTCGCGCGATGCCCAGCTGGCCATCGCCGCGCCTGCCACGCCGCCCGCCATGAGCTTCATCAGGTCACGTCGACCCGTATAAATGCCTTGTGGCGTGATTTCGCTGCTGATGAGGTGGTTAAAACCGTCGTTGTGCGTTTTGATGAGCATGGTGGATTCCTTATTGATAACGAATTGACTCTATATAGTCTGTATACGCAGCTATTTCTTACATAGATTCAATCACAGCCGCCACAGCATTGCTAGCTCAGGGACAAAAAAGGGCTACTAGAGCTCTTTTTAAATCGATATTCACACCTTCATAGCGTTCCGTAGCTGTGCAAGCCACTCAAAAACATGTTGACGCCTAAAAAGGCGAAACTGGTCACCCCCAAGCCTGCCAGCGCCCACCAAGCCGCTACGGTGCCGCGCAAGCCCTTCATCAGGCGCATGTGCAGCCAAGCGGCATAGTTGAGCCAAACAATCAATGCCCAAGTTTCTTTCGGGTCCCAGCTCCAGTAGCCACCCCAAGCTTCAGCCGCCCACAAAGCGCCCAACACGGTTGCAATGGTGAAAAAGGCGAAACCGACAGCGATGGATTTGTACATCACATCGTCCATCACCTCGAAACTTGGCAAACGCGTTGCAATGCGCTGGCGAGCCCACAAAATGCCGCCCACAATCGCCGCCGAGATAATGAGGTAGCCCAACCAATAGCTGCCACCCGCTTCCAGCGTGGTTTTACGGAAAACCAAGGGCATAAAACACAAGACCACACCCAACAATAAGAGCGGCGTGAGTTTGTACCAGCGCGTCTCGGTCGCTTGTTGCTTGATCAAATAGCCAAAAGCAATCATGGCGGAAATGGCAAATGCGCCGTAGCCCACAAAATTAGCGGGTACATGAATCTTCATCCACCAGCTTTTCAGCGCGGGAACCAGTGGTTGAATTTCATGCGCGCCGCGTACCAAGGTGTACCACAGCAAAAAGCCCACAGCGGCGCTGACCACCAACATCACAAACGCACCCAAGGCACGGGTTTTGTATTGCGCTTCAAAATACAAATACATGGCGGCCGTGAGCCAGCTGAAAAGCACAAACACTTCGTATAAATTACTAACAGGGATGTGGCCAATATCCGCTCCCAGTAAGTAGCTTTCGTACCAGCGCACCATGGTACCAATCAGCGCCATGGCCACGGCAACCCAAGCCAAGCGCGAGCCAATCAGCTCCATCGCAGCACTTTGTTTGGTTGCGGCAACGCCTATCCAATAAAAAATGGTACTCATGAAAAACAACACGCTCATCCACAAAATAGCCGATTGGCTGGATAAAAAGTACTTGAGCCAAAAAACAGATTCAGCACGGGCTAGGGTTGCGCCACCTAATTCAGCGGGTGCTTGGTATGACCAAATGCCCAAAAGCGAAAAAGCCGTAACGGTTGCCATCAGCACCTGCAGTGGCCGCCAAAACCAACCCAACCAGACGGCAAAAGGGATGGCAACCAGCAAAATGCCTTTTTCGTATACATCCATCGCGTTTAAATAGCGTTGAAAAACGAACAAACCACCAAAGACGACCAAGGCCGCAAACACCCAATCAAAACGGTTGCGTTGGGCAAAGAAACCTGGGTTCAGGCTCATGCTGGTGACTGAGCTCGAGACTGAGTTTGTGTTTGAAATCGCTGTTGTATTCATCATTCCGCCTTTGCATTTACTCTTGTTTCTGGCTTTACGTCTGGTTTTACACCAATAAGTTTTTCAGTTAGATGGGCAAACTCGTGATCACCATCCATGGTTTTTCGGTTGGTCGACAGCGCCATGCTGGCCTGTGCTCCCGTTGCGTCACTACTAGGTGCAAGCCACACCCAAACGCGGCGCTCACGAATATAAAGCATCGCAAACACGCCCAAAATCAACAAGGCGCAACCTGTGTAAACCACTGTTTTACCTGGTGCACTAGCCACCTGGAATACACTGGCCTGCACTTGCATGAAGTCTTGCAGCATAAACGCCATTGGTGCTGGGTAAATACTGGCATCGCTGAGAGATAACACGGTTTGCATCATGTAAGACTGTGTTTTA
Source organism: Polaromonas sp. (assembly GCA_031424795.1). Classification (GTDB taxonomy): domain Bacteria; phylum Pseudomonadota; class Gammaproteobacteria; order Burkholderiales; family Burkholderiaceae_C; genus Aalborgiella. Next base: position 24,843 of record JANPIC010000054.1, on the reverse strand, counting down.
TCGCTCAAATCTAATGGTTTGAGGCCTGCTTCTGCGCGCGTCAACTGCACCAGCTCGAACAATGCGCCGTTCAAAATACGAATCAATACTTCGCTGGCTTTTTCACGCTCAGCTTCTGGCACATTTTTTTCAATAAAATCTGCCACTGCTTGCAAACCTGCCGCAGTTGGCTGCGCAATGACAGGTGGTTTTTCAGCAGAACCCACCAGAGCTTCAGAACTGACAGAGCCCGCAAACAAGCTCATCGCTTTGGAGGCCGAGAGGGCTAATTGCTGCGCCATCTCTGGCCGATCTGAGCCCGCCGCTTTTTGCGCATATTTTGCTACAGCTCTGTCTCGCTTGAACGGGTCAGCCAAGGCAGCGCGTAGCTGCAAAAAGCCCTCCATGCTGCCTTTGTCATCCGCAGGGATGCGTAAATAGCGGAATGCCTCAGCCGTTGATTCACGCATGCCCAGTAAAAACACGGGCGCATCGTTCTCATCATCACCCATTTTGACGGGCAGCATGTAGTTATGGAATTCTTTGGCTTGGCCTGCAGCATCACGCAGTTTGTAGGTGATGCTTGGACCCACATTGCGCAACTCTTTGTTGGTTTTGGTTTTGTTGGCCGCACCTAGTTTTGAGTCAATAGACTCACGCAGATCAACCTTGCGAACATCCACAGCAGAGCCAGACTTGCCGCTGCCAACGCCATCTTTGCCAAAGTTTTCAATGTTAAAAACCCGCAAAGCCGCAAATTCCAAGGTCAATTTGTCATTGGCACCGTTTTGTAATTGAGTGGCATTTCCGATCACGCCCTCCACTTCAAACGGCTTGGTAGCAGCCGTCAAAGGTACGGCTTTGAGTTTGACAGTTGAGCCGCCATCGTCAAAACTTGACTGAAATATCTCTATGCCTTTGTAATTCACAGGGTGGTTCACCTCAACCCGAGCAGGGGTTTTAGCGCCCGTTTCTTTGTCGTGAATCACAATATCGCTGGCAAACAGCTTGGGCATACCGGTTGAGTAATGCTCAACCACAAACTTTTTCAGCTCTATGGAAAACGGCAAATCTTGAATCAACACCCCACTGCCTTGGTTCAAAATAGCGGTGCTGGACTGCGCACCTTCTGCCACCAAAAGATTCGCGCGGAAGGTAGGGTTGCTGGGGCTCAGGCGATGCTCGGGCTTCACGTCTGATATCAAACCGCCGCCACTGTAAGCTGTTTTGCCGTTCAGCAGCATTTGCGCTTTGACAATCAAATCGCCATCCAACAAGCCGCCAATGCACACCAGCACAATAGCACTGTGCGCCGCAATGTAGCCCAGTTTGTTGACACGGCCGGCCTTGGCTGCAACCATCCACCCCGATTCACTGTTATCTCTTTTCCGCTCTTGCAGTTTGACCTTCCAGCCACCTTGCGCAAGCATGCGTCCTATGCGTTCAGCCGCTGCATGTGGCGTTTCCTGTAGCGAAGCATGCGCTCTGTGACCGAAAGCTTGAATACTTTGCTCACGCATACCCTCTTTAAAAACATGCCAATCCGTCCAAATTTTTGGAATATTCCGTGAAACACACAAGCTGGTGCTGATGACCAAGAAGGCCAAAATCAGCATGAACCACCAAGCGCTGTAAACCGCTGTCAGGCTGGCTGACGCAAATACCTGCGCCCAAAAAGGCCCAAACTGGTTGATGTAGTTGTTAACGGGCTCGTTTTGCTTAAGTACTGTACCAATGATGGATGCAATACAAATAATGGTCAACAACGAAATTGAAAACCGCATGGAAGACAGCAACTCCACACCCGCGCGCCATGCATATGAGCCATTTCTGAGCCGTAAACCGTGTGTTGATACTGTCATTTATAAAATAATAAGTGCACTGTGAAGACAAAGAGGGCGAGCTACCCTGAGATAACCCGCCCTCTGAAAAACTAGAAAATGGGATCTAATTTAGGTCAAATTTTAATCAATAAGTTCCGTAAATTGAGATCTCTTAGCATTTAAAGTTATTTACTTATCGCAAACCAGCTATATAGTCGGACACCGCTTTGATTTCGCGGTCATTCAACTTGGCTGACACTTGCGTCATTTGCAAACTATTTTTACGTGAGCCTTCGCGGAATGCGCTCAACTGAGCCATCGTGTAGTCCGCATGTTGACCACTCAAACGCGGGTATTGCGCTGGAATACCCGCACCTGTCGGGCTGTGGCAGCTGGCGCAAGCAGGGATTTGACGGTCGCTGATGCCACCACGGTAGATTTTTTCGCCCAAAGCAACCAGTTCTTTGTCTTTCGCAAAACCAGTCTTCGCCTTTTTCGACGCTGCCCAATAGGCGATATTGCGCATGTCGTCGTCGCTCAAAGCGCTAGCGAAACCCTTCATCACCGCATTGTTGCGTGCGCCGGACTTGAATTCTTTGAGCTGCTTGAGCAAGTATTCTGGATGCTGCTGCGCCAATTTAGGGTTGACAGGTGTGCCCGAATTGCCATCAGCTCCGTGGCAAGCTGCGCATACAGCGGTGAAACTGGCCTCGCCTTTGACTAGATCTGGTTTTGCAGGGGCTTTAACTTCTGGTTTCGCTTCTGGTTTGGCTGCATCTGTCGCTGCGAAGCTAGAAACCGAACCGACTGCCATCAAAGCGGCAGCAACAAAAGGGGTGAATGATGACAAAAACGAGGACATAGTAGGCTTCATATTCTGGAGGAATGAGGAACAATTTGTGTAAATTTAACCCCTCATTCTACAATGAGCAGGCAGGTTTTCGAGAATTTTGATAATTTCCGACTAAACCACACATAAGAACGGCAGACATTGCGGTTCTAATAGGGGTTATGACCACGTCTTCACCAAATTCGCCTGAAAAGGCACTCAATCCAACGGCCACAGCGCCAACACCCGCGCAAATCGCCAAAGCCGAAAAGACCGCTGCAGAAAAAATCGCCATGGGCTGGATGCACACGGCCAAATTTTTGACCACTGCCCCTCAATTGCAGTTTTTGCCACCGCTGGATGTGCCCGAAATCGCCTTTGTGGGCCGCTCTAACGCTGGTAAATCCACTTGCATCAACACATTAACACAGCAGCACCGGCTGGCTTTTGCCTCTAAAAAGCCGGGGCGTACGCAAAGTATCAATCTCTTTAGTCTGGGCAAACAAGGTGTGACCGACGCGGTGCTGGCCGACTTGCCCGGCTACGGCTACGCGGCGGTCCCCAAAGCTGACAAGCTGCGCTGGCAGCGCGTGATGGCGAACTATTTGATCACCCGCGAAAACCTCAAAGCCATTGTGCTGATGTGTGACCCGCGCCACGGCATCACCGAGCTGGACGAAATTTTGCTAGAGGTGATTCGCCCGCGCATCGAAGAAGGACTCAAGTTTTTAGTCGTGCTGACCAAATCTGACAAACTGAACAAAACTGAAGCAGCCAAAGCTTTGTCGATCATGAAAATTCAAGCTGGTGGCGGCGAAGTGCGTTTATTCTCGGCTTTGAAGAAAAAAGGCGTGGATGATGTCGCGCATTTGCTATGGCAGTGGGCGCACCCTGAAACATCGTCAGCCACAAATTAAGAGCTTGGCTTGCAATCTGATGTAGGTAGGACAACGCCCCAAAATAACTGCTTAATGGGCTGAAAGTCATTCACCCTAGCAGGAATGACGACGTGGCCTGTTGCTACCACGCCAAGCGGCAATTTAACCGCATCATCGGCTAAGTACAGAGCACCAAATTTTTTCAACTGTTCTGCGCTTACCCAGGGTGATTTTTTAAAATCTCCATCCTCCAAAACCGTTGGATTGTTGCCTGAGTAGGCCGAAACAACTGTGGCTTCAAATGAAGGGCCCACAACATACATCAACGGGCAAGATGTCATTTCATACCATTTGCTAGCCATTTCTTTGGACACATCGGCTGCTGGGAAATTTCGTGATCGCTGCCCCTGCCAAAAATGTTGCTGCGGCTGAACAATAGACCAGGCAAAAAACCCAGCCAACACGGCTTGAACCATTAAAACCAGCCAAACTGTGCGTTTCGTATCGTTTTTTGGCAGCACCAAGGCCAACTGCCAAGCAATAAAAATGACCACGAATTGAAAGGTCTGCAACCCCCACTGTGCCTGCAAGCGCATACCGCCCAGCAAGACTGCCATACTCACAAAAAAGGCAGGCCATACGACCAAGCCATAAAACCAAGCACGGGTTTGCGGGTTCAAGGACGCTGCTACAGGCTGCTCCATGTTGGCAGTGACTGTGTTTTTTCTAAACAAAACCAACAAAGCTACCGCAAGAAAAATAGGCAAATAAAAACGGATCTGAATCAGCCAAAATCCTATAAATACAACCAAACGCCTACGCATGCCCAAGCCTTCTGCCGCATGCAGTGCGTTGTCAATCGTTGAACCGCTACCCATCGCCAGCCACAATAGATGCGGCAAGAACACCAGACATGCTACGACAAACGCAACAAGAACCCCTTGCTTAACGGCGGTTTGCTTGAGCCAACCGCCCATACTCAAAGCGATCAAGATACCCACCAAAGGCACCAATGCTTGGTACTTTGACAGCATCGCCAAACCGGCCAATGCTCCTGCGAGCACCCAAGCCCGCTTTTTCTCAGAATCAAGCGCCCGCAAAGTTGCCCAGACGGTAGCCGCAGAAAACAAAACCAACACCGTATTGTGGTTATAGAGCTGCGCACGCCACGAAAAACCAATATGCAAACCCATCAACAACACCGTAAACGTGGCCGCCTGCTGACCAAACAGATGCCGTGAGAAACGCCATGTGAAAAATACCGTACCGATAAAACACATAGCGGCTAGCGCATAAGTCCAGTACACTGAAAACCCAAAGATACGAATGGGAATGGCGATTAACCAGGTCGGGAGCGGCGGATGCTTCCAGTAACCAAGTTCCATACTATGCGACCAACTAAACTGCTCCAAATTGTCAGCAAATTGCGCTGGATTGATCCATGCAGCAGCAGCAGACCATACTGCTATCGCAATAGCAGTTACCCAAAAAGGAATACTCATATCGAAGCGACTCAGGCGCTTAAAGTACGAGACATGGTTAGCAGTGGCTGAATTATTTATTAACAAAATTACTACGTGGTTACCAATAGCAGCGCGCACTTTACACTAACTTTACAAAAACAAACTACGGGATATTCCTATGTTGCGAACACATAAAGAGACACTTTACCAAAGTATCACCGAACTGGACGAAATTTTGCTAGAAGTGATCCGCCCGCGCATCGAAGAAGGTTTGAAGTTTTTGATCGTTTTAACCAAGTCGGACAAGCTGAACAAAACTGAAGCAGCCAAAGCTTTGTCGATCATGAAAATTCAAGCTGGCGGTGGTCAGGTACTTTTGTTTTCAGCCCTGAAGAAAAAAGGCGTGGACGAAGTAGCGCATTTGCTGTGGCAATGGACGCATGAAAACCAAACAGTGGGAATATTACCCAAAACTAGCTGAAAACCCTGCCCTCTTTGGGAGCATTTCAGTAGCAAAATAGCTCGCTATATTTATTGAATAAAGCGACACCATGGTAGAAACTTTTCAGCAAGACCTGTCACACGGCATCACCCTCAGTTGCCGAGCTACTGGGACGCGAGGTCGACCGGTTTTGATGTTTTTACATGGCTTCCCCGAGGCTGCTTTTGTGTGGGACACGTTGCTAGAACATTTCGCCAAACCCGAAAATGGCGGCTACCGCTGTGTTGCGCCAAATTTACGCGGTTTTGAAAAATCAAGCTCTCCACTAGAAGTAAGTGCTTACCGCGTCAAGTTTCTGATGCAAGACATTGCCGCCTTGGTGGCGATAGAAACGGCAGATTCTGGCAACAAACTCGAATGCTTGGTTGCACACGACTGGGGTGGCGCCGTAGCTTGGGGTATGGCGAACCACATGCCGCAATTGATGAAACGACTTTGCATCATCAATTCACCACACACTGGCACGTTTATTCGCGAACTCAAAAGCAACCCCAAACAACAAGCAGCCAGCGACTACATGAATTTCTTGGTGCGGCCTGGGTTTGAAAAAGCCCTTGCAAAAGACGATTTCAAGCTTTTATTTGCCTTTTTTACCAATGCAGGCGCAGAAAGTGGCGAGTTTGCATGGTTGACACCCGCCTTGAAACAGCAATATCGCGATCTCTGGAGCGCTGGTTTGACGGGTGGCTGCAATTACTACCGCGCCTCTCCCCTGCGTCCGCCGACTGAGCACGACAAAGGCGCAGCTGGCACAGATATTCCGCACAACTTATTAACCGTTGATCTACCCACCTTGGTGATTTGGGCCATGAACGATGTCGCCCTGCTGCCTGAATTGATAGACGGTTTAGACGATTACATCCCGAACTTAACGCTGAAAAAAGTGCACGACGCTACGCACTGGGTCATTCATGAGCAGCCGCAGCTGGTGATGGGCTATTTGCAGGATTTTCTCAACCCACAAAGCAGTTAATTTCGCTATATATTTTATAGCTACGTAGACAATAAATACGCTGGCTAAAGCCATTTTTATCTTGTTTTCAGCGGCATATTGGCTATGTTGACACTAATTCGCCATATAAGCTGATCGAATCGCCTCGACACGCACCCGGTTCGCGCCAAAATCTTCACGTCCCAAGCGGCTGGCGCTGCGCACGTCGATCACGCCTTTGGCAGGATTCACCCAAAACTCCACATCGTCAACAAATTTCAGCACCTTGGTTTTGGCGTGTGCGTAGATGTAATCCGGTTTGGCGTCCACAATCGTCACACCAGGCGTGTTTTTTAATACGGATATCAATACTTGCATGGAGTTTGCAGCATTGTTATTTTTAAAAGGCAATGGCTCAATACTCGCATATTGCATTTGCACATGGTCAGTATACAAATGCGCTTGGCTGCTGACACTGTTGCGCGTTTTAGAGGGCGGTTTGAGACGCTCACTCGTCACACCGATATTATTCGGCTGTTTGCCTGAGAGTAAACCAAATTGTGCTGCAAGTAATAATACAACAACCAAAACGATGATGGTATACAAAGCGCCCATAATTATGTTCCTTAAATATTTTAAATTAAACATTAAACATTAAACATTAAACATTAAACATTAAACATTAAATATTAAATATTAAATATTAAATATTAAATATTTTGCTATAAATAAAATAGCTATATAAGCAATAAATACGCCGGCTAGAGTCACATTCAAGCACTATTTAGTGCGCTAATAAACTGATTTCTCACCCGGCGGCCTGTCTTTAAACCGTTTATGGACCCAAAAATACTGTGCTGGCATGGTTTTAATATAGCCTTCTAACTCCTTGTTCATCAGCGCAGTATCTGCTTCCATATTGCCTGTTGGAAAATTTTCCCAAGCAGGTAATACTTGCACTTCGTAGCCGCATTTTGTCATTCGATTTAAAACGGGGACTAATTTAGCTTTGCCAAGTCGTGTAAATCTATGCAGCGATGGCACGGTATAGGTAGGAATGCCGTAAAACGGCACAACGATAGATTCTTCAGGGCCAAAACCCATATCAGGCAAGATACCCAGCATCTCGCCCGAACGCAGCGCGGCAATAATCTCTTTTACACCAGCAACGCGGCCAAACAAGCGGATATTGCCAAAGCGGGCGCGACGTTTGAGTATCCACGCGTCTACCGTTTTGTTGGACTGGTTGGTGTAAATGGTGATGAGTTTGCGCGGTATTTGCTGGGTAAACGCGGTGTTGCCAGCGTCCAGCCCGACAAAATGCGGCACGAAAAGGACAACGGGCTCGTCGTTTTGCAGTTGTGCTACAGCGCCCGTGATCTTCAAACGACGCAGCGTTACCGCCGCACTGCCATGCCACAGCCAGCCCCTATCCAGCAAAGCCTGCATAAAATAAACAAAGTTTTGACGCGCTAGCCGGCGTATTTTATCCTTAGAGTGCTCTGGAAAACATAGCGTTAAATTGACCTCAGCGACCCGCCGACGTGAGCGAATCACATAAAACAGTGACGAACCCAGCAGCCAACCCAGGGCCCGCACCCAGCTGAGCGGCAAAACGGCCAAAAACCGCATGAAGCCAATCGCCAAATAAGCACCTAGTTTTGAACCCAACCCACTCATGCGGCTTCTTTCGCTGGCTCTTTTCTAGGTTCTTTGTATCGTCCATAGCCCCACAAAAACTGAGTCGGGCAGCCTCGAATCAAGGCTTCCATCTCGGTGTTCATTTGCTGAACAGCAGTTTCCAGATTGTCGCTAAGTGCCTGTTTTAATGGGGAAATATGCAACACATACCCACGCCCAAAGCTCAAACGCTCACCAAAACCGACCAGCACCGTCGCACCGGTTTGCGCCGATAACCGCGCCGCCAGCGTCATGGTGTAAGCACTTTTGCCAAAAAATGGCGTCCACAGCCCCATGCCGTCGGGTGGCACCTGGTCTGGCAGCAGTCCCACGGCTTCGCCTTTGCGCAGCGCTTTGATCATCTGCCGCACACCCGATAAATTGGTCGGCACGGTGGCGAGACCAGGGCGGTTGCGCGAATTGGCGACCAAATCGCTCATCCACGCCTTGCGGGCGGGGCGGAACAGCACGGTGAAATTGCCGAATTTGGGCCCAAAATCCTGCCCCCACGCTTGGCCAATCATCTCAAAACTACCCAAATGCGGCGTCAAAAAAATCACCCCTTTGCCCGTGGCGTAAGCGGCTTCAATGTGTTGCACACCGCGCCAGGTGAACGGCGCTTCGGCTTTGCCCTGACTTTTACCCGCTGTGCTCATCCATAGCTTTGGCAACTCAGCAACCAATCTGCCACTGCTGGCAATAGCGCCTTTCACCTCGGCAAAGGTGTAGCCAGCTCGTTTGCTGTTGGCCAGAAAGCGCCCTCTGTACGTAGGCGACAGTGCGAAGACCACCCAGCCCAGCGCCGCACCTATGCCATGTGCCAGCCACAGCGGTAAAAAACTTAATAACTTGAAAAACAAAAACATACCTAGACGCAACTCACTGATACAGTTTTAACGATTTTTTTGACCTGTAGAGTATCGCCTAAGTATTTTTGTTTTAGAACGCAGAGCGAACCAGTCTGACAGAATTTTCACGAAATGCTAACGCCCCCAACGTGGGGTGCCAAACGGTGCCGTCACGCAACCAGTTGTCTACCGTGCCTGCTCCAAATTGAATAACGGATGCTCGCTCTGCCTGAGTGCCAAATTGCGTTGACGTAGCGTAGTAACCATTTAAGTTGGTATTAGGAAACCAGTTCAAATCAATTTGAGCAATTTGAGCTGGGGCACCCGACAAACGCAGGGTTTGCAGCTCGTCTTTGGTGGGCAAACGCCATCTGTTCGAGCCGCACAGATTGAGCGCGTTCACATTGTTTTTGTAACCGACGGAATTGTCAGGCGCGTCAATCTCGGCTTGGGTGGGGCTGCGAGCTGGTGTGGCGACCGTCAAAGGAACCGTGTTTGCCGCTATTTGTAACAAGCTGGTGCTGTCTAAATTGTTGTAGTTGTTCTGACTGGCACGCAAACCAGATGTCGTTTTACCTTCCCAAATCAAGCCCGTCGCATTGTCCCGCACGCACTCGGTTTTATCGTAATACGTGGCTACGTTATTGGAATCGCAGGCTTTAAACACCAAGCTATAACCTGTACTGCCGTTGGTGGCTAATGCGCAGGTGGGGGAAACAAGGGAAGGCGTGCTAGTCGTTGTCGTATTAGCTGTACAGGCTTTGCCTTTGACGGTGACGGTGTAAACCACTTTGCCGCCATAGGTCTCGGTCACCGTAAAAGTGACTGGCGCGGTGTAGTCCCGAGCCACCGCTGGTGCGGGGCTGATGGTGACACCTTCGTCCAACGCTACGCTGGCAACCAAGCTGGTCAGGGTTGAGCAGGCTTCTTTGCTGGTTAAATCAATCGTGACTTCTTGTGCGCTGCCGGTGGCTGTGATGACGCCCGTACCTTTCACACCGTTGATGCTGAAGTCAGATGCGACAACCGACAGCGGCACCGGGTTGCAAGCCGAGATAAGTAAAAAACTCAAGCAAGTCAAAACGCGATGGATTAAGGTCATAAAATTTCCTTCAGCAGAACATAGCAGAAGCTTAAGTTTATTTTATCGATTCAAGTTGTTATTGCAAGTTTCGGCAGTCGGCACCCGTGATTGCATTTACAACTGCTTTCAACCCAAACTGATAGCCAAAATCGCTTTTTCTGCTAAAATCTTGCTTGTCGCTGAGTTAACTGAACTACTTGCAGGGCGACGTTAAACATATCTGCTAAAGCGTTCGCCAAGACTCCGAAAAGTTCCAGGCAACGCGTCCTTTAACTTTATTGGAGTTTTTTTATGGCAAGCGATTTTCTCTTCACATCCGAATCCGTCTCTGAAGGCCACCCAGACAAGGTCGCCGACCAGATTTCTGACGCAATTCTCGACGCGATTTTCAAGCAAGACCCACGCAGCCGCGTTGCTGCTGAAACCTTGTGCAACACCGGTTTGGTGGTTTTGGCAGGTGAAATCACCACCAACGCGCATGTGGACTACATCCAAGTGGCCCGCGACACCATCAAACGCATTGGCTACGACAACACCGACTACGGTATTGACTACAAAGGCTGCGCGGTCATGGTTTGCTACGACAAGCAGTCCAACGACATCGCCCAGGGCGTGGACCACGCGTCTGACGACCACCTCAACATCGGCGCGGGCGACCAGGGTCTGATGTTTGGTTATGCGTGTGACGAAACCCCAGATTTGATGCCAGCGCCGATTTACTACGCCCACCGTTTGGTCGAGCGCCAAGCGCAATTGCGCAAAGATGGCCGCATGCCTTACCTGCGCCCAGACGCGAAAAGCCAAGTGACCATGCGCTATGTGGACGGCAAACCCGTCAGCATCGACACCGTGGTGCTGTCCAGCCAGCACGACCCAGACCAGTCTGAATCGCAGCACAAAATGAAGCAAAGCTTCATTGACTCTGTCATCGAGCAAATCATTTTGCCGGTGTTGCCAAAAGAAATGATCACCAAAGACACCAAGTACCTGATCAACCCAACAGGTCGATTCGTCATTGGCGGCCCGCAAGGTGATTGCGGTTTGACCGGTCGCAAGATCATTGTTGACACCTACGGCGGCGCTTGCCCGCACGGCGGTGGCGCGTTTTCAGGCAAAGACCCATCGAAAGTTGACCGCTCAGCCGCTTACGCTGCGCGCTATGTGGCGAAAAACATCGTCGCTGCTGGCTTGGCCAAGCAGTGCCAGATCCAAGTGGCTTACGCGATTGGCGTCGCCAAGCCGATGAACGTGACCGTTTACACCGAAGGCACAGGCATCATGTCTGACGAGAAATTGTCTGCCTTGGTGCAAGAGCACTTTGACCTGCGTCCAAAAGGCATCATCCAGATGCTAGATTTGTTGCGTCCGATTTATGAAAAGACAGCTGCCTACGGCCACTTCGGCCGCGACGAGCCAGAATTCACCTGGGAAAAGACAGACAAAGTTGCCGCATTGCGGGCTTCTGCGGGTTTGTAAGCACTAACTTAGCTTAAAACGAAAAAGCCGCCAGATGTGAGTCTGGCGGCTTTTTTGCCTATAAAAATTTATCGAACTAAACGAAGCCTTGCAGTATCGCGTCTCAACCAATCAAAATGCCCAGTTGAGTATCCAAAACTAAGCGTCTTAGCACCATATGGCGTCGATGGAACTTGAGTGGAAGTCCAAGTTCTGCCCCAACTAGTGTTGGGAAACCATTCTGCTACACCAGTGACAAGTCCAACCGTGCCCGATGACCATGTATTAATATTGATACCATCCAGTTCTGAGTAACTAGGTACACGCCAGTCGCTGTATCCACAAAGACTCATAGCATTGACTGCGTTCACATAGCCCATTGTGTTTGTTGAAGCATCAACTTCCGCTTGCGTAGGCATCACTGCAGAAGTAGACGAACCTTTTTGCAATTGTGTTGCATCATCATAATTCGTATACATATTTGTATTAACTCGGAAACCACTTGTCGGCTTTCCTTCCCAAGTCAACCCCGTCGAACTGTCAAACACGCATTCCGTCTTATCGTATGAACCCACCAATCTATAGACAGAAGTTGGAGCTGGTGTAGGTGTAGGTGTAGGTGTGGCAGTTGGAGTTGGAGTTGGCGTTGCGGCTGGTGAAGGCGTTGGGGTAGGTGTTGCAGACGGCGTATCTGTCGTCGCTGAACCACCGCCGCCACAGGCTGCAACCAAAACAGCTACTGACAAAGCCATCAATAAATTAATAGCTCGTTGCGTAGTTTTCACTTGTTTATTATTCATAGTTACCTTGTTAAATACTTGTTCAGTCTATGGTGAATTTAAAATGAATTTTATGCAAAAAAAAAACCGAGGCTGAAATTAACATGAAAATTTTAATAGCTATTCAGGCGCGGGCTTGCAGGAATGAAAATAATTTTCATTTACTATGTATTTAATAGCAGTTTAGGCAATAAATACGCCGGCTACAGCTATTTTTAATGCTATTTCGAGGGTTTGAGCTTAGCCAATAGCGCTTTTGCCTCTTTTTCATGCGTTTTGACCTCATCCAAATTCGCCTGCAAATCTGTCATTTGCTCTTCTAGCTCAAGCTTATGCGCTGCCAGAACGGATAAAAACTTTTGCAGCTGCACACCTGTGTCGCGCGGGCTGTCGTACAGGTCGATGATGTCTTTGGCCTCGGTGAGGGACAAACCCAGACGCTTCGCACGCAAGGTTAATTTCAAGCGGGTGCGGTCCCGTGCGCTGTAAACGCGGCTACGGCCACCGACGCCTTCGCGCTGGGGGCTGAGCAAGCCCATGTCTTCATAAAACCGAATCGCACGCGTGGTTAAGTCAAACTCTTTGGCCAAGTCGGTGATGGTGTAACTTATGTTCATGGTTTTTTGAAGGCTTGGGGTAAGATGGTTCAACGGTTGACGTTTACGTAAAGGTAAGCATCAATTTTGTCCGATTATGACTGATAAATTGACCTACAAATACTGCTTTTATGACTGAAACCGCCGCCAAGCCTTATATTTCCAGCCCCATGAACGAACTGGAGCGCAAGCTGCACTACCCGCTGGGCGACACAATGCCGGAATCTGGACATGCCATCGAGGTAGCACCCGGCGTGAAGTGGCTGCGCATTGGGCTGCCATTTGCGCTGAACCACATCAATTTATGGCTGCTCAAAGACAACATCGACGGCCAAGACGGCTGGACGGTGGTGGACTGCTGCATTGACAGACCCGAATCCCGCGCGCAGTGGGAGCAGGTGTTTGTCAACGCGCTGGAAGGCTTGCCCATCGTCCGCGTCATCGTCACCCACATGCACCCCGACCACGTGGGTTTGGCGCATTGGCTGTGCAAACGCTGGAACGTGATGCTGTGGATGAGCGGCACCGATTACAACGTGGTGCGCATGGCCTGCTCTCCAGATTCGGGCTTTGACGGGCTAGAAAGCGCCCAGTTTTTCGCCAAACACGGCTTGGTGGACCCCGTTTCACAAGAAAAGCTCAAAGCCCGATCAAACTATTTCACCAGCCTCGTGCCCGACGTGCCGCGCAGCTACCGCCGCATGATGGATGGCGACATCATCACGATAGGCATCCACCGCTTTCGCGCCATCAGCGGCTACGGCCATGCACCTGAGCACATCGCCCTGTATTGTGAAGCGTCCAAAATCTTAATCGGTGGCGATATGATGCTGCCGCGCATCTCCACCAACGTGAGCGTTTACAACATCGAGCCCGAATCCAATGCGCTGCAGCTGTTTTTAGACTCCATCGACAAATTCGCCCCCTGCGCGCCAGACACCCTCGCCCTGCCTTCGCACGGCAAACCCTTCGTCGGCATCCACGAACGCATCCAACAGCTGCACGACCACCATGCCGACCGCTTGGCTGAAGTCATGGAAACCTGCTCCATCCGCCCCAGCAGCGCCGCCGACGTGCTGCCCGTGATGTTCAAAAGGGAGCTGGATTTGCACCAAACCACCTTTGCCATGGGTGAAGTGATAGCCCATTTGCACTATTTATGGTTTAAAGGCGAATTAAAGCGCGAATTTTGCACCGATGGGGTTTATCGGTTTGCATCGGTATAGTGCGGTTTAGTTTAGCAAAGTTTATGGTGAAAAATGCGTAAAACAGGGCATTTTAAGCGTTAAAAATGACTCTAGCCGGCGTATCTATTACCTAATAAGCTATTAAATATATAGCAAATTATTTTACACCATGCCGCCTATTGCTGCGGAACGACTGCTGAACTGGTTGCTGTGGCAGCTGTTGGGCTGACTGCATTGGGGCTGGCGTATACAGGGGTACCAGGAGCTGGGGTACGAGGTGCAAATCGGCTGGTGGGACGAAGTGATTCGGCTATGACAGGGTTCAGTGTGCCTATGGTGTTTGCGTAAAGCGGCGCATTGGCTGCAGCGGTGGCGTTTGTCGTCGATGCATTAGCCGCATTGGCTACGGTTGGAATGGGTGGTGCAGAGGGCGGCAGTGCAATATTTGTGGTGGCTACCAAAGTGCCAGGTTTGCGGATAGGCAGCTCTAGTTTGAGACCGTCGGGCGCACTTGTAGAGGCGGCAAGGATGGCATTTGTTTTGCTGATGGATTTGAGGACAAAATCGTCCGTCACCTTTGCTCCGATGCGGTAAGGTTTGGCAGGTTTATCTGCCTCGGCTATGAGTGCGAAACCTTGTCCGCTGGGTGACGCAGCCAGTCCAAACAGCGATAATTTAACGTCAACCCTTGTATCTGCTACCTTCCCGGTGATGCCATTTGTAGCACCCAAGAGCTTGGCAACGGCTTTTGTATCCACCACCACGTTAGAAGTGGTCGCGGTGGAGATGGCATCAATGGCTTCAGTCGTAGCGAATTTAAACATCCAATAAGCTGTACACAACCCTACCGCGGCCCACACAAGCAATGTAAAGAGGCGTAAAGTCCAGCTGTTAGAGTCTGTTTTGAGTGTGGCAGTCGTCATTAGGCGATTATGATGGAAACTTGAATTTGTTTAGATGCTTTGTCTATTTAGATTTTGTAAAGTTATTTTAAGAGGTTGATTGATATGTTGCAGCTGAGATTTGTAAACGAAGGTTCAGTGAAAAACCTCAAAAACAGCCCTGAACGTGGTTTAAAAACTCGTTTGGAGCTAGGATTCACACTGATTGAGCTGATGGTGGTGGTGGTGATCATTGGGGTTCTGGCAGCGGTGATTTTGCCAAATGTGATCGGCCGAGACGACGATGCACGCGTCGCCGTGGCGAAAACCGATGTGAACAACATCATGCAAGCTTTGAAGCTGTACAAGCTGGACAACCAAGGCTACCCGACCAGTGAGCAAGGTTTGCAAGCACTGTCCGCCCGCCCCACAACGGGGCCGGCACCGGCGAATTGGAAGGGTTACATCGAAAAACTACCCAATGATCCATGGGGCAAACCGTACCAGTACCTGAACCCAGGCATCAAAAGTGATATTGATGTGATGAGCTTTGGCGCGGACGGTGTGGCTGGCGGTGAGGGTAAAAACGCGGATATTGGCTCTTGGCAATAAGCCTGCTTCGTCAAAAAATACAGCGCGGCTGTCATGCAGTTCAGCGCGAGATCCAAAAGGGATTTACGCTGATGGAGCTGATGGTGGTGGTTGCCATCATCGCGATTGCCAGTGCGGGGGTGATGTTTGCGATTCCTGATGCTTCTGCGACGGCTTTAGAGCGTGATGCGCAGCGGCTTGCTGCGCTGTTGGATTCTGCCCGAGCGCAGTCGCGCGCCAGTGGTTTGGCGGTGGTTTGGCGCGCTACGCCAGAGGGGTTTAAGTTTGAGGGCTTGCCACAAGCCAAAAATGCCAGCACGGGTGAGATGGTTGATTTGGTGAAATTTCCTACCACTTGGCTGAGTAGTGATACCCATGTGGATGAGAGTAGCCGCTTGGCGCTGGGGCCAGAGCCTATCATCGCGCAGCAAGAAGTGGTGTTGCTAAACGCTGCGCGCAGTTTGACGTTGGCGACGGATGGTATTCGCCCATTTGGCATCAAGTCTAGCGATCAAATCAAGTGAATAAATTAAGAGGTTTCACGCTGATTGAGGTTTTGGTGGCGCTGGGCATTGTGTCGGTTGCGCTCTTGGCGGGCATGCGGGCGACGGATTCGTTGGTGAACAATGCGCAGCGCTTGTCAGACGTGCTGTTAGGTCAAATATGCGTGGAAAACGAGCTGATCAAAGTGCGCTTGAGCAAAGCCATGCCCAATGTGGGCGACAGCACCTTTAGCTGCGAGCAGGCGGGCAAAACCATGGGCGGAAAAATGACGGTAACCACGACGCCCAACCCGAGCTTCAGGCGTGTGGATGCTGAGGTTTTTGATGGCGAAAAGAGCGACAGAAGCATCATCAAGCTCTCAACCATTGTGGGGCGGTTTTGATGGCTTGCGCTTGCAAACCAAGGCATCAGCAGCACGGCTTCACGCTGGTGGAGCTGCTGGTGGCCATCGTCATCATGGCATTGCTAGCTTTGCTCAGCTGGCGCGGGCTGGACGGTATGACAAGGGTGCAAACAGCAACGCAGACAAACACCGATGGCGTGCTGGCACTGCAAGCTGGCCTAGCGCAGTGGCAAACAGATTTAGACGCGTTGGTGGTGCAAGCCAATGTGCCAGCTGTTTCTGGGCTGGACTATGACGGGCAAGTGCTGCGCCTCACCCGGCGCTATGCAGAAACGGGCGAAGACACTATAAATGCGACAAATGACGACAGCATCCGCGTGGTGGCTTGGAGTCAACGTAATATTGAAACCGGCACAGGTGCAAATGTCACCAACAAAACACAATGGCTGCGCTGGCAATCTGCCCCCGTGAAAACGCGCGCAGAACTACAAGCAGCTTGGCTACAAGCCAAGCAATGGGCCGACACAGCGACAGAGGCCGATAAAAAAGGTGAAGTTGTTGTGGCTACTATTGATAAATGGCAAGTGTTTTACTATCGCAACGATGCGTGGGTCAACGCTTTGTCTAGCGCAGACGCGGTTGTGAACTCTAATGCTGCCGCCTTGCCAGACGGTGTGCGTTTGGTGCTTACATTATCACCTGGACAAGCGCTGGTGGGAGCGATTACACGCGACTGGGTAAGCCCTAAGGTGGGCGGTGGCAAATGATGCAGCAAAACATCAAACGCAAAAAAGGAGCGGCACTGCTGTCAGCCATGCTGACGGTTACCCTGGTTGCCACATTTGCCGCTGCAGCGCTGTGGCAGCAGTGGCGCAGTGTGGAGGTAGAAATTGCCGAACGCGCGCGGGTGCAAGTGGCTTGGCTGCTGGTCGGCGCTTTGGATTGGTCGCGGCTGATATTACGAATCGACGGTCGCGCTGGCACGACTGACCATTTGGCTGAGCCGTGGGCAGTGGCACTGCAAGAATCTCGCCTTTCAACATTTTTGGCAGCGGACAAAAACAACACCGGTGGCTTGACAGCAGAAGAGCAAGTGGATGCGTTTTTATCGGGCAATATTGTGGACGCACAATCCAAACTCAACGTCTTCAACTTGATAAATGATGGACAGGTTTCAGCGCCAGATTTGGTGGCGTTTAAGAAGCTATTCGCCCACTTTAACCTGCCAGAGACAGAGCTTGAGAGCTTTGTTGCCAATTTAAAAGCTGCTTTAGCAGCGAATTCACCCACAACAGCTGGGCTGATGCCACAACGGGTAAGGCAGTTAACTTGGCTGGGTTTGCGCCCGCTAACTTTGGTAAAACTCACACCATACATTGCCCTATTACCGGTTAAAACCACGGTGAATATCAACACCGCAACTGCCGAAGTTATGTATGCAAGCATCCCAGGCTTAGAACTGGCAGATGCGAAATTAGCCGTCAGCACGCGCGAACGAGCATTTTTCCCCAGCCTGGCAGAAGCCGCAACCGCTGTGCCAGTGCTGAAAGACAAGCTCAAAGACACACAGCACAGCGTATCAACGCGTTTTTTTGAGATCACTGGTCGTATTCGACTGGAGCAAACTGTGGTGGAAGAGCAATCTCTCGTTGATCGCACCGATATCAGTAATGTCAAAACACTCTGGCGCGAGCGCTCTGTGGTTGCATCGCCTGAAATAATTACAAACACGACTTCACCAAAGCTTTAATATGCCGAAACAAAGCCCTAATACAATGCAGTTATGAGCAAGTTGATCGTTTCCCTGCCTTATCCAAGCTCAGCCAGCACAGCCAACTCTGGTGGCTCTGCTCCAGCTGGCAACACGCTGTACACGTTTGTACTGTCAAAAGACGGACAAAACGATGACCCTAGCAAAGCAAAAACGGGAACGCTGAATTTAAGCGAACTACCAAAAGCAGACGCTACCGTTTTAGTGGTGCCCGCGCGTGCGCTGTCTTGGCACCAAGTTGATTTACCCAAAGTACCCAAAGCACGCCTTCGCGCAGCATTAGATGGTTTGCTGGAAGAGCACTTGTTAGACGACACCCATACCATGGCATTTGCCGTGTCACCCGATGTACAAACTGGCAAAGCCGCTACGGCCGTTTGGGTGGCTGCCTGCGATAAAACCTGGCTAAATGACGCTGTGCAAACTTTTGATGCGGCTGGCTGTCGCATCACGCAAGTGGTACCTGAATTTTGGCCACAAAGCAACCCCATCATTTGTGTCACAGGTACACCCGAAGAAGCATGGATAACCCGAGCGGACAAGCAAGGTGTGATGACTGTACCGCTTCATTTGGGTGATACCAGCGGTGTATTGCAAGCACTTTTAACGCATTTACCAGCTGGCACCCGCGTGGGGGCAGAACCTGCTGTGGTGGAATTGGCAGAGGCTAGTTTGTCACCCTACACTGAATTGAAAGTAGAGCTGCGACAACACGCAGCGGGCTTGCTGTTTAGCGCAACTTCGCTGTGGGAACTAGCTCAATTCGAACAAAGTTTGAGCGGCGACAGCCAAGGCGTGAAAAGCATTATTCGGCAATGGCAAGCATTTTGGCAAGCACCAGCTTGGCGTCCTGCGCGCTGGGGTTTGGTTGCGCTTTTATGCGCCAATATTGTCGGCTTGAATGCGTGGGCTTGGCAGCAGCAAGCTAGTCTGTCGAAAAAGCGGGCTCTATTGGGTACGATATTGACGCAATCTTTCCCCAACGTAAAAACTGTTGTCGACCCAGCTTTACAAATGTCGCGCGAGATGGTTTTATTGAGACAAGCCACAGGTGCAAGCAGTGTGCAAAATTTTGAATCCATGCTTTCTGCTTTTAGCGCCGCAAATAGCATCTCAGCTGGCGCATTTAATACTCCTACAGCTATTGAATACATAGCAAATAGTGTCAACTTTAAAAACATAAAATTTGCGGCAAATGAGCTACCGGTAGTGCAAGAAAAACTAAAAACGATGGGCTACGCTCTCACACAGAACGGCGAAGCAACCAGCTTGAAAGTGCAGGCCACGCCATGATAGAAACCTATTTAAACTATTGGCGGCAGCTTAAATTGAGCGAGCGACGCTTAATTTTGGCAGCTTTTTGGTTGATAGTTGCTGCACTTTTATGGTGGCTCGCAATTGCTCCCGCTGTAAAAAGCATCAAAGAGGCACCAGCCCAGCACCGCGCACTAGATGCGCAATTGCAAAACATGCGCGCACTGAGCGCGGAGGCAAAAAATCTGCAAAGCCAACCGAAACTAGGCTTAGACGAAGCTCAAAAGGCATTACAAAGCGCGGTAACACAACGTTTTGGTACCACAGCGCAACTTAATTTAACGGGCGAACGAGCAAATCTAACTCTCAAAAATGCCCCCCCCCAAGAGTTAGCGTTGTGGTTGACGCAAGCTAGAGTAAACGCCCGCGCTTTGCCCACAGAGGCGAAGTTAAATCGAAATGGCGATTTCTGGGATGGCACACTGGTGTTAACTTTACCCAAAAAATGATGAAAACATCTAGTCATTTAGCTGTACCGCCTTGGCGTTGGGCAGTCTTAGGGTCTGCGCTTGGTTTGATTGCAGCAACGCTTGTGTTTGCGCCTGCTGCTTGGTTGGGAACGGCTCTTTCTCTGTCCACCCAAGGTCGCGTCGTTTTGAATGAGCCGTCGGGTACGATTTGGAATGGTTCTGGTCAATTGTTGTTATCTGGTGGCTTAGGCAGCAGAGATGCCACAACGCTACCCGGGCGCATGCATTGGCGACTCAAACCCACGCCATCTTTAAAATTTCGCATCTTGATTGATGCGGAGTGCTGCACTGTACAAAATATCAACGTATTGTTGACGCCACGTTTCTCAGGCTTAACGGCAGTAGTACAACCTAGCCAATCGACTTGGCCAGCAACTTTGCTCACCGGTTTAGGCGCACCATTCAATACCATTGATTTGCAAGCTGCCCTTAAGTTAAACACGCAGCTACTAACGCTAGAATGGCTTGATAAGCAATTAAAGCTTGAAGGTAAAGCGTCATTAGATGTCATCGATGCCTCAACTAAACTTTCAACGCTCCGACCCGTGGGGAGTTACCGACTCAGCTTTCAAGGCGGCCAAGGAGCAAGCGTGCCAAGTTTGAACTTAGAGACTCTCAACGGCAGTCTTTTACTATCTGGTAGCGGTCAATTGACTGGCAATCGTTGGCGTTTCAACGGCGAAGCAAGTGCAGCACCAGGCTTTGAGGCTGCGCTGAACAATTTTTTAGATATCCTTGGACGCCGCGTTGGGCCGCGTTCCATCATCACCGTAGGCTAAGAGATACATGGATTTTCATTTCAAACTCCTTAAAAAACAACAAGCGATGAACCGTTTTCAAAACCATTTCGCTACTTTTTTAATAGCAACATCAGTAACATTGTCTTTGGCTCCCCTTACTTTGTACGCTCAAAAACAAGGTGAAGCAATTACTCTAAATTTCGTAAATGCTGATATAGAAGCGGTTGCACGCACCATGGGTGTCATCACCGGTCGCAATATGGTTGTAGATCCGCGCGTCAAAGGCACCATGAATTTGTCAAGCGAAAAAGCCATTTCACCTGCTGCTGCTTACAACCAATTTGTTACCGCGCTGCGCCTGCAAAGTATTGTTGTCGTCGAATCACAAGGTATTTTTAAAGTCGTGCCTGAGGCTGATGCTAAACTGCAAACGAGCGTTGTATCGGCTGGTGGTGTGAGTCCCAAAGCGGGCGGCAACCAAATTGTCACGCAAATTTTCAACCTGAATTACGACTCTGCAGCAAATTTATTGCCCATTTTGCGGCCGCTTATCAGCCCCAACAACACCATCAACGTCAATCCGGGCAACAACTCGCTCATCATCACCGATTACGCAGACAACTTGCAACGTATTGCACGCATCATCGCGGCAAGTGATATACCAGCAGCAACTGATGTAGAAATCATCCCTTTAAAACATGCATTGTCTAGTGACCTAGCGCCATTGGTGCTGCGCTTGGTTGATTCTGGCGCATCAGCTACTGGCGCTGCAGCGGCGCCCGGGCAAGCGGATTCGGGCGTCAAAACCACTGTGATTTCCGAGCCCCGTAGCAATGCGTTGATTGTTCGCACAGCAAACACGGCGCGATTGGCTTTGGTCAAATCACTTGTGGCAAAGTTAGATCAACCCAGTTCGCAAAGTGCGGCTGGAAATGTGCATGTGGTCTTTTTAAAAAATGCAGATGCGCTTAAATTAGCAATCACGTTGCGCGCTTCCTTGGCATCTATATCCACAGGCACAACTGGAAATGCAGCTTTATCAGGAGCGCCTGCCGCTGGCACTGGCGCAGCAGCAACATCCAATGCTGCGAATTCGGGGGTTCAAGCATCAGCACAGCCTTCTACTGGTGGGCAAATACAGGCTGACCCTGCTACAAACTCCCTCATCATCACAGCTGCAGAGCCGCAATATCGCCAATTAAGAGCCATCATAGATCAGCTTGATGCTAGGCGCGCGCAAGTGTATGTTGAGTCATTGATTGCAGAGATCAATTCAGACAAAGCTGCCGAGTTTGGCATTCAATGGCAAAACGCACTTGGCAACCGCGCAGATACAAACAACCTCAGTGCAGCGGGCACAAATTATGGTTCTGGTGGAAAAAACCTATTGGCACTTGCCTTGTCCGGGTTGTCGACTACTGCAACGTCAACAGCAGCGCCATCCGTGCTACCCGCAACGGGACTTAATATAGGGCTCGGAACACTTATTGCAGGCAAAACAGTTTTGGGTATTTTTGCTAACTTTTTACAAACTACAGGTGAAGGCAATATTTTGTCGACGCCAAACTTGTTGACACTTGATAACGAGGAAGCAAAAATTATTATTGGTCAAAATGTGCCCTTTGTGACGGGACAATACACCAACAGTGCGGCGAGTGCTGGTAGCACAGGAACAGTCAACCCATTCCAAACCGTAGAGCGCAAAGACGTGGGTTTGACATTGAAAGTAAAACCACAAATCAGTGAAAATGGCACGGTTAAACTAGAAATATTTCAAGAAGTTAGCAGTGTTCAAGCATCATCCATTAACTCTACGACTGGACTCATCACCAACAAACGCTCTATTCAAACGAATGTGTTGGTTGAAGATGGCGGCATCGTGGTACTAGGGGGATTGCTACAAGATGAGTACTCTAATAACCAAGAAAAAGTACCATTACTTGGCGATATCCCTTTATTTGGGAATCTGTTTAAAACAGAATCTCGTGGTCGAAAAAAGACCAACTTAATGGTTTTTTTACGCCCCGTAGTTGTGCGTGATGCAGCTGCGACCGAACAGCTCTCACTTGATCGCTACGACTTGATGCGTGCAAGTCAAACCTCCGCACAGCCACCATTCAACATTATTTTGCCAATCAACGATTCAGCCGTCATGCCAGCATCTGTGCCACGTGCGACAAAACAAATAAACACAAACGCTGCAGAATGAAATACCCGCTTCCTTATGCGTTTGCTAGGCAAAACCAGCTTTTGCTAGCGGTTGACGACAAAGATACCATTTTGTATTTGCATGATGAAACATCACGCAACGCTATATCTGAGGCGTTGAGAAAATTCAAAATAGCTTCCATACAAAAACTTCCACAAGACGTTTTGGTACAACGCATCAGTGAGGTATATGCACAAGGTGAGTCAAATGCTGCCTCCATCGTCAGCGAAGTAGAGTCTGATGCAGATTTAAGCCGCATGATGCAAGACTTGCCTGCAGTAGAAGATTTATTAGAAGCCGCTGATGATGCTCCCATTATTCGCATGCTCAATGCCTTACTTACACAGGCTGCACGCGATGGTGCAAGTGATATTCATATTGAACCGTACGAACGCCATTCCAGCGTTCGCTTCAGAGTAGATGGTACTTTACGCGAAGTGGTTCAACCCAATCGAGCTCTGCATGCTGCATTGATTTCACGTTTGAAAATCATGGCTGATCTGGATATTTCAGAAAAACGTTTACCTCAGGATGGTCGTATCAGCCTGCGAATCGGTACGCGATCTGTGGACGTACGTGTGAGCACTCTCCCAAGTGCTCATGGTGAGCGTGCCGTGCTGCGTTTGCTAGACAAATCAGAAGGCAAACTCAGCCTTGAAGCCGTCGGCATGGAAGGCAATACTTTGAGCCGTTTTACAGGCCTGTTAGCGCAACCGCATGGCATTATTTTGGTGACTGGACCAACTGGCTCCGGTAAAACCACTACGCTTTACGCTGCATTAAATCAGCTCGATGCAAGCAGTCAAAATATCATGACTGTGGAAGATCCGATTGAGTACGAGCTAGCCGGCGTTGGACAAACGCAAGTCAATGCCAAAATCGATTTAACTTTTGCAAAAGCCCTGCGTGCTATTTTGCGTCAAGATCCAGATGTCATCATGATTGGCGAGATTCGCGATTTTGAAACGGCTCAAATTGCGATCCAAGCATCGCTTACAGGTCACTTGGTGCTGGCGACGTTACACACGAACGATTCTGCAAGTGCAGTGACACGATTGACAGATATGGGTGTCGAACCGTTCTTATTGAGTTCCAGTTTACTTGGTGTATTGGCGCAACGCTTAGTGCGAAAAATTTGTACACATTGCGTGGGCGAAGGCTGCAAACATTGTGCAAAAACAGGCTACCAAGGGCGAACCGGCATTTACGAATTACTCGTCACCAACGATGCAATTCGTGCACAAATTCACAACCATACCAGTGAAGCGGATATTCGCTCTGCAGCGCTAAGTTCAGGTATGCACTTGATGCGTGAGGATGGCGAACGCTTGGTACAAACGGGAATAACTTCGCGTGAAGAGTTGGTACGCGTGACACGCGATTGAATTTTCAACAAGCTTTTTTGTGTAATTATCTCCAGAAAATCTTTTTCCCAATTCCGCGGTCACTGCTCAACGCTACAGTTCAAAGCATTCGAGTGGGATTTCTAAATGAAAAAATGTATTTTGTTACATTTTTTTCAAAAACACACATTTATCCTCTTACTTCTTAAGCGTTGCTTATTTGGTGCAGTAACGAAAGCACTCAAATATTCTCCAGCCAAATTTAAAAATTGGAAGTTGTTTACCTTACTACGACTATGAAATAGGTCATTCGGAGTACCTAATTATGGGTATTGTGAATGGCAATCTAAAGTTACAAAATTTGCTTAAGTCATTTAAGTATTTATAACTTTTTAAGTAAGGAGAAGTGTCATGTCTACTATTGACAAAAACCAACTTCCAAAATTATCCCGTCGGCAATCCTTACAAATTGGTGCGGCAGCATCAGCAATAGGACTACTTGGTTCTACAAAGCTGACAACCTCCGCTCAAGCGAAAGATCCGCAGCCACCTCGGACGACACCGTTTGTGGTGTCCTTGCCCGTGTATACGGCCAAATTACCTGTTAGCGCCCTCAACCCATCGCCAACACAGGCTGCAAATT
>JANPIC010000053.1:0-8563 GCA_031424795.1 Polaromonas sp. | reverse complement strand
TAGATGTGGCCGCGCTCGACCAGCTCGGTCATCTGGCGGTAGAAGAAGGTGAGCAGCAGGGTGCGGATGTGCGCGCCGTCAACGTCGGCGTCGGTCATGATGATGATGCGGTGGTAGCGCAGCTTGGCGACGTTGAAGTCGTCATTGCCGGTGGTGCCGCCAGCTTTGCCGATGCCGGTGCCGAGGGCGGTGATGAGCGTCAAAATCTCGTTGCTGGTGAGCAGTTTTTCGTAACGGGCTTTTTCGACGTTCAAAATCTTGCCACGTAACGGCAAAATCGCTTGAAATTTGCGGTCACGGCCTTGTTTGGCGGAGCCGCCGGCGGAGTCGCCCTCAACGATGTAAAGTTCGGTGAGCGCGGGATCGCGTTCGGAGCAGTCGGCGAGTTTGACGTCCGCACCGACAAACCCATACTACGCATCAGCCGCCGCCACCACGGCAACGTAAAGAGCAGCGTCCTGACGCAAGACTTCGTCCACGGTGCCGACTACGCCGCCCTGGCCGAAGCCGCCAACACCTTCCGCGGCTTGTTAGGTGATGGGGCCAAGGTCATGCGCGGTGAAGGCGAGCGCCAGAAGGAAGAAAAGGTCAACGACTTCCGTATCGCCATGAAGTGGCTCTTGGCCGAAGCCGAGCGCACCACCAGCCGCCAACGCTACAAAGGGCTGGGCGAGATGAACCCCTCCCAGCTCTGGGAAACGACGATGGACCCGACCGTCCGCCGCCTCCTGCGCGTCCAGATCGACGACGCCATCGAAGCCGACCGCGTCTTCACCATGCTCATGGGCGACGAAGTCGAGCCACGCCGGGAGTTTATTGAGACGAATGCGCTGAAGGCGGGGAATATTGATATTTGAGTTTTTAAGCTATCAAACACAGCAAAAAGCCCTCATTCGAGGGCTTTCCTGTTTTAAGGGGTCAAATATCGCTCTAGCCGGCGTATTTATTGCCTAAGTAGCTATATTATTTATAGTAAATTAAACTTCAGCTAATAGTGCTTCGCATGCTTCAGTGTCGTTATCTGTTGCCGCAAACTTTACTTTGAACTCAGCTGATTCCAATTTAAGCTCTTCTAAATAATCAGTCAGAGCATAGCGCTCCTTATCAGTCAGAGTAGCGCTATCTAATGGAGGAAAACCCATAACCAATAGTCCACTCCTGTCGCTGTGACGCGCTGCTAGAGATAATTCAGCAATTAGTCCGCGCGCCATACGGACATGCTTTTGAATGCTTGTTGGCTGTAAAAGACCAAAATGTGCGGCAAGCTGATTAGAAAGGAATCCGAATCGCACCGTTCTTCGAGTGGTCATAAGCGATGCTTCCTTGTTAAAGTAAGCCGCTAAACTTATATTCTTAGCTATCGTTAAGTCTTTCACCCGAGTTGCAAATTGGCGATTTGGCTGACTATTTTCTGAAAGAGCTTCTATATTGTCAGCAGCATCTGGAAAATCTGGCTCAGAAAGTGTTGACAAGCTAGAACTCATAATTTTCCCTACTTGCAACAATTCTGTATAGCTGTTTACGTGGCAAGCTTCTACATTTCCAAAATAAAATCCGCTGATAGGTGATTCAATATTTTCTATATCGTTTGAACTCGCAAGTCTGCTGTTTAAGATACGAATAGTTTTTTCAAGAAGCATTTGCGATTTCGAACCTGCCGCACCAAATAAAACATTAAGAACATCTGGACGAATAGTAACTACAGCAAGTGATTTACTCTCCCAAAAAGTAGCAAAACCAACGCAGAGACGCTCACCTGTCATCATGACAGGCTCCCAATAAATGGCACGCCATTTACCAACGGTTTTAGGCAGTACAGGGGGTATTTCCGTTTTTATTAAAGTATTCATAAAAGCCCTTGAATAGACGACGCCAAGGAGGGTTGCCGACTGATCACCAATTGAGCAAAGGGCTTAGCGTAATCAGCCGTTATGGCATGTCTAGATATCTCACTTTCAGCCAAGATATGACAATTTGCAGGGAATGTCAACGCGTTACTGACCGCACTAGCTTCTAAATTTGCGCATATAAACGGATCTGACAATTGTTTCACTAATTGATAAGACTTATGCCCTGAGTAGGGAAATAAACCTAAGGTACGCCCATGATCGATAGCCCAAAAATCAACCCCATCGGTAATTAAATTACCAGGATGTCGATCAGCATTAGAAATAAGAATATCTAAAGCTATGAGTCGACCGAACCCCACCCACTGTACAAGTTCTTGAACAACGGCTTTTAACTCCTCAACATTAGGAATATCTGGATTAATACAAAAGTGTTGCATTAAATTTGGACTAACTAAATCGACGCTTCCAAAATAAGGCACTTCATCTTCGTAAACAATCCCACACTGTGGTGCATTTATACCAAGTGAATCTAGAAGTAATGCACAAAAACATTCCGCTGCCAACTCTGATGGAGTGCAAGATTTAACGATAACACCTCGTGGAATCCCGTTAAACATGGCAACACCTCGACGCGGTTTTGTTATGCCCACCCCAAAGGTTCTAGCACCAGGTTGAAGTACTCCAATCAATATATTAGCCATTTAAACCTTCTTTTCAACTTTGTTAAGTTGTGTATATTCACTTCATAGTAGCTCAATATTTTCATTAATTTTAAAGTAGTTGGACTTTATTCAATCTCATATTTAATACGTTATTTAAGCAACGATGTACAATTCATACATCATGCAATCCACTCAAACCCTCGCCCGCACCCAAATCTACCTCACGCAGACGCAACAAACGCGCTTAGCTGCAGCGTGCCGGCGTTCATCAGTGACAAAAAGTGAGTTGATTCGACAAGCGGTTGACCAGTTTTTAGACCAGCAAGCCCCCGCCGACGCAGCCAACAAAGCCCAGCGTTTGAGCGGCATTGTGGGTATGTGGGCGCAACGGGAAGATGTGGCTGACCCTGCGGCCTATGTACGGGCGTTGCGGGCACCTCGGTTCTAAATGACCAGCACTGTAAAAACGGCTCCTGTGGCCAGCCGCGTGCTGATTGACTCGGATGTATTGATTTGGCTCACACGTGGCAACACCAGTGCGGTGGCCGTTGTGCAAAACACGCCGGATTGGGTGATTTCTGCCGTGTCTTACATGGAGTTGGCGCAGGGCTGCCGAAACAAGACTGAGCTGAAGGCGATGCAAAAAGCGTTCAAGTCGAGCGAAAACGATGCGCAGCCTGACATATTGCCCATCACCCAAACCATCAGCAACTTGGCTTGCACTTTGGTTGAAAAGTACGCTTTGTCGCACAGTGTTCACATGGCAGATGCGTTGATTGCTGCAACGGCGATGACCCATTCTTTGCCGCTGATAACAGCTAACAATAAGCATTTTTCAGCGATTGATGGATTGAAAATTCAGGTTTTTAAGCCGTAACCTCGCTGAAAGTCAATTTATACGCTTAAATCCGCCTCCAGCCGTCGTATTTATTGCCTAAATAGCTATTAAAAATATAGCATTAAGCTTCGCCCAATTTCACCACCAACTCCTTCAACCCCATCGCCTGCACCCCCGCCCGCAATGGAAAATTCTCCGTACCCGGGTAAACAACGTAGCGCTGCTTCACTTCTAAATCTTCACACGCCACATGAAAACCTCTTTCAACCGTCGGAGCCGATGAGCGTTTGATTTCAATCGCCATTTCGGGTTGACCAGCGCGTTCAAACACCAGGTCAATCTCTGCGCCATCATGGGTACGGTAATAGGTGGCCAAGCGTGGTACTTGGGTGTTTTGTGCAGCGGCTTGGATGAGGTTTTCAATCACAAAGCCTTCATAACTAGGTCCCGCAACAGGGTGACCCAGTACGTCATCCCACTGTCGCAGACCCAAAAGAGCATGCACGATGCCGCTGTCGCGTACATAAACTTTAGGTGACTTAACCAAGCGTTTGCTTAAATTACCACTCCACGGCTGCAATCGACGCACCAGCTGCAAATCAACCAACAAGTCAATATAACGGATCACCGTGGGGGCGCTGATGCCCAAGCTGGCGGCCAAACGCGCTTGGTTGAGCATGCTGCCTTGCTGGTGCGCGAGCATGGTCCACAAGCGTTTGATGGTTTCAGCGGGCATGCGTGGGGCAAACATGGGCACATCGCGCTCTAGGTAGGAGCGAATGAAGTCGATCCGCCAATCTAGACTATTCGTGTCGCTACTAGCAAGTAGGCTTTCAGGGAAGCCACCACGCGTCCACAGGGTGTTTTCAGTCTCTGATACAGCTTCAGCAATCGAAATTGGCCCCATTTCAATGTAGGCCACGCGACCAGCCAAGGATTCGGCTGATTGCTGCATCAAATCCAGCGCGGCTGAGCCAAGTAGCAAAAAATGACCATAGCGCTTACCTGCAGCGCGGTAGTCATCAATGATGCCACGCAAAATTTCAAACAAACCCGGCATGCGGTGGATTTCATCAAGCACGACCAGCTTGTCCGTTAGTGTGCGCAAGTAGGTATCGGCGTCATCTAAACGCCTGCGGTCTGCTGGGCGCTCCATATCAAGGTAGACGCTACCATTAGGCCATTGATCAGCAATACGCCGCGCTAACGTCGTTTTACCCACTTGGCGTGGACCAAGTAAGACGACGGCTGGGGTGGTTTCGGTCAGACGTTGAACGACAACGGACTCTGTTTGTCTAGTAATCATTACCGTTAATCATAAATCATATTTATGATTAACGGTATTAAATTAATAAAATTAACCAAATTTAAACGACAAATACATACTCAATTCTTCGCCAAATACTCGCGAACGCCTTTGAATTCTGGACGTGAGTCTGTTGTTCCTACCAATTGCGTGACTTTGGAATAAAACATCTTGGCTTTGTCACGGTTGTTGGTTTGCTCGGCGGCTTGGCCTGCGGCTATGAGGCTGCGCAGCCGGTTGGGGTCACGCACTTGTGAGCGCTCATATTGCACCAACGCCTCGGCAGCATTACCGCTTTGCAACAACATATCTGCTAATAATTCACGTGCAGGAATCAGGCGGCCAGGTGAAACCGGGCTTTTTTCACTGGCATCTTCCATGTCTGCTGCTGCACGCATTTGTGCCAGCGCCGCGTCTTTTTCACCCCTTCCATAAGCAATCCAAGCCAACGCTGTTTGATACTGCACATTCACTTCGGTAGCCCAGTAGCCGTTTTTGGCGGTTTTAAGTGCTTCTACGGTGTCAGCAAGTACTTTGGCGCTCTTTTCTGCTTCTGCAAGGTCACCACTGCGGGCTGCACCCAAAGACTTGGCAAACCAGACCATCGCATCGGAAAAACTAAAACGACTGGTGCGGGGCTCCAGCTCGGCGGCTTCTTTCCACATGCCGCGTTCCACGGCGTAGCGTGCTGGCATCGCCGACATGGCATAGCTGATGGGCATGGCGGCAGGGTTCAGGTCGGTTACCGTTTTGGATTCATTCAAATTACCAATAGCCTCCTGATCTCGTGCCAATTGCAAATTAGCGTAGACCATGTAGTCCAGCGCGTGCAGCCAATTGCTGCCAGATTGATCCACTTTGGCGGCATTGGCAGAGCGGCGATTGGTCACCACCGAATCTTGCCACGACCCCACCCGTGTGAAGATATGTGATGGCATGTGCAGTGCATGTGGCGCAGAAGCTGCAATATCGGCATAGCGCCTGGCTGCTGGCAGGCCTTTCACTGCAATCGGCGGATAGTCATAACTGTGAATCAAATAATGCGCCACGCCGGGGTGGTCGGGGTGCTTCACCATTTGTGGTTCAAGCAAGGCCGCCGCCTTCAGGGTTGCCGCAAATGTGGTGTCTGACGGAGACTGCGTCGCCGTCAGGTAAATGGCCGAGAAAATCTGCGCTTCGTCATCCTCTGGAAAACGTTTGGCCAACTGCTCAAAGGCATCCGACAGGGCTTTCATACGCACCCCATGTGGACGGTTGGCAAAGTCCTGCCAATACTGCGCGACGGCTTCCAGGTACATGCTTTCACGTTCGGTCTTAGCACCCGTGGCGCGCCCACGCTCTATGGCTGCTAGCGCTTTTTTAGCGGCTTCTGGCGTTGCACCACCGACGAAAGTATTGTCAATCAAGATGGCTGCAATCCCCCAATTGGCAATGGCGCAGCTGGGGTCTTTAGCCAAAACCTCGTTAAAACCCTTTTCACCTGCGTTAAACCAAAATGAATGCAACAAAGCAACCGCTCGTGTGAATGACGCTTGCACGGCGGGGTCACAAGAAGTGGGAAATGACACGGTACCCAGTTGCTCAGGGGATTTGCCATCGTCGTGACTCCAAACCGTGCTGGTAGCACCTAGCATCAGAGCCAATACGACTGCACGACTAACCAATGAATGCCTCATGATTTTCTCCTTGAATATAACGGGCAAAGGAGTCAGTGCGTACAACGTGTGGAGCCCGCTGATTCCACACGTGAGATTGAAAGTTCAACTTACTTGTTGATAGTGAAGACTAGCACCACGCATGAATAACCGCAAGATGTGAAAAATCACATGCAGCACGGCTTCTTAAGTTATTAACTAGGACAGCGAGTAGGAGGTTTTAGTTAAAAAAAATTTCAATAAAAATTAAAGTGCTAATTTCACAAAAAATTATTGTCAAATTGACATGTAGCCGGCGTATTTATTTACTTAGTAGCTATAAAAATCATAGTAATATTGATTAATTTTTAAGCAACGCATGCGAAAAATAAATCCGGAGAATTCAACAAACCACGCCCGCACTTCTTGTTCTCTTATTCTTCTAAGTCTCTATATTAAGATAGTAGTAGTAAGAGCGGCAGGTTTGTGTGGATAAGGGCTTAAACCTCAATCACATCAAGCACTTAGCTGGTAGGTGCAGGTGTGGGTAAGGGCGCTATTTTGGTGTCACGCGATTCTGGATAACTTTGAAATGAGTGACTAATCTGTGGATAACTAGTGTTTTGTTAGAAACTTATCAACAGTGTTATCCTTAAAATGTCAAAAATAAAAAATCGCGCTACCGCAACGACAGACTTCCCTATTCGAGCTTCTTGATTAACCATTCTTCCAGTAAAATAAACCCAACTCAAGGAGCGCTGCAGCGCCGGTAATGACAATGTTTAGTTATTACGCGGCGTCAGGCTTGGGTTGCTGCTTCGACAATCGGAGCAACCAACGGCGCTCACCTGCTTTCAATGATTCTTTGCTGGGTGAGCCATGACTACTTCTGCGACAACTGCCGCGACAACTTCAATCGATACAAATTCTTCTGTTGACCACAACAAGGTGCAACCCATGCGTCTGTCCGGACTGGAGCCGGTGCTCATCGATGCGAAGACACTGTTCGTCAACGTCGGTGAGCGCACCAACGTCACCGGCTCCAAGGCGTTTGCGCGCATGATTTTGAATGGCGAGTTTGAGCAGGCGCTCTCTGTGGCGCGGCAACAGGTGGAAAACGGCGCGCAGGTCATCGACGTGAACATGGACGAAGCCATGCTGGACAGCCAGGCGGCGATGGTGAAGTTTTTGAACCTGATGGCGTCGGAACCCGATATTTCCCGCGTACCGGTGATGATTGACAGCTCCAAGTGGAGCGTGATCGAGGCAGGGCTGCGCTGCGTGCAGGGCAAAGGCATTGTCAACTCCATCAGCATGAAAGAGGGCGAGGCGCAATTTTTGCACCAGGCCAAGCTCTTGCGGCGCTACGGCGCGGCGGCGGTGGTGATGGCGTTTGATGAAAAAGGCCAGGCCGATACCTATGAGCGCAAGATCGAGATCTGCGAACGCGCCTACCGTTTGTTGGTCGATATGGTGGATTTCCCGCCGGAAGACATCATTTTTGACCCCAACATCTTCGCCATCGCCACCGGGATTGAAGAGCACAACAACTACGCGGTCGATTTCATCAACGCGACCCGCTGGATCAAGCAAAACCTGCCGGGTGCGAAAGTGTCGGGCGGCGTGTCCAATGTGTCCTTCAGCTTCCGTGGCAACGACGCCGTGCGCGAGGCCATCCACACCGTGTTTTTGTACCACGCCATCGCAGCGGGCATGGACATGGGCATTGTCAACGCCGGCATGGTCGGCGTGTATGACGATCTGGAGCCGATTTTGAAAGAGCGCGTCGAAGACGTGGTGCTGAACCGCACGCCGAACTACAAAGACGGCGAACCGCGGCTGGATGCGGGCGAGCGCTTGATCGAGGTCGCCGAATCCGCCAAAGGCGCGGCCAAAGATGACAGCCAGAAGCTGGCCTGGCGCGGTACGCCTGACGCGCCGGTCAGCGTCAACGTCCGCCTCAGCCACGCGCTGGTACACGGCATCACCGACTTCATCACCGAAGACACCGAAGAGGCCTACCAAATCGTGCTGGCCAAGGGCGGCCGACCGCTGCACGTCATCGAAGGCCCGCTCATGGACGGCATGAATGTGGTGGGCGATTTGTTTGGCCAGGGCAAGATGTTTTTGCCGCAGGTGGTCAAATCCGCCCGCGTGATGAAGCAGGCCGTGGCGCATTTGATCCCCTACATCGAGGAAGAAAAACGCCTGCAGGCCGAGGCCGGCGAAGACGTCAAAGCCAAAGGCAAGATCATCATCGCCACCGTCAAGGG
>JANPIC010000052.1:0-23724 GCA_031424795.1 Polaromonas sp. | reverse complement strand
GCTCGGCGCTCGGCAATTAGCTCATCGACCAAGCTGATGCTGGGATCAATATTCAGTTCTTTGAATAAGTTGTCAAAATAAGCGCGTCGTTGTGCGCTGCGCTGCGCTGCAGATGTCAAAATTAGGCTGCCATCTTTCATTTCAGCGAAAATCTTACCGTTGGGTTTGAAACCAAGTTGTTCGCGTATGGCTGCGGGTATCAAAATCCGTCCGTTTTCTGACATGGCTATGGAGGTCATAGTTTTACCTTTGTTGCTTTCGCTGTCTTTTTTATATGTCTCAATGTTCATTTTGATAATTCTGTCATAATTTATAAAAATGTCAATTAAAGAAAACAAGTCAATTAATCTTATAAAGTCAAATCATGCTCGCTAAACGAATCATCCCTTGCCTAGACGTCACCGGTGGCCGCGTCGTCAAAGGTGTTAATTTCCTTGAGCTACGTGACGCTGGCGACCCGGTCGAAATCGCCGCCCGCTACAACGAGCAGGGCGCAGATGAGCTGACTTTTCTCGACATCACCGCCACCAGTGACGCACGGGACATGATTTTTCACATCATCGAGGCCGTGGCGTCGCAGGTGTTCATCCCTTTGACGGTAGGCGGCGGTGTCCGCACGGTGGAAGATGTGCGGCGTTTGCTGAATGCGGGTGCGGACAAAACCAGCTTCAACTCCGCCGCCATTGCCAACCCTGATGTGATTGCTGATGCGTCGGCCAAATACGGCGCACAGTGCATTGTGGTGGCGATTGACGCGAAACGACGTTCAGCTGAAGACGCGAAACGCTTGGTGAACGGCATTGAAATCGGCGCAGGTTGGGATGTTTACAGCCACGGTGGCCGCAAAAACACCGGTTTGGACGTGGTGACCTGGGCCAAAGCCATGGCCGAGCGCGGCGCAGGCGAGATTTTGCTCACCAGCATGGATAGAGACGGCACCAAATCAGGCTTTGACTTGGACTTGACCCGCGCTGTCAGTGACGCCATCAGCGTACCGGTGATTGCCTCTGGTGGTGTGGGTAATTTGGATGATTTGGCCAATGGCATCATCCAAGGCGGCGCAGATGCTGTCTTGGCTGCTAGCATTTTTCATTATGGCGAATACACGGTGGGGCAGGCCAAGCAGCGCATGCACGAACGCGGGATTCCTGTCCGCTTGTGACTCGGCTCTGATCGGGCGCTGATTTAACTTGTCAACCTTACGGGCGGGGCATTGCAATTGCCTACAATCATCCCATGCAACAAGCTAACAACTGGATAGATGAAGTGAAATGGGATGCCCAAGGGCTGGTCCCTGTGATTGCTCAAGAAATGGGCAGCAACGATGTGCTGATGTTCGCCTGGATGAACCGCGAAGCGCTGCAAAAGACGGCGGAGCTGGGTCGGGCGGTGTATTTCAGCCGGTCGCGCAACAAGCTGTGGTTCAAAGGCGAAGAATCTGGTCACATCCAAACCGTGCATGAGTTGCGACTGGATTGTGACAACGATGTGCTGCTGATGAAAGTCACCCAAACCGGGCACACGCCGGGTTTGGCCTGTCATACCGGCAGACACAGCTGTTTTTTCAGTCTTTACAAGGATGGGGCGTGGATAATTACCGAACCGGTCTTGAAAGATCCCACAACTATCTACAAATAGGCCATCTATAACGCTAACCCTATGACATCCAACGATTCTTTAGACCAACTCGCCCGCGTGCTTGAATCACGCAAAGGTGGTGACCCCGACAGCAGCTACACCGCTCGTTTGTTGCACAAGGGGCCAGATGCGTTTTTGAAAAAAATTGGCGAGGAGGCGACAGAGTTGGTCATGGCCTGCAAAGATGCAGACTATGGCGGTGATAAGTCCAAAATCATCAGCGAAACGGCAGACTTGTGGTTTCACAGCATGGTGGCGCTGGCGCACTACGGTTTGTCGCCACAAGATGTCATAGCCGAGCTGGACAAGCGCGTTGGTACCAGCGGGCTGGAAGAAAAAGCTTCGCGTAAAGCGAAAGACCGTGAGAATAGTGAATCTAAAGGAGTGCAACCATGACCGATGTGATTGATGTCAAAGCCAAAAATATAGGCATGGACAGCGAAAAAGCCGAACAACTCAAAACCGTGGGCTGGGTCAGCTATTTGCTGCATTTGATCGTGGCTGTCGCTGCTGTCGTGCCTGGTGCAAACGTGGGCGTTGCCTTGCTGGTCATTGCTTTGGTGATTGACTTGGTGAAAAAAGGTGATGCTGCCGGCACATGGCAGGAGAGCCATTTCTCATGGCGTATTCGTACTGTCATTTGGGCGGGCATTTTGTACGTAGTGACATTTCCTTTGTTTTTATTGCTTTGGGTGCCTGGCGCGATTGCTTGGGCGATTATCTCGATTTGGTTTTTGTACCGCATCGTGCGTGGCATGGTGGCGATGAATAATAGCCAAGCTGTTGGTCAGTAATTTCTAGAAAAGCACATGTCGCACGATCCAAACTGTATTTTCTGCAAAATCATTGCAGGCAAAATCCCGTCGCGCAAGGTCTATGAAGATGATGAAATCTTTGCCTTTCACGACATCCACCCTTGGGCACCGGTTCATTTTTTGATGGTGCCGAAGCAGCATATTGCATCGCTGGCGCAGGTTGATGGAACGCATACCGAGTTATTGGGTCGAATGATGGTGTTAGCGCCTAAGCTGGCTTTGCAAGAAGGCTGTAAGCCGTATCCTGAAGGCGGTTTCCGAATTGTTTCCAATACGGGCGCAGAGGGCGGACAAGAGGTGCATCATATGCATTGGCATGTCATGGGCGGGCCAAGGCCTTGGCTGCGTGGTTGACTACCGATTTCGATTTCAGCGCTTAGAATCTAAGCATTGAGACATTTGGTTTAAATTAGTTTAGAGTTTTCGTAAATAATTTTAGGAGTTCATCATGGGTTCATTTTCAATTTGGCATTGGCTGATCGTTTTATTGATCGTCGTTATGGTTTTTGGCACGAAAAAGCTGAAAAACATGGGGGGTGATTTGGGCGGAGCCGTGAAAGGCTTTAAAGATGGCATGAAAGACGGTGCTGCAAGCGCTGACGACAAGCCGGCTGCGCAAGTAACAGCAGCTGCAGATGCTGCTAAAACCACCATTGATGTCGAAGCCAAACAAAAGCTGTGATTGACATATTGTGATTGATTTAGGCATCTCAAAAATAGCGCTGATTGGCGCGGTGGCGTTGATCGTCATCGGGCCAGAAAAGCTGCCGCGCGTCGCACGTACGATTGGTACTTTGCTGGGCAAAGCGCAGCGGTATATTGCAGATGTCAAAGCCGAGGTGAGCAAATCGATTGAGCTGGACGAGCTCAAAAAGATGAAAGACACCATGCAAGAAGCTGCGAGTGATGTCGAAAATACGATTCACACGGGGGTGACTGATTTTGAGAAAGATTGGGCGGATGCGACAAGTTCTGCCATGTCGCCAGCGACCAGCTACCAGAGCTATCCAACCTACTCGCATCCCAAGAAAAAATGGCGCGTTAAACAAGGTGCTGTACCAAATTGGTACAAAGCGCGAACAGGCGTTCGTACCAAGGCCATGTCTGGCGCAGCGCGTGTTGCCAAGTTTCGCCCAGTCAAATTAGCTTGACGTCAACCTCAAACTTGTAGCGATGCAAGTTCACAAGATTCTATAAAAAACTCATGGCAGACGACAAAGAAAAAGTAGACGAACTTGCGGGTACGGAGCAGCCTTTCGTGCAGCACTTGGTGGAGCTGCGCGATAGGCTTATCAAGATAGTCATAGCTATTGCTGTGGTGGCGATTGGCTTGGCTTTGTATCCTGGACCTGCGGCTTTGTATGACATCATGGCCGCACCCTTGGTGGCACATCTTCCTAAAGGTGCAACCTTGATTGCCACTTCGGTGATTTCACCGTTTCTTGTGCCTTTGAAAATCCTCATGATGTCGGCGTTCTTGATCGCTTTGCCTGTGGTGTTGTGGCAAATTTGGTCGTTCGTCGCGCCAGGTTTGTACATGCATGAGAAAAAGTTAGTTTTGCCTTTGGTCATCTCTAGCACGGTGTTGTTTTTTATTGGCGTGCTGTTTTGTTATTACTTTGTGTTTGGGCAGGTGTTCAAATTCATCCAAAGTTTTGCGCCCAAAAGTATTACGGCAGCACCTGATATTGAAGCGTACTTGAGCTTCGTACTCAGCATGTTTTTAGCCTTTGGCATGGCATTTGAGGTGCCTATCGTCGTCATTGTGTTGGCTCGCATGGGTATGGTGACCATTCAGCAGTTGAAAGACTTCCGTGGTTATTTTGTGGTGCTGGCGTTCATCATTGCAGCCATTGTCACGCCGCCGGATGTGGTGTCACAGCTAGCTTTGGCGATTCCCATGTGCTTGCTGTATGAAATTGGTATCTGGGCAGCGCAGCTCTTTATCAAGCACACACAAGCGCCTGTCGATCCCATCGAGCCGACATAAGCGATAAAAAGTAGCGGGTTTTCGGGTATTCTGGCTACAATAGTGCTTTGATTGACGTTTACGTAAACGTCAACTGCTTTGTAAGCTATCGGAGACTCCCATGAACCTGCCAGGACTCAACTTTCAACTCGGTGAAGATATAGACGCCTTGCGCGACGCTGTACGCGAGTTTGCACAAGCAGAAATTGCCCCCCGCGCTGCTGAGATTGACAGCAGTGACCAGTTCCCCATGGATTTATGGCGAAAAATGGGTGATTTGGGTGTCTTGGGTATCACCGTGTCAGAAGAATACGGCGGCGCAAATATGGGCTATCTGGCGCACATGATAGCCATGGAAGAAATCAGCCGCGCTTCTGCTTCTGTCGGTTTGAGCTATGGCGCACACAGCAACCTCTGTGTGAATCAAATCAAACGCAACGGCACAGAAGCGCAGCGCCAAAAATACCTGCCCAAACTCATCAGTGGTGAACACGTCGGTGCTTTGGCCATGAGCGAGCCGGGCGCGGGCAGTGATGTCATCAGCATGAAGCTGAAAGCAGAAGACAAAGGCGGCTACTACCTGCTCAACGGCAGCAAAATGTGGATCACCAATGGCCCTGACGCCGATACGCTGGTGGTCTATGCCAAAACCGAACCCGAGTTGGGTGCGCGTGGTGTGACGGCTTTTTTGATTGAAAAAAGCATGTCTGGCTTCTCAGTTGCGCAAAAGCTCAACAAACTCGGCATGCGGGGCAGCCATACAGGTGAGTTGGTGTTCCAGAACGTCGAAGTGCCAGAAAGCCACATTTTGGGTGGTTTGAACAGTGGCGCCAAAGTGTTGATGAGCGGTTTGGACTACGAGCGTGCTGTGTTGACAGGTGGGCCGCTGGGCATCATGCAAGCTGTGATGGACAACGTGATTCCTTACATTCATGACCGCAAGCAGTTTGGCCAGAGTATTGGTGAATTCCAGCTCATTCAAGGCAAAGTGGCCGATATGTATACCTTGCTGCAGGCGGGGCGTTCTTTTGCTTACACCGTTGCTAAAAACTTGGACATGCTAGGCACAGAGCATGTGCGCCAGGTGCGCAAAGATTGTGCCTCGGTCATTTTGTGGTGTGCTGAAAACGCAACCAAAATGGCTGGCGATGGCGTGCAAATCTTTGGTGGTAACGGCTACATCAACGATTACCCCTTGGGCCGTTTGTGGCGTGACGCTAAACTGTACGAAATCGGCGCGGGCACCAGTGAAATCCGTCGGATGCTGATTGGTCGTGAATTGTTTGCCGAGACGATGTAAACACATTTCAACAACGCATTAAAAAGCATATATGCCAACTTCAATTTCAGACCTGTTTAACCACAACCGTGCATGGGCGGCCGAGATGGAGAGAGTGCGACCAGGTTTTTTCACCAATCTCAAAAATCAGCAAAATCCAAAATACATGTGGATTGGGTGCTCTGATAGCCGTGTGCCAGCCAATCAAATCACAGGACTTGATCCTGGAGAGGTGTTTGTACACCGCAACGTTGCCAACGTTGTCGTGCATAGTGACCTAAACTCCTT
Source organism: Polaromonas sp. (assembly GCA_031424795.1). Lineage (GTDB taxonomy): Bacteria > Pseudomonadota > Gammaproteobacteria > Burkholderiales > Burkholderiaceae_C > Aalborgiella. The sequence continues at coordinate 17,735 of JANPIC010000052.1, read as the reverse complement.
GTCGACAATTCAGTACGCTGTCGATGCGCTTCAAGTTAAGCATGTAATCGTTTGTGGTCACTATGGCTGTGGTGGTGTAAAGGCTGCGCTGGAAAACATACGTGTTGGCTTGGCTGATAACTGGATTCGACATATCCAAGATGTGAGAGACCGTCATCGCCAGTTGTTGAATGCAATGCCAGAATCAAAGCGCTTTGACGCTTTAGTCCAACTCAACGCCATTGAACAAGTGGTGAATGTGTGCCAAAGCACGGTGCTGCAGGATGCCTGGGGGCGTGGCCAAGAAATCAGTGTGCATGGTTGGGTGTACGGCGTGCATGATGGCTTGCTGCAAGACCTGCATATCACGGTATCGGGGCTAGACGGTTTAGAAGCACTCTATCTGGCTGCTGTAGAGGCAATTTTCGCCTCTAGCCAGCAATAATATCGCCTAAGGTGCTATTAATAATATAGCAATATCGGTAAAAATTCTTAATTCCCGTATTTTGGAGAATCCTCATGTCTGAATCCATCGTTATCGTCTCTGCCGCCCGCACCCCCATGGGTGGTTTTCAGGGTGATTTCGCCAGTTTGGCCGCGCACGACTTGGGCGGCGCAGCCATCAAAGCCGCTGTGCAGCGTGCTGGCATTTCGGGCGATACCGTCAATGAAGTGCTGTTTGGCAACTGCCTGATGGCTGGGCAAGGCCAAGCACCAGCACGCCAAGCGGCGTTCAAGGGCGGTTTGCCCATCAGCGCGGGTGCCGTTACCTTGTCAAAAATGTGTGGCTCCGGCATGAAAGCCACCATGCTGGCGCATGACATGCTGGTGGCTGGTAGTGCGGATGTGATGGTCGCTGGCGGTATGGAAAGCATGACGAATGCACCGCACCTGTTGCCCAAAGGCCGCAGCGGCATCCGCATCGGACATGGCCAGATTTTCGACCACATGATGCTGGACGGATTGGAAGATGCCTACGAGGCCGGTCGCTCCATGGGTACGTTTGGTGAAGACTGTGCCGCCAAATACAGCTTTACTCGTGAAGCGCAAGACAAATTCGCCATAGCGAGCGTCGAACGTGCTCAGGCAGCTACAAAATCGGGTGCATTTGCAACTGAGATCACACCTGTGACGGTCAAAGGTCGTGCGGGTGATATTGCTATCAGCATCGATGAAGGCCCAGGCAAGATCAAGCTCGACAAAATCACCAGCTTGCGCCCAGCCTTCAAGAAAGACGGTACTATTACTGCCGCATCTAGCTCGTCCATCAACGATGGCGCAGCGGCGCTGGTATTGATGCGTCAAAGCAGTGCTGAAAAAGGCAATGTCAAACCGCTGGCACGCATCGTCAGCCACGCTACCCACGCACAAGAACCCAACTGGTTTGCCACCGCCCCACTGGGCGCGACGCAAAAGGCCTTGGTCAAAGCGGGCTGGACGGCCAAGGATGTTGATTTGTGGGAAATCAACGAAGCTTTTGCCGTGGTACCGATGGCGTTGATGGCGGATTTGTCTTTGTCGCATGAGATTGTCAACGTCAACGGCGGTGCGTGTGCTTTGGGTCACCCGATTGGCGCGAGCGGTGCACGCATTTTGGTGACGCTCATTCATGCCTTGCAAGCGCGCGGGCTCAAGCGCGGTTTGGCGACGCTGTGTATTGGTGGTGGCGAGGCCACGGCCATGGCCATTGAGCTTATTTAAACACGGGTAACGCACCATGTTGTTGACCCAAGACCAGGAAATGATCCGCGATGCGGTTCGTGCTTTTGCTCAGGAACAGTTGTGGCCGCAGGCCGCTAAGTGGGACAAGGAACACTATTTCCCCAAAGAGGTGCATAAAGGCCTGGCGGAATTGGGTGCGTATGGCATTTGTGTGCCTGAAGAGTTTGGCGGCGCTAATCTGGATTACCTCACCCTGGCGCTGGTGTTGGAAGAAATCGCCGCTGGTGATGGTGGCACCAGCACAGCGATCAGTGTGACCAACTGCCCTGTGAATGCGATTTTGATGCGTTACGGCAATCTGGAGCAAAAGAAAAAGTGGTTAACGCCTTTGGCACTGGGTGCGATGCTGGGTGCTTTTTGTTTGACCGAACCGCATGTGGGCAGCGATGCTTCTAATTTGGCAACGACAGCGAAAAAAATCGGCGACAGCTACATCATCAACGGCGTCAAACAATTTATCACCAGCGGCAAAAATGGTGATGTTGCGATTGTGATCGCCATGACCGACAAAGGCGCTGGCAAAAAAGGCATGAGTGCCTTCATCGTCCCCACCAACGCGCCCGGCTATGTGGTGGCACGGCTGGAAGACAAACTGGGCCAGCACAGCAGCGACACCGCGCAGATCAACTTTGACAACTGCCGCATCCCCGCCGAAAACCTGATCGGGCAAGAGGGCGAAGGTTACAAAATCGCCCTGGGCGCGTTAGAGGGTGGTCGCATCGGTATCGCAGCACAAAGCGTGGGCATGGCGCGTAGCGCGTTTGAGTGCGCTTTGGATTACGCCAAACAGCGCGAAAGCTTTGGGCAAGCCATTTTCAACCACCAGGCCGTTGGCTTCAGATTGGCCGATTGCGCGACGCAGATTGAAGCGGCGCGTCAGCTGATCTGGCATGCAGCGGCTTTGCGTGACGCGGGTCGACCGTGCTTGAAAGAAGCCGCCATGGCCAAGTTGTTTGCCAGTGAAATGGCGGAGAAAGTGTGCAGTGCGGCGATTCAAACACTGGGTGGCTATGGTTACGTGAGCGATTTCCCGGTTGAGCGGATTTATCGCGATGTGCGGGTGTGCCAGATTTATGAAGGCACCAGCGATGTGCAGAAAATCATCATCACGCGAGCTTTGGCATAAATACAAAATATAAAAGGAGACAAAGATGCCAATTACCAAAGGATTTCGGGTTTTAGTCGATCAAGCCATGGCGGAGGTGAAAACCTATACCGTGGCTGAAGTGCTAGCCAAAAGTGCGCATGAAAACGTACAAATTGTCGATATCCGTGATGTGCGCGAATTGCGAAATGGAACCGTTGTCGGCAGCTACCACGCACCACGCTGCATGCTTGAGTTTTGGGTGGATCCTGAATCGCCGTACCACAAGAAGATCTGGGCGGACGACAGCAAAGAGTTCATTTTGTTCTGCGGCGCGGGCTGGCGCAGCGCTTTGGCCGCCAAAACCCTGCAAGACATGGGCATGACCAATGTCGCGCACATCGACGGCGGCTATGAAGCTTGGGTCAACGCTGGCGCTCCCACTGAAACTTTGGAAGAGCGCAAAGCCAAAGGATGAGCAAGGTATGACCACGCCATGAGCGAACCATGCCCCTGCGGCAGATTGAACACAAAGCAACAGCCGTTAGCGGCAACGGTTTGTTGTGCTCCGTACATTGAAGGAAAGCTGGCCGCACCTGATGCCGAGGCTTTGATGCGTTCCCGTTATAGCGCTTTTGCGCTTGAAAATACTGGTTATTTACTCAGTACTTGGCACGCGAGTCAGCGTCCAGCGAGCTTAGCGTTTGAGCCAGGCGTTAAATGGTTGGGTTTACAGGTTCAAAATCACAAGGTGGTTGATGCCACGCACGCTGAGGTCACCTTTGTCGCCAGGCAGCGTGACCGCACCGGTCGTGCCATTCGCCTGCATGAGCATAGTCGTTTTGTGTGTGAAGACGGTTGTTGGTATTATGTTGATGGTGATAGTTTGTGAAAACATCAATAAATATACCTATAAATATGCCTCTAGTCGGCGTATTTATTGCCTAAGGTGCTATTAAATGTATAGTAAAAATATATAGTGAAAATACATAATAAATTCGACGCGGTTTTGTTTGATTGTGATGGTGTATTGGTCGACAGCGAACCCATTACCAATGGCTTGCTGCGCGACATGCTGGAAGAGCAGGGCTGGAAGCTGACGCCAGAAGCCTGTTTTCAGCATTTTGTCGGCAAAGCCGTGATGGATGAAAAGCTGGCGATTGAGGCGAACACAGGTAAACCTTTGACTGAAGCGTGGATGACTAGCTTCAGAGCGCGGCGCAACGCGGCGTTGGAGGCGCATCTGCAGGCGATTCCCAATATCCATGCCGCGATTGAGCAAGTTCATTTGAGCTTTGAAGGTCGCATCGCCTGTGCGTCGGGGGCGGATAGGCTGAAAGTTGAGCTGCAGCTCGCAAAAGTCGATTTGATGCCTTATTTTGAAGGCCGTATTTTCAGTGGGCATGAAATGCCGCGCTCCAAACCGGCACCAGATGTGTATTTGGCAGCAGCAGAAGCGGTTGGTGTTCACCCTGGGCGCTGTGCTGTTGTCGAAGATACGGTCACTGGCGTGATGGCAGGCGTGGCGGCGGGTTGCACCGTGTTTGCTTATGCGCCAAACGGTGAAGCTGCGGCTTTGCTGGCTGCGGGTGCCAGCCACACGTTTACAAATATGCTGTATTTGCCTAGCCTGTTGAGCCAAAAGATGGCACAATCCACGTTTAGTTGACGTTTACGTAAACGTCAACCAAGCGTCAAACAACCCTAACAGCGCGAATCCACCATGCCCGTCCTGGAAACCAAACTCAACGCCCGTTCCGCCGATTTTGTCGCCAATGCCGCCGCGATGCGGGCTTTGGTCGATGATTTGAGCGTCAAAGTCAACCAAGCAGCTTTGGGCGGCGGCGATGTGGCGCGGGCTAGGCACACTGCGCGTGGCAAGTTGTTGCCGCGTGACAGGGTGCAGATGCTGCTGGACCCCGGCACACCGTTTTTAGAGCTCAGCCCGCTGGCCGCCTACAGTATGTACCCTGACAAAGACGGCACCGACAGCGCACCGGCTGCCGGTGTGATCACAGGCCTTGGCCGCGTCAGCGGGGTGGATTGCATGATTGTCTGCAACGACGCCACCGTCAAAGGCGGCACGTATTATCCGCTCACCGTCAAAAAACACCTGCGCGCGCAAGAGATTGCGCAGCAAAACAAGCTGCCGTGCGTCTACTTGGTTGATTCGGGCGGGGCGAATCTGCCCAATCAGGACGAGGCGTTCCCCGACCGCGACCATTTTGGTCGCATCTTTTTCAACCAGGCCAATATGAGCGCCGAGGGCATCGCCCAAATCGCCGTGGTCATGGGCAGTTGCACGGCGGGTGGCGCGTATGTACCGGCTATGAGCGACGAGGCCATCATCGTCAAAAACCAGGGCACCATCTTTTTGGGTGGCCCGCCCTTGGTCAAAGCCGCCACTGGTGAGGTGGTGAGCGCGGAAGATCTAGGTGGCGGTGATGTCCACACCCGCTTGTCTGGCGTGGCAGACCATCTGGCGCAGAACGACATGCATGCACTGGCCATTGTCCGCCAATCCATCAAAAATTTGAATAAAAAGAAGCATCTAGCCGGCGATTTACATGCTTCGGTAGCTCCTAAATATGCAGCGTCAGAACTGTATGGTGTGATACCCACAGATACCCGCAAACCTTTTGATGTGCGAGAAATCATCGCCCGTGTGGTGGATGGCAGCGAGTTTGACGAGTTCAAAGCCCGTTTTGGTGCCACCCTGATCTGCGGTTTTGCGCGGATTGAAGGCATGCCCGTCGGCATCATTGCCAACAACGGCATTTTGTTCAGTGAATCAGCACTCAAAGGCGCGCACTTCATAGAGTTGTGCTGTCAACGCAAAATCCCGCTGGTGTTCTTGCAGAACATCACCGGCTTCATGGTCGGCCGTAAGTACGAAAACGAAGGCATTGCCCGCAATGGTGCCAAGATGGTCACCGCCGTGGCTACCGCCGCTGTACCCAAATTCACCATCATCATTGGCGGCAGCTTTGGCGCAGGCAACTACGGCATGTGCGGCCGGGCGTATTCGCCCCGCTTCTTGTGGATGTGGCCGAATGCACGCATCAGCGTCATGGGCGGTGAGCAGGCGGCCAGTGTGTTGGCGACGGTGAAACGGGATGGTATCGAAGCCAAAGGCGGTGCGTGGAGCGCCGAGGAAGAAGACGCCTTCAAAGCGCCCATCAAGACGCAATACGAGGTGCAAGGTCATCCTTACTTCGCCACCGCGCGTTTATGGGACGACGGTGTGATTGACCCTGCCGACACGCGCCGCGTCTTGGCGCTCGGCTTGAGTGCCGCGATGAATGCGCCCATACCGGATACCAAATTTGGTGTGTTCAGGATGTAAAGCCGGTAGAAAAAATATTCAAAGGGAAATATGGATACTTTGATCGGCATTTGGAACAGTTTGTTGGGACTGACGGGTACGGTTGGCAATCTTGGTACGGCTGCGGGCGACGTCATTGCCACAAATACCAAAGCAATGGATACCGCGCAGCTGATGGCGCTGGCAGCTGCCTTGGGCTGGGCGAGCGGTATCCGCTTGTATTTGGTGGTGTTTATTACAGGGCTAGCAGGCATGCTGGGTTGGCTGCCATTGCCATCGGGTTTGCACATGCTGCAGCACCCAGCCATGTTGGCGGGTAGCGGTTTTATGCTGTTCGTTGAGTTTTTTGCAGACAAAATTCCTGGCGTGGATTCTTTGTGGGACATGGTGCATTCAGTCATTCGTGTGCCAGCGGGTGCTGCCTTGGCCGCTGGTGTGTTTGGTGCAGACAGTGCCACCATGGGCTCAGTCGCAGGTTTGTTGGGTGGTGCCTTGGCTGCTACGTCGTTTGCGACCAAAGCCAGCACGCGCGCTGCGGTGAATACATCGCCCGAGCCATTTAGCAATATTGCCGTGAGTTTGGTTGAAGATGGCGCGGTGATGGGCATGATGTGGTTGGCGACGAACCACCCCGTCGCATTTGGCATCACCTTAGCCATCGTCTTGGTTTTGAGTATTTGGTTATTGGTTGTTTTGGTGAAATATCTCAAAGCCATCTGGCAAAGACTGAGCGGATGGTTTAGTAACGATGATTTAGCAATGACGCCATGAGCATTTTGCCGTGAGTATTTAAAAATATGTTTAAAAAAATTCTAATCGCCAACCGTGGCGAAATCGCCTGCCGAGTCGCCGCCACGTGCTCTAGGTTGGGTATCAAAACCGTAGCCGTCTATTCAGATGCAGACGCGCACGCCAAGCATGTCGCGAGCTGTGATGAGGCCGTCTACATCGGAGCCAGTTCGCCCAAAGAGAGCTATCTGCGCTGGGAAAAAATCATCGAAACAGCGCTGGCAACAGGTGCGCAAGCGATTCACCCTGGGTACGGGTTTTTGAGCGAAAACGACGCGTTTGCAACAGCTTGCCAAGCTGCGGGATTGGTCTTCATTGGGCCACCGGCCAGTGCGATCCAGGCGATGGGGCTGAAGGCGGAATCCAAGCAGTTGATGGAAAAGGCTGGCGTGCCCTTGGTGCCGGGCTACCACGGTGCAAACCAAGATGCTGCTTTTCTGCAGGGGCAGGCCGACAGCATGGGCTACCCAGTTCTTATCAAAGCCAGTGCGGGTGGCGGTGGCAAAGGGATGCGGATTGTTGAGAAGGCAGCAGACTTTGCAGCGGCTTTGGCTTCGTGCAAACGTGAAGCCATCAACAGTTTTGGTGACGACGCCGTGCTGATTGAAAAGTACGTGCAACGCCCACGGCATATTGAAATTCAGGTGTTTGGCGACACGCAGGGCAACTACGTGTATTTGTTTGAGCGCGATTGCTCGGTACAACGCCGGCATCAAAAAGTCCTAGAAGAAGCGCCGGCGCCGGGCTTGTCAGAAGCGATGCGCCAGCAAATGGGGGCTACTGCGGTGTCTGCAGCACGTGCGGTGAACTATGTGGGCGCGGGTACGGTGGAGTTTATCGTTGAGCAACAACCAGATGGTGCGATGAATTTCTTCTTTATGGAGATGAATACGCGTTTGCAGGTCGAGCATCCGGTGACCGAGGCGATCACGGGTCTGGACTTGGTGGAGTGGCAATTGTTGGTGGCCAGTGGCGAGCCGTTGCCGCTTAAACAAGAGCAACTGCGCATCACCGGTCACGCCATCGAAGCGCGGATTTGCGCGGAAAACCCAGACAACCAATTTTTACCGGCGACCGGGCAGTTGAAGGTGTATGGCTTGCCTGAGCACGTCACGTTTGAACGGACTGCTGGTGGAAACTCAGCAGTCAATGTGCGTGTTGACTCTGGTGTACGCGAAGGCGATACGATTTCTCCTTACTACGATTCCATGATCGCCAAACTGATCGTGCATGGTGCTACGCGTGAGCAGGCCTTAGCTCGCATGGATGATGCGCTGGCGAAGACGCATATTGTGGGCTTGAACACCAATGTGCAGTTTTTACGCTATGTGGTGCGCAGCGATTCTTTTGCGCAAGCGAATTTGGATACGGGCTTGATACCCCGTGAGCAGGTCGCATTGTTTAACCAGGAGCCTGTGGGTGCTGCGCTGGCGGTTGCCGCTGCGGTGGTGCATACATTGCATGCCGAGAGTGCCCAAAATGTTTCAAGTCGATCAGCATGGACTGACCCGTGGAGCAAGCGCGATGGATGGCAGTCGCATGGCATTCATGCAAGAGCGTTTGAATTTGAGTTTCATGGTGGACAAGTCGCTGCACAATTGCGCTATTTGCATGACGGTGCTTTGCATTTAACGGTGGGTGAGACTTCAGGTACTTTGAGCTATTCACACACCGACTCTGGTTTTGACATCAGTTTTTCAAAATATCGCATCATTGCTAAAACATATAAAAATGGCGATATAGTCGGCATATTTACTGATAAAGGCGCTACGCAAATCATAGCAATTGACTTGCTGGAGCATGCCGGTGAGACGCATGAGGAAGGTGGACGCTTAACTGCGCCCATGCCGGGTAAAGTGGTGTCATTCTCGGTCAAAGCGGGTGATAAGGTTTTGAAGGGGCAGGCGCTGGCGGTCATGGATGCCATGAAGATGGAGCATACGATTGCATCTCCAACCGACGGTGTGGTGCAAGAATTGCTGTACCAACCGGGCGACCAAGTGGTTGAGGGTGCGGAATTGTTGAAACTAGGAGTTGCCCTATGAGTCTGCCAAATTACGTCAAAATTGTCGAAGTAGGCCCACGCGACGGATTACAAAACGAAAAGCAAACGGTACCCGCGGAAGTGAAAATTGAACTTGTGCACCGTTTGCAAGAAGCGGGGCTGACTGAAATTGAAGTGACAAGCTATGTTTCCCCCAAATGGGTGCCGCAAATGGCTGATAACGCAGCCGTGATGGCAGGTATCCAACGTAAAAATACCGTGCGGTATTCCGTGCTGACACCCAATTTGCAAGGTTTCAATGCCGCTGTTGCATCAGCTAAGGAACTTTGGCCGCAAGAAATTGTGGTGTTCGCTGCGGCGAGTGAGGCATTTAGTCAGCGGAATATAAACTGCAGTATCGAAGAGAGTATCGAGCGCTTTCGTCCTGTGGTTGCAGCCGCTAAGGAAAAGCACATTACCGTTCGTGGTGCTATTTCATGCGCTGTAGGCTGTCCGTATGAAGGTGATGTCGCACCTGAGCAGGTCACCAAAGTCGCTGAGCTGATGCGCGACATTGGTGTGCAACATGTTGGCGTGGCAGACACGATTGGCGTGGGTACACCGATCAAGGTTCAGCGTGCTATTCAAGCCGCGTTGCAGGTGTATGACATCAATGACGTGTCCGGTCATTTTCACGATACCTATGGCCAAGCTTTGAGCAATACCTTGCGCTGTTTGGAAATGGGAATTTGGCAGTTTGATACTTCCATTGCAGGTTTAGGCGGCTGTCCGTATGCTAAAGGCGCTACAGGAAACGTAGCAACTGAAGATGTGATTTATATGTTGCATGGCATGGGGATTGATACGGGCATTGATTTGGATAAGCTGATCGATGCAGGACAATTTATTAGCGACTATTTACAGCGACCCACGAACTCACGTGCAGCGAAGGCCTTGTTCAACAAAAGGACGGCGTGATGTGTGGTGCTGAATTGACCGCTTTGCCCGAAGGCGTGCAGCGTGTTGCACGTGCATTGCAGGCCAAAAATCATCCACACATGCCGGTGATGCTGGCCGATGCTGCGCGAACGGCACAGCAAGCGGCAGATGCCTTGGGCGTTGAGCTGGGGCAAATCGCCAAAAGTATTGTCTTCAAGCGTAAATCAGACGATGCGGCTGTGTTGGTCATCACTTCAGGTGATAAGCGTGTCGATCAGATCAAAGTGGAAGCCTTGGTTTGTAGTGGAGATCGTCTGGGACGTGCAGATGCGGATTTTGTCAAAAAGAAAACGGGGTTTTCCATCGGGGGTGTATCACCATTGGCGCATGCGACCCCTTGTGTTGTGTTGATTGACGCAGAACTTTGGCGTTTTGAAACGCTGTGGGCGGCTGCGGGTCATCCCCATGCGGTTTTTCAGCTCAAACCGCAAGATTTGGAAACTTTAACGCACACTCGCGCGGCGGACATTGCACAAAGCAGTCAGCGAGAAGTGGTGGATCGCATCTTGAACGCTGCTCGTGCGGTGCTTGCTAGTACCAGTGTCGTCCCTTCACCCTGTACGTCCGTCTGTCGCATGAGCGGCGATACGGGCTTGTGCGAAGGTTGCTTTCGCTCCTTAGATGAAATCGTGGCTTGGTCGCGGATTGGCGACGAAGGTGAAGATGGCAAACGCAGCATCTGGTCCAAAATTCAACAACGTGCAAATCTGGCGACTGCATAACGCATATGAAACACGTCACTTTTTATTTTGATGTTATTTCTCCTTACGCCTATCTGGCGTTTGAGCGCTTGCCAGAGGCCTTGCAAGGTTTGAACTACCACGTGACGTATCTGCCTGTGCTGTTTGCCGGATTGTTGAAGCATCATGGGCAACTCGGTCCTGCTGAAATTGAGCCGAAACGAAGCTGGACGTATCGACAGGTTCAATGGTTGGCACATGAAATGGGCATAGAGATGCGACTGCCAACTAAACACCCCTTCAACCCTTTGGGTCTGTTGCGTTTGGCTGTGGCGAGTAATGCAGAAGGATTGCCCAATCGCTACGTTGTTGAGACCTTGTTTCACCATGTCTGGCATGGCGGCCAAGATGCGGCAGATATGCAGCGTTTTCAAATGTTGGTGGATTTGCTGAAACCAGCCTTGAATCCCAACGGACCAGAAGTAAAAGAGTTGTTGAAAGCGCATACAGAGACTGCCATCGGCAAAGGCGTTTTCGGTGTACCCACATTGGAGGTGGATGGAAAACTGTTTTTTGGTTTGGATGCTTTGCCTATGCTGGCGGCTTATTTAAAACAAGACGCCTGGTTTGCGGGTTCGGCTTGGGATGATGTTTTAAAAATTCCTGTCGGCGCAGCCCGTCTGTAAAAGCAATTTCAAAAGTAAATTCAAAAGCAATGTAGAAAAATCAAAAATAACTCTTGAATTCCAAGGGATAACCCTAGTATTTATGAGACTTTTGTCACAGATTGTCAGAATCCGGTCAGTAGATTCGTTGATATTCAGGCATCACCTCATTCGGGGTGAGTTTTTTATCTATAGGAGACGCATCAATGGCAACAGCATTAGCAAACCGGCCCATGACTGCTGAGGAAAAGAAAGTTATCTTTGCCTCATCATTGGGTACGGTATTTGAGTGGTATGACTTTTACTTGTATGGCACTTTAGCGGTCATCATCGGCAACCAGTTTTTCTCTGCTTTAGATCCTGCATCCCGCACGATCTTCTCGCTGCTAGCTTTTGCGGCTGGTTTTATTGTTCGTCCGTTCGGTGCTTTGATTTTTGGCCGTTTGGGTGACATGATTGGTCGTAAGTACACCTTCTTGGTGACGATTTTGATCATGGGTGTGTCAACGTTCATCGTCGGCTTGTTGCCAAACTATGCCAGTATTGGCGTTGCGGCTCCAGTCATTCTCATTGCACTTCGTATGTTGCAAGGTTTGGCATTGGGTGGTGAATACGGTGGTGCTGCTACTTATGTAGCTGAGCATGCACCACATGGCAAACGCGGTGCCTACACTGCTTGGATTCAAACCACGGCTACGTTGGGTTTGTTTTTGAGCTTGATGGTGATTCTGGGTGTGCGTACCAGCATCGGTGAAGCAGCTTTTGCTGACTGGGGCTGGCGTATTCCGTTCATTGTCTCTATCTTGTTGTTGGCCGTGTCTGTGTACATTCGTTTGAGCATGAACGAGTCGCCAGCATTCCAAAAAATGAAATCAGAAGGCAAAACGTCAAAAGCACCGTTGTCTGAGTCATTTGGTCAATGGAAAAACTTGAAAATCGTCATCTTGGCGCTGGTCGGTCTTGTCGCCGGACAAGCTGTGGTCTGGTACTCAGGCCAGTTCTATGCCTTGTTCTTCTTGACGCAAGCGCTCAAGGTTGATGGTGCTACCGCCAATATTTTGGTGGCCATTTCTTTGGTTATCGGTACACCTTTCTTTGTTGTCTTCGGTGCATGGTCTGACAAAATTGGTCGTAAGCCCATCATCATGGCGGGTTGTTTGTTGGCTGTGGTTACTTACTTCCCAGTGTTTACGGCTTTGACTAAAGCGGCAAACCCTGATTTGCATGCCGCTCAACTTGCAAACAAGATTGTGGTTACTTCTGATCCAAAAGAATGTTCTTTCCAGTTCAACCCAACCGGTACAGTCAAGTTCACCAGCTCTTGCGATGTGGCCAAACAAAAATTGTCAGCAGGTTCTGTGAGCTATGACAACGTTGAAGCACCTGCCGGCACGCCAGCTACCATCAAGGTGGGTGAAACTGTCATCGCCAGCTATGATTCGACCAAAACCTCTGACGCTGATATTGCTGCTGCCAAAGAAGCTGCAACCAAGAAAGTAGCCGACCTGACAGCTGCTGCAGCTAAGCCAGAAGACATCAAAAAGGCTACAGACGCTTTGGCCGGCTTTGATAAGGATGCCAAAGGCGCTACTGTAAAAGCCAAGGAAGCTGCCATGTCTGGCGCATTGGCTGCTGCCTTGAAATCAGCAGGCTATCCAGCAAAAGCAGATCCCGCCAAGGTGAACAAACCTTTGGTTGTGGCTATTCTTACTTATCTGGTGCTTTTGGTGACCATGGTTTATGGCCCAATTGCTGCTATGTTGGTTGAATTGTTCCCAACCCGTATTCGTTACACATCCATGAGCTTGCCTTACCACATTGGTAACGGCTGGTTCGGTGGCTTGTTGCCAACGACAGCTTTTGCTATCGTGGCGCAAACCGGTAACATGTATAACGGCTTGTGGTATCCAATTATTATTGCAGGCATGACATTTGTTATCGGTATGCTTTTCGTTAAAGAAACGAAAGATGTTGATATCTACGCTAACGATTAATTTCTAAACGTAAGTCGTAGGAAAGAAGTTGTCGTTACTCTACAACTTCCTCCAAAGCCCTCTTCGGAGGGCTTTTTTATGTCTGCAAATTTGTTGCGCATATACTGAATTAGTTAGCATTCAACAATACAAGGAAAATATCATGTGGAAAATAGTTGTGGGATTTATCTTATTTGCAGCAGTAGCACTTTATTTGCTTAGCAAAGGCGGCGATATCGATATGAGTGGAGAAAAGCATGGTTTTATGTCTTTCCCAAAAGTAATTTCAATTGCTTCTTAAATTTGCGTTAATTTGCTAATACGCATTTAATGGATTAACCTCATTGTTTAAAGTTTTATTTATTGTCTAATGTAGATATGGATAACATTTTGAAATTGACATGCGGTTAACAAAAACAGAAGTTGGCAAAAAAGCGATCAGTGATCGTTCAATCACGCTTAGTCCTAGGCAGCGTTCAGCCCTTATTATTTTTAATGGTGAGCGTTCACTCGATGATGTATTGACCATGTTGGTTGGCTTGGGCTTTACAAGAGCTGATGTTGATCACATGGTGTCGCTTGGTCTGCTGGAGGAAGTAAATCAGCCAGTTGTATTAAAGGCAAATGCACCAATGAAAGCCGCAGAGGCATTGGGTGGGTTTGTTGAACTGAATGAAGCGCAGTCTCGCTACAAGCTTGCTTATCCTTTGGCAACGCAGCTCACTGCAAGCATGGGTTTTCGTGGGTTTCGTTTAAATTTAGCGGTGGAGGCGGCGGGCAGTTATTCTCAACTTGTTCAACTTTTCCCAAAAATCAAAGAAGCTGCTGGTGCAGAAAAATCATTAGCTTTAGAAAATGCACTTCTTGGCAGTGTTTGAAACTGAAAATTTAGGTCGATTAAAAGGTTAATTCAAAAACTTCGGCTATCGCCTAATTTCTTGCCTAGAATCGTGAGTCGATCTAGGAAAGAACACATTCATGGCACAGGGAACCATCCGCATCCGCGGTGCGCGTCAGCACAACCTCAAAAATCTTGATCTTGATATCCGTACCGGTGAATTGACCGTTGTGACGGGGCCGAGCGGTTCTGGTAAATCAAGCCTGGTGTTCGACACCTTGTTCGCCGAAGGCCAACGCCGCTACGTTGAAACCTTCTCGGCCTACGCCAGGCAGTTCCTGGACCGCATGGACAAGCCGGCGGTAGACCGTGTTGATGGTGTTCCTCCGGCCATTGCCATTGATCAGACCAATCCTGTGCGCAGTTCGCGTTCTACTGTTGGAACCATGACCGAGCTGAACGATCACCTGAAGCTCTATTTCGCACGGGCGGCACAGTTGTTTGATCGCGACACGGCACTGCCCGTTCGGCATGATTCCTTTGAGTCCATTTACGCCCAGATGTGGGAACGTGCTGCCGCCATGGGGGAGGATCCCCGGCTGGCCGTGACTTTTCCGGTTGAGTTGCCAGCGCAAACCACAGCTGAAGAAGTCACCCAATGGTTGTCGGCCAGTGGTTTTACCAAAGTACAAGCGGAACGCGAGGTCGCAACAGTCACCGGTCCACGCAAATTGTTGGATGTAGTCGCTGATCGCTTCCGTATCGCAACTACAGACAAGTCGCGCGTGATTGAAGCCATCGAAGTGGCGCTTAAACGCGGCAGTGGTCGTGTCAATGTTTATGCCGGCGCTGTAGGTGATGTAGGTGATGAGGGGGGGGCGATGTGGAAGTTCTCCACCGGTCTGCATTGCCCAGAAAGCGACCATCGCTATGCGGACCCCATTCCTTCGGCCTTCTCATTCAACTCCCCCGTGGGTGCCTGCGAAAAATGCAAAGGCTTTGGTCGCGTGATTGGGGTGGACTACGGTCTGGTCATCCCCAACGACAAATTGACCCTGCGCGCCGGCGCCATCAAACCCATGCAGACACCCGCTTGGAAAGAATGCCAGGACGACCTGATGCGCCATGCCGAAGCGGCGGGCATCCCGCGCGACACGCCGTATTACAAGCTGACGGCAGAACACAAGCACTGGGTCATCAACGGTTCGCCCAACTGGAATGGCAAGTGGAACCAGCACTGGTTTGGCGTGAAACGCTTCTTTGAGTATTTGGAGACCAAGTCCTACAAAATGCACATCCGCGTGCTGCTGTCCAAATACCGCAGCTACACGACGTGTGAAGCCTGCAACGGCGCGCGCTTGAAAACCGAGAGCCTGATCTGGCGCATCGGTAGCAAAGCAGATGCGGATGCCGTGCTTGCGCCCGCCCAGCGTTTCCTGCCCAGCGGTACGGTCTGGACGCGTGATCAATTAGAAGCACTTCCAGGTCTGTGTCTGCACGATCTGATGCTACTGTCAATTGGCAAGCTGCGGCTGTTCTTTGCCCGTCAAGTCGTGGAGCAGGTGGTTGGGGTAGATACCTCGCGCAGTGCCACTTCCGGCGATCAGCAAGCTTTGGCGATGTTGCATGAAGAAATCAACACCCGCCTCAAGTACCTGTGCGATGTCGGCATTGGTTACTTAAGTCTGGATCGCCAAAGCCGCACCTTGAGCGGTGGCGAAGTCCAGCGCATTAACCTCACCACAGCCTTGGGTACGTCGTTGGTCAACACCTTGTTTGTGCTGGATGAGCCCAGCATCGGCCTGCACCCGCGCGACATGGGGCGTATCACCCAGGCCATGCTGCGCCTGCGCGATGCGGGCAACACCCTAGTGGTGGTCGAGCACGACCCGGCCGTGATGCTGGCCGCTGACCGCATGATCGACATGGGCCCCGGCCCAGGCGAGCGCGGTGGCCAAGTCGTGTTCGACGGTACGACGGAGCAGTTGCGTCATGCCGATACTTTGACCGGCGCTTATTTGGGCGGCCGCAAACAAATCGGCATGGGTTTCCAGCGTTTGGTCAGCGACAGCACGCCACGCTTGATCCTGGAAGGCGCGCGCGAGCACAACCTCAAAAACGTCACGGTTGATCTGCCTTTGCAGCGCCTGGTTACCATCACCGGTGTTAGCGGGTCGGGCAAGTCCAGTCTGGTGCAGGATATTTTGGCTCCTGCTTTGCTGCGTTATTTTGGCAAAGCGACCGACACGCCCGGCTTGCATGATCGCCTGCTGGGCGCAGACCACCTCAGCGACGTGGTGTTTGTTGACCAGTCCCCCATCGGTAAAACCGCCCGCTCCAACCCCGCCAGTTACGTCGGTGCGTGGGATGCTGTGCGTGAGCTGTTTGCCCAAGCACCTTTGGCCAAGCAGCGTGGCTATACCACCTCCAAATTCAGCTTCAACAGCGGCGATGGCCGCTGCGCCTTGTGTGGCGGTTCGGGCTTTGAACACATCGAGATGCAGTTTTTGAGCGATGTGTACCTGCGCTGCCAAGACTGCAACGGTCTGCGCTACCGCCCCGAGGTGCTGGAGGTACACATCCAACGTCAGGACAAGAGTCTCAATGTGGCTGATGTATTGAATTTAACGGTGAGCGAAGCCGCCGCGATTTTTGCCACTGACCGCGACGTCATCCGCGCCCTGCAGCCCATCGTCGATGTGGGTCTGGAATACGTCAAACTCGGCCAACCCGTGCCGACCTTGTCCGGTGGCGAAGCACAGCGCCTCAAACTGGCTGGCTTTTTGGCTGAAGCCGCCAAAAGTGGCAGTTCCAGCCGGCAGCCCGTGGCCACAAAAGGCACGCTGTTCCTGTTTGACGAGCCCACCACCGGTTTGCACTTCGACGACATCGCCAAGCTCATGCGCGCTTTGCGCAAGCTGCAGGATGCGGGCCACTCCCTCATCATCATCGAGCACAACCTGGACGTGATCCGGTCCAGCGACTGGCTGGTTGATCTGGGTCCCGAAGGCGGCGAAGCAGGCGGAGAAATCGTCGCCGTTGGTACGCCAGACGACCTGCGCCGCCACCCCAGCTCGCACACTGGCAAAGCCTTGCGTGATTACGACAGCGCACTGGGATTGGGCACGCACGGCGTGGCGGAAAAGGGCGGCTGGGTCATGCCAGCGCAGGTCTTAACACCACCGGTGCATGCAGAAAACACGCATATCCAGATCGTCAACGCCAAAGAGCACAACCTGAAATCGCTCAGTGTCAACATCCCGCACGGCCAATTTACCGTCGTCACCGGCGTCAGCGGTTCGGGTAAATCGACGCTGGCGTTTGATATTTTGTTCAACGAAGGCCAGCGCCGTTACCTGGAAAGCCTGAACGCGTACGCCCGCAGCATCGTGCAGCCAGCAGGGCGGCCCGAGGTGGACGCGGTCTATGGCATCCCGCCTACAGTGGCGATTGAGCAGCGCCTCAGCCGGGGTGGGCGTAAATCCACCGTCGGCACCACCACCGAAGTCTGGCATTTCCTGCGACTGCTCTACGTCAAACTGGGTATTCAGCACTGCATCCACGACGGTGCCGCCGTACAGCCGCAAACGCCAGACAGCATCGTCTCACAGCTCCTGAAAAACTTCAAAGGCCAGCATATCGGCTTGCTGGCCCCCTTGGTCATCAACCGCAAAGGCGTCTACACCGAGCTGGCCGA